>NZ_AJQE01000104.1 GCF_000261685.1 Bradyrhizobium genomosp. I (2014) | reverse complement strand
GACGCAGTAAGACTAACCCACCCTACGATTCGTCGTTTTTCCCAGCTTCTCCGCGCAAGAAGCCGCATGCCCCGCATCACATGATCGCAAGCGTTGAATTCTCAACGTGCGAGATATTTTTGGCATGAGCGACAAGGCCGTCATCACCTGCGCGCTGAACGGCGTGCTCACCGACCCCAAGCAGCACAACGTGCCCGTGACGCCCGAGCAGATGGCGCGCGAGGCCAAGGCTGCGTTCGATGCCGGCGCGTCCATCATGCACATCCATCTGCGCCAGCAAGCGCCGGGCAAGGGACATCTGCCGTCCTGGGAGGTCGCTGTCAGCAAGGAGATCCAGCAGGCGATCCGCGAAGCCTGCCCTGGCGTCATCATCAACCACACCTCGGGCGTGTCGGGGCCGAACTACTCTGGCGCGCTCGACTGTATCCGCGAGACCAAGCCGGAGATCGCTGCCTGCAACGCCGGTTCGCTGAACTACCTGAAGGTGAAGGCCGACAACAGCTGGGCCTGGCCGCCGATGATGTTCGACAACGCGGTCGAGAAGGTGAAGGACTATCTCGACGTCATGAATGCGGTCGGCACCATCCCCGAGTTCGAGTGCTTCGACGTCGGCATCGTCCGTTGCGTCGGCATGTATCGCCAGGTCGGCATGTACAAGGGCCCGCTCGAATATAACTTCGTGATGGGCGTGGCGTCCGGCATGCCCGCTGATCCCGAGCTGCTGCCTATCCTGATCAAGCTGAAGCGCCCCGAGGCGCATTGGCAGGTCACCGCGATCGGCCGCGAGGAGATCTGGCCGCTGCATCAGCGCTGCGCCGAGCTCGGCGGTCACTTGCGCACCGGTCTCGAGGACACCTTCTATCTCGCCGACGGCAGGAAAGTGACGTCGAACGGCCAGCTGATCGAGGCCGTTGCCGCCTGCGCAAGGCGTGCGGGCCGCGAGATCGCGAGCCCCGCCGAGGCGCGGAAGATCTTTGGGACGAATCGCTGAACGCAGTTTCACCCGTCATTGCGAGCGAAGCGAAGCAATCCAGAATCTTTCCGCGGAGGCAGTCTGGGATTGCTTCGTCGCTTCGCTCCTCGCAATGACGAGCAGGATAGACTCATGTCC
Source organism: Bradyrhizobium genomosp. I (2014) (assembly GCF_000261685.1). Classification (GTDB taxonomy): domain Bacteria; phylum Pseudomonadota; class Alphaproteobacteria; order Rhizobiales; family Xanthobacteraceae; genus Bradyrhizobium. Next base: position 20,321 of record NZ_AJQE01000104.1, on the reverse strand, counting down.
ATTCTCGAAAACACCATTTCCCCCGGCAGCGCGGCCTACCACGCCAACCGCGACGGCATGCTCGCGCTGATCGACCGTATGCGGGCGCTGGAAGAGCGCACGCGTGCGGCATCGGCGGCAGCGAAGGACCGTTTCCACAAGCGCGGCCAGCTGCTGCCGCGCGAGCGCGTCGCGCTGGTGCTCGATCCCGGTGCGCCGTTCATCGAGCTGTCGACGCTCGCCGGCTATATGTTCGACGTATCAGATCCCGCCAAGAGCGTGCCGGGTGGCGGTGTCATCGCCGGCATCGGCTTCGTCTCGGGCATCCGCTGCATGGTGAGCGCCAGTGATTCCGGCATCGATGCCGGCGCGTTGCAGCCTTTCGGCCTCGACAAGACGCTGCGGGTGCAGGAGCTCGCGCTGGAGAACAAGCTGCCTTACGTCCAGCTCGTCGAAAGCGCCGGCGCCAACCTGCTGCGCTACCGCGTCGAGGACTTCGTCCGCGGCGGCAACATCTTTCGCAATCTCGCGCGGCTCTCGGCAGCGGGTCTCCCGGTCGTCACCGTCACGCACGGCTCCTCGACCGCCGGCGGGGCCTATCAGACCGGCCTCTCCGACTACATCGTCATGGTCCGCGGCCGCACCCGCGCGTTTCTCGCTGGTCCCCCATTGCTGAAAGCGGCGACCGGCGAGATCGCGACCGAGGAGGAACTCGGCGGCGCCGAGATGCACACGCAAGTGTCGGGCCTCGGCGACTACCTCGCCGAAGACGACCGCGACGCGCTGCGCATCGCGCGCGAGATCATGGCGGCGTTGGAATGGGAACGGCCGGGCAAGACGGTTGCTCAATTCAGGCCGCCGCGCTACGACCAGGACGAGTTGCTCGGCATCATGCCGATGGACCACAAGCGCCCTGTGGACATGAAGCAGGTGATCGCCCGTATCGTCGATGATTCCGACTTCACGGAGATGGCGCCGAATTACGGCCCGGCCACCGTCTGCGGCCATGCGCGTATCGAGGGGCAGGCCATCGGCATCATCACCAACAACGGCCCGCTCGATCCCGCCGGCGCCAACAAGGCGACGCATTTCATCCAGGCCTGCTGCCAGACCCGCACGCCGCTGCTGTATCTGAACAACACCACCGGCTATATGGTCGGCAAGGCCTACGAAGAGGCCGGCATGATCAAGCACGGCTCGAAGATGATTCAGGCGGTGACCTCGGCGACGGTGCCGCAGATCACCCTCTACTGCGGCGCGTCCTTCGGCGCCGGCAATTACGGCATGTGCGGGCGCGGCTTCCATCCGCGCTTCTGCTTCTCCTGGCCCAATGCCAAGACGGCGGTGATGGGCGGCGAGCAGGCCGCCGAGACCATGGCGATCGTGACGGAAGCGGCCGCCGCGCGCCGCGGCAAGCCGATCGAGAAGCACAAGCTGGACGCCATGAAGGCTGAGATCATCGGCGTGTTCGACGGCCAGATGGACGTGTTCTCGACCAGCGCCCGCGTGCTCGACGACGGCGTGATCGATCCGCGCGACACCCGCGCCGTGCTGTCCGAGGTGCTCGCGATCTGCCGTGAGGGCGACGCGCGCTCGCCCCAGCGCATGCAGTTTTCGGTGGCCCGCCCATGAGGAACGGATCAGTGCAGCACCGGCCGTTCTTCAAGGTCCTGGTCGCCAATCGCGGCGAGATCGCGCTGCGCGTGATGCGCAGCACGCGACGGCTCGGCCTCGGCGTCGTCGCGGTCTATTCGGATGCCGATCGCGATGCCCTCCACGTGCGGCAGGCCGACCAGGCCGTGCGCATCGGCGAGGCGCTGCCCGCGCGATCCTATCTCAACATCCCCGCGATCATTGCCGCGGCGAAGGCCAGCGGCGCGGATGCCGTGCATCCCGGCTACGGCTTTCTCGCCGAGAACGAGGAGTTCGCGCGCGCCTGCAAGGAGGCCGGCCTCGTCTTCATCGGCCCGTCGCCGCAGGCGATCGAGGCCATGGGCAACAAGGCCGGCGCAAAGGAGATCATGAAGAAGGCCGGCGTTCCCATCGTGCCCGGCTATCAAGGCGCCGATCAAGGCGATGAGGTCATGCTGGGGGAAGCCAAAAAGATCGGCTTTCCCGTGATGATCAAGGCGGTGGCCGGCGGCGGCGGCCGTGGCATGCGGCTCGTCACCGATGCGGGCTCCTTTCCCGATGCTCTCCGCAGTGCGCGGTCGGAGGCAAAGGCGGCGTTCGGCGATGCCACGGTCATCCTCGAACGCGCCATCCAGAATCCCCGCCACATCGAGATCCAGGTGTTCGGTGACAGCCACGGCAACGCCATCCATCTCGGCGAGCGCGACTGCTCGGTGCAACGGCGGCACCAGAAGCTGATCGAGGAGGCGCCGTCCCCCGCGGTCACGCCGGAGCTGCGCGCGAAGATGGGGGAGGTCGCGGTCGCGGCGGTGAAGGCGCTGCGCTACGAAGGGGCGGGCACGCTGGAGTTCCTGCTCGACGAACGTGGCGAGTTCTATTTCATGGAGATGAACACACGCCTTCAGGTCGAGCATCCCGTGACCGAGGCGATCACCGGGCTCGATCTCGTCGAACTGCAGCTGCGCGTGGCGCGCGGCGAGCAATTGCCGGTGAAGCAGCACGATATCCGCTTCGAGGGCCATGCCATCGAGGTCCGGCTTTGCTCGGAGGATGCCGCGCATGATTTCATGCCGCAGTCCGGCCGCATGGCGCGCTGGCAGGTGCCCGACGGCATCCGCGTCGAGCACGCGTTGCAGTCAGGCTCGGAAATTCCACCGTTTTACGACTCCATGATCGCCAAAATGATCAGCCATGGCGCGACGCGCGAGGAGGCGAGGGGGCGGCTGATCGTCGGCCTCGAGCAGCTCACGGCGTTCGGCGTGATCACCAATCAGGCGTTCCTGATCTCCTGCCTGCGCCACCCCGGCTTCGCCAAAGGCGAGGCGACGACGGCCTTCATCGGCGCGCATCGCGACGAGCTGCTGGCATCGCGTGCCGACGCGGCATTCGACATGGCGCTGGCGGGCCTCTTGCTCTACGTCACGAACCCGCGCGCGCCGTCTTGGCAGAGTGGCCGCAGCCTGTCGGCAGCATTCCCGCTGCCTGCGAAGATCGAGATCGCCGGACACGCGCACGAACTTGAAATCACTCGCGAGCACGATGGCGGCTACACTGTCGCCGCCGAAGGCCGCAAGGACAAGTTCGAGATCGAGCAGCTCGATGCCAACGCGATCCGCTTCCGCCACGACGATATCATGGACAGCGCCAAGTTCCTGCGCGACGGCGACCGGCTCTACCTCCAGCATCGCGGCGTTCCGTTCGCCGTCACCGATCTCACCCTCGCCGCGCCGAAAGCGGCGGCAACGAATGGCGGCGACGGAAAGGTCCGCGCCGCCATGAATGGCCGCGTCGTCGCCGTGCTGGTAAAGCCGGGCGATCGCGTCACCGCAGGCCAGCCGGTGTTGACGCTGGAGGCGATGAAGATGGAGCACGTCCACAAGGCCGGCCTCGACGGCGTCATCGCGGCGATCGACGTTGCAGAGGGTGAGCAGGTGACGACGGGCAGGATCGTGGCGGAGATCGAGGTGGGGTAGCGCTCGCGTCATTGCGAGGAGCGACGCGACGAAGCAATCTGCATCCGGGGAAAGATTCTCGATTGCTTCGCTGCGCTCGCAATGACGACAGGCGGAATTATCGACCTCGCCCCGTCCCCTCATTCAACAAACACGCCACTCGGTGCCTGTCGCCCGCATCCACCAGCGCCGGCCGCTCCGTCCTGCATCGTTCCATCGCAAACCGGCAGCGGGTGTGAAATGCACATCCCGATGGCGGATTGACCGGGCTCGGCACGTCGCCGTCGACCAGCGGCGCGAGCTTCTTCGCCAGCGGGTTGGCGATCGGCACGGAGGCGAGCAGGGCTTGCGTGTAGGGATGACGTGGGTTGCGGAACAGCTCGTCCTTGTCGGCGATCTCGACGATGCGGCCGAGATACATCACGGCGACGCGGTGGCTGATATGGGCGACCACGGCGAGGTCGTGCGCGATGAAGAGGTAGGAGAAGCCGTGCCGGCGCTGCAGGTCGATCAGCAGGTTGATCACCTGCGCCTGGATCGAGACGTCGAGCGCGGATACCGGCTCGTCGCAGACGATCAGACGCGGCTCCAGCGCGAGCGCGCGTGCGATGCAGATGCGCTGGCGCTGGCCACCCGAAAACTGATGCGGGAAGTTGCGCATCTGGTCGGGTCGCAATCCGACCTGCTCGAACAGTCTTGCGACCCGTGCCTCCAGTTCCTTGCCGGTTGCAAGCCCATGCACGGCGAGCGGCTCGCCGACGATGTCGCCCGCCGTCATGCGCGGATTGAGTGAGGCAAACGGGTCCTGGAACACGATCTGCATCGAACGGCGGTGCGGACGCAGTGCCGTCTTGGAAAGGTGGGTGATGTCCTGGCCATCGAGACGAATTTGGCCCGAGGTCGGCTCGACCAGCCGCAGCACGCTCCGCGCCACCGTCGACTTGCCGCAGCCGGATTCGCCGACGAGGCCGAGCGTCTCGCCGGCATGAAGGGAGAACGAGACGCCGTCGACCGAGTGCACGGTGCCGACCTGTCGTCGCAGCACGCCGGCGCGCACCGGATAATATTTCTTGAGGTCGGTGACTTCGAGCAGCGCCTCGGTCATGCAACCTCCGCGACTTCTTCGGCGCGCCAGCAGGCGGCGAGATGGCCGCCGCCCCAGTCCGCGAGCGGAGGATATTCTGCCTCGCAGCGCTTGATCGCGAGCTTGCAGCGCGGCGCGAAGGCGCAGCCCTTCGGCAGTCGCACCAGCGAGGGCACCGTGCCCGGAATTTCGTTCAAGCGCGCCTGTGCCGGTGCGCCGGATGCAGGAACGGCCGGGATCGAGGCCATCAGCCCGCGCGTGTAGGGATGTTTCGGTGCGGCGAACAGCGCCTCGACGCCGGCTTCCTCGACCTTTCGCCCCGCATACATCACGATCACGCGCTGCGCCGTCTGCGCGACGACGCCGAGATCGTGCGTGATGAGGACGAGACCGGTGCCGAGTTCCTTCTGGAGATCGAGGATCAGCGCCAGAATCTGCGCCTGGATGGTGACGTCAAGCGCGGTGGTCGGCTCGTCCGCGATCAGCAGCGCCGGCCGGCACGCCAGCGCCATCGCGATCATCGCGCGCTGGCGCATGCCGCCGGACAGCTGATGCGGATATTCGCGCGCGCGTCGCGCCGGCTCGGGGATGCGCACCAGGCGCAGCATCTCGACGGCGATGTCGTGTGCTTCCTTCGACGAGATGTTTCGGTGCAGCCGCACGGCCTCGACGATCTGGTCGCCGATCCGCATCACCGGATTGAGCGAGGTCATCGGCTCCTGGAAGATCATGGAGATGCGGTTGCCCCTGACCGCGCGCATCTCCGTTTCATGCAGCGCCAGCAGGTCGGTGCCTTCGAGCGACACGGAGCCGCCGACGATGCGGCCGGGCGGATCGGGCACGAGCCGCATCAGCGAGAGCGCGGTCACGCTCTTGCCGCAGCCGGATTCGCCGACGATCGCCAGTGTCTCGCCGCGCTTGACGCTGAAGGAGAGGTCGTCGACAGCCTTGAAGAGGCCGGAATTGGTGAAGAACACCGTCTTCAGGTTCCTCACGTCGAGCACGAGATCGGATTTGTCCGCCATCAGCCGCGTTGCCTCGGGTCCAGGATGTCGCGCAGAGCGTCGCCGAACAGATTGGCGCCAAACACGGCGAGGCTGATGGCGATGCCCGGGAAGATCACGAGCCAGGGCGCGGTGCGGACATATTCGGCGGCAGATTCGGATAACATGCGGCCCCACGACGGATAAGGCTCGGGAATGCCGAGGCCGAGGAAGGAGAGCGAGGCCTCTGTGAGGATGGTCGAGCCGAGCTGGGCGGTCGCGAGCACGATCAGCGGCGCCAGCGTGTTCGGCAGCACGTGGCGCAGCGCGATGCGCATCTCGCTCATGCCGATCGACTTGGCGGCCTCGACGAAAGGCTGCTCGCGCAGCGCCAGCGTGTTGGCGCGGATCACGCGCGACACGGTCGGGATCAGCGGAATGGAGATGGCGATGATGACGTTCGGCAAGGAAGGGCCGAGTGCTGCCGTCATGATGAGGGCGAGCACCAGCAGCGGCAGCGCCTGAAGAACGTCGGAGACGCGCTGGAATACGAGATCGACCCAGCCGGACAGATAGCCCGAGGTCAGCCCGACGATGACGCCGATCGTGCCGCCGAGCGCGGTCGAGCCGATGCCGACAGCGAGCGAGATCCGCGCGCCGTGGATGATGCGGCTGAACACGTCGCGGCCGAAGGAATCCGTTCCCATCCAGTGGGCCCAGCTCGGGCGCGCTAGCGCGCGCGCGGAATCGACCGTGAGGGGATCGTAGCGGGCGATGAAGTCGGCAAAGATCGCGGTGAGCACGAACACCGTCATGATAATGAGCCCCGCCGCGCCCAGCACGTGCCGCTGCGCCAGAAACAGCACGCGCCGCCAGCCACCGGTGGCATGCGCGCCGGCTCGCCTCAGTTCAACGTCGAAGTCGATCGCGGCCAAGCTGATCTCCTAATCCGTGTACCTGATCCGCGGGTCGAACACCGCGTAGAGCATGTCGACGGTGAAATTGGCGAATACCACGACGACCGCGATGAACATCACGAGGTTCTGCACGATCGGATAGTCTCGCCAGCGGATCGCCTCCACCAGGAAGCGCGCGACGCCCGGAATGTTGAACACCGTCTCGGTGACGATCAGGCCGCCGATCAGGAAAGCCGCCTCGATGCCGATCACGGTGATGACGGGCAGGATCGCGTTCTTCAGCGCATGGTGATAGTTCACCGCGGCATCGGAGGCGCCCTTGGCGCGGGCCGTGCGGATATAGTCCTGCCTCAGCACCTCCAGCATCGAGGAGCGGGTGATGCGCATGGTCAGCGCGGCGCTGCGGAAGCCGACGGCTGCGGCCGGCACGGCGTAGGTCGCGAACGCCTCGAGCCAGGTCTGCGGATTCGGATTGAAGATCGGCATCTGGCCGAACATCGCCACCGACGCGGTGAGGATCAAAAGTCCGAGCCAGAACGAGGGCAGCGACAATCCGCTGAGGCTGACGACGCGGAGCGCGTAGTCGAGCTTTGTCCCCTGCTTCACCGCGCTGATGACGCCGAGCGGAATGCCGATCGAGGCAGAGAACAACAGCGCAAGGCCGGCGAGCCGCGCCGTGATCGGAATCCGCGGCAATATTTCCTGCAGCGCCGGCTTCTCGGAGACGTAGGAGTAGCCGAGATCACCGCGCAGGAAGCCGCTGATCCAGTGCCAATATTGCACGATCAGCGGCTGGTCGATGCCGAGCTCCTTCTCCAGATTGGCCTTGTCGGCGGGATCGACGTAGCCGGCGGCCGCGAACAGGATGTCGACGATATTGCCGGGCACGATGCGCAGCAGGAGGAAGATGACGACCGAGATCCCGAACAGGGTCACGAGCATCAGGAACAGGCGTCGCACCAGATAGGCAAACATCCTTCGCCCTCCGCGAGCCGCTAGTCTTCAGCCTGACGTGCTACTTGTCGAGCCACACATCCTCATAGCGAAAGCCGTTATAGGAGCTGTTCGACATGATCGTGACGCCCTTGACGTAGGGCTGCCAGCAAGTGCCGGCCCGTGCATGGAAGATGATCGGGCGGGCGACGTCCTCCTGCAGCTTCTTGTCGATATCCCAGACCAGCGGCTTGCGCTTGGCTGTGTCGGTCTCCTGCGATTGCACGTCGAACAGCTTCTCGATCTCCTTGTTGCAGTAATTGGTGTAGTTCCGTTCCGAGCCGCAGGAATAATTCTCGTAGAACGACTGGTCGGGATCGTCGACGGAGTTGCCGGTGAGGTTGAGGCCGAGCATGTAGTCCTTGCGCGCGACTTTCGGGAACCAGTTCGCGGTCTCCACGACGTCGAGCTCGCCGTCGATGTAGATGCTCTTGAGCTGGTCGATCAGGATGACGGCCGGATCGCGATATTCCGCGAGGTTGCGCGTGGAGATCTTCACCGCGAGATGCTTGTCGGGGCCGTAGCCCGCCTTCTGCATCAGCTTCTTCGCCTCCTCGCGGTTCGCATTCACGTTCGGACCGTAGCCCGGAATGGTCTCGAGCTTGTCCTTGGGCATGCCCCAGATGCCTTGCGGCGGCGGCAGCAGGGTCCCGCCGATATCGGCCTGGCCTTCGAACAGGATGTCGACGAAGGCCTTGCGGTCGAGCGCAAGTGCCACCGCCCGGCGGATATCGATGTTGTCGAACGGCGCTGAGGTCGAATTGACGATGATGTTGGTCGAAACGTTGGTCGGCTCGACCACGCAGATCGCGTTCGGCGCCTGCGACTTGATGTCCTTCAGCAGCGGGATCGTGATGTGCGTCGGGAAGGTCATGTCGAACTTGCCGGCGACGAAGGCGAGAATCGCGGTCGAGCGGTTCGGGATGATCGTGTACTCGATGCCGTCGAGATGGGGCAGGCCCTTCTTCCAATAGTCCGGATTCCGGGTCAGCTTGATCGATTCATTGGCCTTGAACTCGACGAATTTGAACGGTCCGGTCCCGATCGGATGGGTGCGCATGTCCGCCGGCGAGACGTGACAGGGATAGATCGGCGTATAGCCGGACGCGAGCATCGCCAGCAGCGAGGGTTGCGGCCGCTTCAGGTCGAAGGAGACCTCGAAATCGCCGTTCGTCGTGATGCCGTTGACTTCGTTGTACCAGGCCTTGCGTGGATTCTGCCGCAGCTTCTGCTGCGATTTGCCCATCAGGAGATCGAAGGTGCATTTGACATCGGCCGATGTGAACGGCTTGCCGTCGTGCCACTTGACGCCTTGGTGCAGCTTGAACGTCAGCTTCTTGTTGTCGCTGCTCCAGGACCAGCTTTCGGCCAGTTCGGGCCTGAGGGTATCAGGGCTGTTCTGCGCAATGTGCTGATCGTAGATGACGAGATTGTTGAAAACCCCCATGAACGGCACGTTGACCGAATAGGTCGCGCCTTCGAGGATCGACGCGTTTGCCGGACTGTCACGATGATACATCCGCAGGACACCGCCCTGCTTGGGCTCGCCGGCGAGCGTGTTGGTTGAGGCCGTCAGCACAGATAGCGCCGCCATTGCGGCGAGCGCCCACACGCTCCGCATGCTCATCCTCCCTGGACATCGGCCTTTTGCGGCCTGTTGTCGTAACGATAGCACGCAAGTTGAGGGAGGCAACCGGTAAGGCCGCTTGCAGCCTCGACAATTCGGATGACGCAAGGCCGCAGGGTTTTCCTGGTCCCACATGTAAGAGTGCAGGTGCGAAGAGGTGCGGAACTGAAGTGTCCCACTGCTCATCAAGCACTCCGCCGTCGTCCCGGACAAGCGAAGCGCAGATCCGGGACCCATATCCACAAGGAGGAATTTTGCGAGGACTCGGAGTGATCTGCTCGCGCGACAACCGCTCCCTGTGGTTATGGGTCCGGGTTCGCGACCTCGTCGCGCCCCGGGACGACACCCTTTGTCTGGTCACGTCTCGCGCATGAGTGGACCGAAGGTCTCACACGATCCTTGACGCCTTGTTCCCCCAATACCTGTCCCTGAGAAGCCGCTTGTACAGCTTCCCCGTCGGCAGTCGCGGCAACTCCTTCTCGAAATCGACCGAGCGCGGCACCTTCTGCCGCGACAGCGATCTTGCGCAGAACGCGATCAGCTCTTCGGCGAGAGCCGGCCCTGGCACCACGCCCGGCATCGGCTGCACCACCGCCTTCACCTCTTCGCCGAGATCGGCATTGGGCACGCCGAACACGGCGGCATCGGCGACCTTCGGATGGGTGATCAGCAAGTTCTCGCATTCCTGCGGATAGATGTTCACCCCGCCGGAGATGATCATGAAGGTCGCGCGATCGGTCAGGTACAGGAAGCGGTCGGCGTCGACATAGCCGACGTCGCCGACCGTGCTCATGCTGCCGTCGGGCGAGCGCGCTTCCCTGGTCTTCTCGGGATCGCTGAAATATTCGAAGGGCGTTGCCGTCTTGAACCAGACCTGGCCTGGCGTGCCGGTCGGGCACTCCCGCATGTTCTCGTCGAGGATGTGGAGGTCGCCGAGCAGCACCTTGCCGACGGTGCCGCGGTGGCTGAGCCATTCCTCGCTGTTGCAGGCGGTGAAGCCGAGGCCCTCGGTCGCGCCGTAATATTCGTGGATGATCGGTCCCCACCATTTGATCATGTCGTCCTTGACCAAGGCCGGGCAGGGCGCGGCGGCGTGGATCGCGATCTCCAGCGAGGAAAGGTCGTAGCGGCACCGCACCTCCTCCGGCAACTTCAGCATGCGCGAGAACATCGTCGGCACCAGCTGCGTGTGGGTGATGCCCCATTTCTCGACGAGCTGGAGGTAGCGCTCGGGATCGAAACTCTCCATGATGATCACGGTGCCGCCCATGCGGATCGTGAGGTTCACGGCGGCTTGCGGAGCGGAGTGATAGAGCGGTGCGGGCGACAGATAGACCATGCCTTCCCGGTAGTGCCAGAGCTTCGTCAGAAAATCGAACAGCGGCAGATTGTGCTTCGGCGGCTCTTCGGGCAGGGGCCGCAAAATGCCCTTCGGCCGTCCCGTCGTGCCGGACGAATAGAGCATGGCAGTACCGAGCCACTCATCCCCGATCGGTGTTGTCGGCATGTCTGCGGCCACCTCCGCAAGCCCGACGATGCGTTCGCTCTCACCCGGGCCATCGGCGACGATGCAGAGCCTGACGTCGGGGCAGGCCTGGATCGCCTCGCGCGCGATGCCGAGCTTGGCAACGGACGTGATCAGGATCTTCGACCGGCTGTTGACGAGGAGATAGGCGAGCTCGCCCGGCGTCAGGAAGGAGTTGATGCAGGTGTAGTAGAGCCCGGAGCGTTCACCCGCGCCGCAGGCTTCCAGATAGCGCGAATTGTTCTCCATGAAGATCGAGTAGTGATCGAGCCGCCTCAAGCCGTGCCTGCGGAACAGATGCGCCAGCCGATTGCTGCGTACCTCGAGCTCGCGATAGGTGACGGCCTCGCCGGTCGCCGCCATGATGAAGGCGGGCTGCAGCGGGCGCAGGCGGGCATGCGTACCAGTATACATCGATCCTCCGGCTTTCAATTATGCGGCGAGAAGCAGGATTTCGCGCACGTCGGCGGGGCCATCGATCCTGCGTGGATTGCGCGGAATCCAGTTCGTACGCATCGCCTGCTCGGCGATGGCATCGAAATGCTCCGGCGACACGCGCACCTCGGCGAGGCTGCGCGGCATGCCGAGCGAACGGATGAAGGCATCGAGCACGTCGGCGGCGTTGTGGCCGGGATAGCCCATCGCGGCCGCGACGATCATCTGGCGTTCGGCATTGTCGCGTGCATTCCAGCGCATCACCGCCGGCAGCATGATGCAGGAAGTGTAGCCGTGCGGCACGGCGAAGGCCGCGCCCAGGACGTAGCCGATGCCGTGGCTCGCACCCATCGGCACGCCTGCCGAAAGCGCGCCCATCGACAACCAGGTGCCGATCTGCGCGTCCATACGCGCGTCGAGATCGGCAGGATCGGCCTTCACCCGCGGCAACGCGTCGGCGAGCATGGCAAGTCCCTTCACTGATTGCGCATCGGCATAGGGATGCGTCTCGCGCGAACAGATCGCCTCGACGCAATGATCGACGGCGCGGATGCCGGTGGACAGGAACAGCCATTCCGGCGTGTGCACGGTGATGGCCGGATCGAGGATGGTCGCGCGCGGCACCGTGAGCGGATGCCGCAGCATCTGCTTGACATGCGCGGCTCGGTCGGTGACGCCCGCGATCGCGCTGAACTCGCCGCCGGCGATCGTGGTCGGCACGCTGATCTGCCGCACGATCGGTGCATTCATCTCCGGCGCGATGCCCTTGTGGACGCGAATGCGATCGATGCCTTCGATATCGTCGATGCCGTTGGCAAGGCAGAGCTGCACCGCCTTGGCGCCGTCGGTGATCGAGCCGCCGCCCACGGTGACGATCAGGTCGGCGTCCGCCTCGCGCGCCGCCCGGGTCGCGGCGATCACCGCCTCGCGCGGCGTATGTGCCGGCATCGTGTCGAACAGGCCGGCGCAACGCGGGCCAAGCGCCTCCCTGATCTTCGTGATCTCGTCGGTCTTCCGGTTGAGCGTACCCGAAACCATCAGGAACGCGCGGCGTGCTCCCAGCCGGTCCATCTGGGCGACGATGGCGCCGGCTGCAGGATGGCCGAACACGACCTCCTCGATCGCGCCGAAAACGACACGTCCCTGATGCACGCCTGTCCTCCCAGGACAATTCGTCTTGTTTTTGGTGGGACAATCTAGCCGACCCCGTCGCGCCCGTCATGTGCGAAGACGCTGGCGCCCTTTCGTCTCTTCTCCTCGCCTGCGACCGGGCAACCGCATGAGGCGATGGGCATACCGAAGTTTCCACGGCGTCAGGGCCGGGCCTGTCCCGGCCATACACGCCTTGCCACGAGGCAGGAAGATCGTGGGATGCCCGGGACAGGCCTGCGCAGGCCCGGGCTGACGACCCGAGAAGCGACAGGCTGGGACTCAATCCTCGAGCACGGCGGTCCACGCTGCCCTCGCACGCGCCTGTCAACCCGCCATCCGGCCAGGCAAACTTCGAAGCGTTGCGCATGCTTTGGTCTTGCAGAGTTCATCTTGGCCACCCATCTTGTGGCGCCCGCAGGTAGAGGCGTACCCTGCTTTTTTCCGCGGTTTTTGTGCGAGGACCTGGGATGAGCGGACCGGACGGAAGCGAGCCATTTGTCAAAACGCACGATTTCGTTCGGCTCAGCGCGATCGGTGGGCTTCTCGCCGCGGCGTTCGCCCTGTCCGGCTGCGACAAGCCGGCTTCGCAGGCTGCGGCGCCGCCACCTGCGCCGGTGACCGTCGCCCAGCCCGTCAAGCGCACCGTCACCGACTGGGACGAGTTCACCGGCCGCTTCGAGGCGGTCGAAGAGGTGCAGGTACGCCCGCGCGTCGGCGGTTTCGTCAACTCGGTCGAGTTCCAGGACGGCGCGATCGTGCGCCAGGGCGATCTGCTCTACGTGATCGATCCGCGACCGTTCGAGGCGGTGGCCACGCAGGCGGAGGGCCAGCTGTCGGATGCACGGGCCAAAGTGGAGCTTGCCAAGCGCGAGCTCGACCGTGGTCTCAACCTGGTGCAGACCAGCGCGGTCTCGGAGCAGGTCGTCGATCAGCGCCGCCAGGCCTTGCAGGCCGCACACGCCGCCGAGATGCAGGCCGAAGGCGCGCTGAAGGCCGCTAAACTCAACATCGAATTCACGCATGTGACGGCGCCGCTGACGGGCCGCGTCAGCCGTCATCTCGTCAGCCCCGGCAATCTCGTGCAGGGCAGCGATAACGGATCGTCGACGTTGCTGACCTCCATCGTGACACTCGATCCGATCTACATCTATTTCGACATGGATGAGGCGACCTTCATCAAATATAGCAAGCTGTGGTTCGAGGGACGGCGGCCAAGCTCGCGCGATACGGCGAACCCGGTGCAAGTGACACTCGCCGGCGAGACCAAGCCGTCTCACGAGGGTACCATCAACTTCCTCGACAATCGCCTGGACGTCTCGACGGGAACGCTGCGCAGCCGCGCGGTGATCAAGAACACCGATCTGTCGATTCTGCCCGGCCAGTTCGGCCGCGTCCGCCTGATTGGCAGCGCGCCCTACGAAGCGCTGCTGATTCCGGACGCCGCGATCGCGACCGATCAGTCCCGCAAGATCGTTTTCGTGGTGAAGCCTGATGACACGGTCGAAGCGCGCCCTGTGGTGCTCGGGCCGCTCGACGAGGGTCTGCGCGTGATCCGCGAGGGGCTGAAAGCAGACGATCGCGTCATCGTCAACGGCATCCAGCGCGCCCGCGTCGGCGCCAAGGTTGCCCCGCAGACCGCGCAAGCCCCGGCCGGTGGCAAGTCATGAATCTCGGCCGTCTCTCCATCAACCAGCCCATCCTGGCGATGGTGCTGTCGATCGTGCTCCTGATTGTCGGCGCGCTGGCCTACACCACGCTGCCGGTCTCCGAATATCCGCAAGTGGTGCCGCCGACCGTCGTCGTCACCACGCAATATCCCGGTGCTTCCGCGCAGACCGTGTCCGACACGGTGGCAGCTCCCATCGAGCAGGAGATCAACGGCGTCGAGGACATGCTGTATCTCTACAGCCAGGCGACCTCGAACGGCCAGCTCACCATCACCGTCACCTTCAAGCTCGGCACCGATCTCGACAAGGCCCAGGTGCTGGTGCAGAACCGCGTCGCCATCGCGCAGCCGCGCCTGCCCGAGGAAGTTCAGCGCAACGGCGTCACCACGCGCAAGAACTCGCCCGACATCCTGATGGTCGTGTTCATGCTGTCGCCCGACGACACATTCGACCAGCTCTACATCTCGAATTACGCGCTGCTCCAGGTCCGCGACCAGCTCTTGCGCATCGACGGCGTCGGCGACATCCAGATCTTCGGCGCGCGCGACTATTCGATGCGATTGTGGCTCGATCCTGACCGCATCGCCAATCTCGGCCTGACCTCGACCGAGGTGCTGGCCGCGATCCGCGCCCAGAACGTGCAGATCGCGGGCGGCCAGATCGCCGAGCCGCCGATCGCCGACCGCGCCTTCCAGCCGAACCTCACCTTCACGGGGCGCCTGAAAGATCAGAAGCAGTTCGAGGACATCCTGATCAAGGCCGGCTCCGATGGCCGCACCGTGCGCCTGCGCGACGTCGCCCGCATCGAGCTCGGCGCGCTCTCCTACACCACCAACAGCTTCCTGCTGCGCAAATCGGCGGTCGCCATGCTGGTGACGCAGCGGCCCGGGTCAAATGCGCTCGCGACGGCCAAGAACATCTCCGACACCATGACGAGGCTCAAGCAGAGCTTCCCGAAAGGCCTCGACTACAATATCGGCTACAACCCGACCGAGTTCATCGCGCAGTCCGTCCACGAGCTGATCAAGACCATTTATGAAGCCATGCTGCTGGTGGTCGTCGTGGTGCTGGTGTTCCTGCAGGGCTGGCGGCCTGCGATCATCCCGATCATCGCGATCCCGGTGTCGCTGGTCGGCACCTTCGCGGTGATGGCGGCGCTGGGCTTCTCCATCAACAATCTCACTTTGTTCGGCCTCGTCCTTGCCGTCGGAATCGTGGTCGACGATGCCATCGTGGTGGTCGAGAACGTCGAACGCCATCTCGAGCACGGTTTGAGCCGGCGCGATGCGGCGCTCAAGACCATGGAGGAGGTCGGCGGCGCGCTGGTCTCGATTGCGCTGGTGCTGTGCGCGGTGTTCGTGCCGACCGCGTTTCTCGGCGGTATCTCCGGGCAGTTCTTCCAGCAATTCGCCGTCACCATCGCGGTCGCGACCGCGATCTCCTGCTTCTGCTCGCTGACGCTGTCGCCGGCGCTGGCCTCGCTGATCCTCACGCCGCACGAGGAGAAGCGGCCGCCGGCCGCTTGGAATCTCATCGCGCGCGGTTGGAATGCCTTCACCGGCGTGTTCAACCGCGTGTTCGATCGGCTCTCGCACGGCTATGCCGGTCTTGCCAATTTCGTGATCCGGCATTCGGTGATCATGCTCCTGATCTATGTCGTGCTGATCGGCAGCGCCGGTTGGCTGATCGGGACCACATCGCAGGGCTTCATTCCGGCGCAGGACCGCGGCTATGTCATCATCTCCGTGCAATTGCCGGGGGCGGCGTCGCTGGCGCGTACGACGGAGATCGTGCGCGAGGTCGAGCGAATCTCGCTGGATACGCCGGGTATCATCCGCGTTGCCGCCTTCGCCGGCTTCTCCGGCGCGACGCGCACGCAGGCCGGCAACGCGGCCGCACTGTTCCCGGTGTTCGATGAACCCGAGGTGCGCCTGAAGAAGGGGCTGACCGCGAACGCCATCACGGCCGAGCTGCGCAAGCGGCTCGCCGCGATCCAGGGGGCGTTCATCATCGTCATTCCGCCGCCCGCCGTGCCCGGCATCGGGACCGGCGGCGGTTTCACCATCCGCATCCAGGACCGCCAGGGCCGCGGGCCGGAGCTGCTCGCCGCGGCCACCGACGAACTTGTCGCCGCGGCGCGCAAATCGCCCTCGCTGCTCGCTCCCTCGGTGTTCTCGCCGTTCTCGGCCAACACGCCGCAGCTGTTCGTCGACATCGACCGCACCAAGGCGCAGAAGCTCGGCGTGCCCATCGCCAACATCAACGACACGATCCAGACCTATTTCGGGTCGACCTATGTCAACGACTTCAACCTGTTCGGCCGCACCTACCACGTTACCGCACAGGCCGACTTCCCGTTCCGGAAGGAGCCAAGCGACCTCTCGCGGCTGCGCACGCGGAACGCTTCGGGTGACATGGTGATGCTTGGCAGCGTGGTCGAGTTCAAGGACGTCTCCGGTCCTGATCGCGTCGCGCGCTACAATCTCTACGCAGCGTCCGAACTCCAGGGCGAGCCGGCGCCGGGCACCAGCTCGACTACCGCGCTCAACGCCATCAAAAAGCTCGCCGACGACACGCTGCCGAGCGGCTTCACCTTCGAATGGACCGACCTGTCCTATCAGCAGGTCACCGGCGGCAATGCGGGCCTCTACGTGTTCCCGATCTGCGTCCTGTTCGTCTATCTCGTGCTCGCCGCGCAATATGGCAGCTGGACGCTGCCGTTCGCGGTGATCCTGATCGTGCCGATGTGCCTGCTGGCCGCCACCATCGGTGTGCGCATCATGGGCCAGGACGTCAACATCCTCACCCAGATCGGCTTTGTCGTGCTGGTGGGACTGGCGGCGAAGAACGCGATCCTGATCGTCGAGTTCGCGCGCGACATCGAGAACGAGGGCAAGCCGCGGCTGGAGGCCGTGATCGAGGCCTGCCGGCTGCGCCTGCGGCCGATCCTCATGACATCCTTCGCCTTCATCCTTGGCGTGCTGCCGCTGGTGATCTCGAGCGGCTCCGGCTCGGAGATGCGACAGGCCGTCGGCGTCGCCGTGTTCTTCGGCATGATCGGCGTCACCCTGTTTGGGCTTCTGTTCACGCCGATCTTCTACGTGGTGGTGCGGAACGTCGCGGAGGGGCGGCGGGACAAGAAGCCGGAGGTGGTGGGCTCCTAGTTGTCCGTGGTGGTCACTCGCGTCCCCTCATTCACAGTGTCATCCCCGCGAAGGCGGGGATTTATAACCACATGGATGAGTTGACGAAGGCTGGCAACTCCCAGCTCGCGCCAAACTCCTCCCTGTGGCTGGGTCCCGGATCAGCGCTCCGCTCCGCTTCGCTCGTCCGGGACGACAGCGGCTATTTGGCGCGCAGAATCCCATACCAGCGACCAACACGAAATCGATGGGCACGCGCGGGGTTCTTCACTAGTATCCGCGCGATTTCACAACAGAAGACTGCTGGGAGTTAACATATGAAGTCAGCCTGTTTGGCCGCTGTCGCAACCTCTGCCGTATTGCTCGCCGCGCCGGCCTCCGCGCAAGGCGTCAAGATCGGCATCCTCAACGATCAGTCCGGAGTCTATGCCGACTACGGCGGCAAATGGTCGGTTGAAGCGGCCAGGATGGCGATCGAGGATTTCGGCGGCGAGGTGCTCGGCCAGAAGATCGAACTCGTCACCGCCGACCATCAGAACAAGCCGGATCTTGCCAGCTCGATCGCACGGCGCTGGTACGACGTCGAGAACGTCGACATGATCACGGAGTTGACGACCTCTTCGGTCGCGCTCGCGATCCATGAGCTCTCCAAGGAAAAGAAGAAGATCGATATCGTCGTCGGCGCTGCAACCTCGCGTCTCACCGGCGACGCATGCCAACCCTATGGCTTCCACTGGGCCTACGACACCCGCGCGCTCGCCGTCGGCACCGGCGGTGCGCTGACCAAGGCCGGTGGTGACACCTGGTTCTTCCTCACCGCGGACTATGCCTTCGGCTACGCGCTGGAAAAGGACACCAGCGAGATCGTCACCGCCAATGGCGGCAAGGTGGTCGGCTCGGTGCGCGTGCCGCTCAACTCCTCGGACTTCTCCTCCTTCCTGCTGCAGGCGCAGAGCTCGAAGGCGAAGATCGTGGGCCTCGCCAATGCCGGCCTCGACACCACCAACTCGATCAAGCAGGCGTCCGAGTTCGGCATCGTCTCCGGCGGCCAGAAGCTCGCGGGCCTCCTGATGACGCTCGCCGAGGTCAACGGCCTCGGCCTTCAGGCCGCGCAAGGCCTGGTGCTCACCGAGGGCTATTACTGGGATCTCAACGACAAGACGCGCAATCTCGGCGAACGCTTCTTCAAGCGCACCGGGCGGATGCCGAGCATGATCCACGCCGGCACCTATTCGGCGACGCTGAGCTACCTGAAGGCCGTCAAGGCCGCCGGCACCAAGGATCCGGATGCCGTCGCCAAGAAGCTGAAGGAGCTGCCGGTCAACGACGACTTTGCGCAGGGCGGCAAGGTGCTCGAGAACGGCCGCATGGTCCACGACATGTACCTGTTCGAGGTCAAGAAGCCCTCGGAATCAAAGAAGCCGTGGGACTATTACAAGCTGCTGGCCACCGTCCCCGGCGACAAGGCCTTCTTTACCGCCAAGGAAAGCGGCTGCCCGCTGACGAAGTGAGGGAAGAGGCACAGCGAGCGCCACACACTCGGTGTCGTCCCCGCGAACGCGGGGATCCATAACCCCAGGGAGACGTGTGGCGCGAGATCCCCGCTCCGAGTCTTCGCAAAACGACTTCCTGTGGGTATGGGTCCCGGATCTTCGCTGCGCTCGTCCGGGACGACAGCGGAATGTATGGCGGCGGATTGCCTCACACCAACCGCCACATCACCGCTCCCAGCGCCCCAACCCACAGCGCAAAGGCAGCGAGAATCTGGATCGCGAAGCCCGGGCCGCGCTTGGCCGCCGCCTCCGAATAGCCGATGAAATAGACGATGCGGCCGATGATCCAGACCACGCCCAGCCCTGCTGCGATCGCGTCGCTGATATAGATCGCGAACAGCCACAGCGCCGGGAGGAAGATCGGCATCCATTCCAGCGTGTTCATCTGGATGCGGAAGGCCCGTTCGAAATCCGGATGACCCGACATCGCAGGCACCTTGACGCCCGTCTTGGTACGAGAGCGCGAGACATTGATGCTGGTGAAGAAATAAAACGCGATCGCCAGCAGCGTGACGAGGGCGGTGAGATGATACATCGCGAATCCCCTTGACGAGACCGCGCTTCAATACCCGGTCAGCTCGAGATAGCCAACGCCGTCATGCGTTCCGGAAAAGCTGATCGGCCCTTCCCAATAGGAAAAGCCGGTCCCCATCCAGGCCCTGGGATTGAGAGGCCTGCACAGGATCGAGAATGATCGCGAGGGGATTGCGATCTGCCATTCCACCGGCAGCTTGCGCCCCGCGACATCCGCAGTGGCCCTCGGCATCATCTGGATGTCGCCTCCCGCAATCATCTGCGTCTCGCCTGTGGCGCTGATCCAGTTGCCGAACGGATAATCCTTGCCGTCCTTCTGCCGCAGCCGGTACAGCATCAGCTTGTCGCCGGATGCGAGATGCAGTGAGAGCCAGTCCCAGCCGGTCTGGTCGGCATCGAGCGGCTGGCTGCTCCACTCCCTGTCCATCCAGGCCTGGCCCGACACGTCGACCGGCCTGTCGTCGACGGTGAGCGTGCCGCGCGCGCGATAGAACGGCTGGCTGTAATAGTAGGACGCCTGTCCGCGTTCCGACTTGCGGCTATAGCCGGCATCGCCCTGCAGGACCACCGGACGATCGGCCTCGAGCGTCAGCGCATAGCTGAAATCGGTGCCGGACGCCTTCAGTGTCAGCGGTGCCAGTGTGCGATCGTCGGTGCGCTCGAAGCCCTTCATCTCCCAGTCGTCGATCCAGGCATCGAACGGCTTGGCCGTCACGCCGGCCTGCCCCACGCCGCCGCGCGAAAACGTTTCGCTGAAGCGGTGGGTGTCGGGCCGTGTCACCGCTGCATGCGCCATCCACACCTGCTGATTGGCCCAGCCTTCGCCTTGCGGGCCCGGCTGCGCGGCCTGGCGGAACAGCGTCCATTGCAGGCCGCAAGCCGTGCCGCCGCCATCGACCAGGTTTGCCGTGAGATACCACCACTCGATGCGAAACTCTGGATGCGGCCCGTGATCGGCGGGAAAGGTGAATGTTTTTCCCGGCGTGACCTTGGCAAAGCCGTCGGCGGTCTCGCCGAGCCCGGCATAGCCCTGCGCGCCGGCGCGCCGCGCGAGAGCGAGGGCGGCGATGCCGGCGGCGAAGGCGCGCCGCGAGATCCGGTCAGCGCTCATTGGCAAACACCTTGACGAGAGTCGCCGGCTGCAT
>NZ_AJQE01000103.1 GCF_000261685.1 Bradyrhizobium genomosp. I (2014) | reverse complement strand
CCCCGCCCCAGCCGCAGCACCGGCAGCAAGGCGGCCACCAGCGAAGCAAGCAGTGCGACCACGACCAGCTCGACCAATTGCAGCGGAAACACATGGAACGGCAGCCGCCAGCCGAATGCCTTCACATTGACGATCGCGATCAGGCACCACGCCACCAGCAGGCCGAGCGGCACCGCCAGCAGGGACGTGAACAGTGCGACCGAGAGCGTCTTGGTCAGCTCGATCGCGGCAAGGCGCGGCCGCGTGATGCCGATCGCCCACAGCGGGGCGAGCTGCGGCAGGCGGGAGTTCGCCAGCGTCAGCAGGCTGGTCAGCAGCGCGATGCCGGCGACGCCGAGCGTGAAGGCGTTCAGCGCCGAGGTCACCGCGAAGGTGCGGTTGAAGATGCGGATCGATTCCGCCTTCACCGTCGCCTGGTCGGCGATCCTGCGGTCGTCGAGCGCGAACTGCTTCTGCAAAGCCGCGATCAGGCCGGGAATATTCTCCTTTGCGACGATCAGGCCCATTCGCGTCTGCGGCGTCTGCGGAAACCGCCGGATCAGTGCGGCGACGTTCACGGCGAGCTGCCCCTTGGGATTGCCGTAATCGGCATAGATGCCGACGATGTCGAGCTCCCAGCTGCCGCCCGGCGCCGGCACCTCGACGACGTCACCAATCCGCACGTTCAGCCGGCGGCTCAATTGCTCGCTGATGAAGGCGGCGTTGCCCGGCACCAGCCGGGTCCAGGCGCGCGGCGCGGCTTGCAGCAGCGGCCAGCGCTCGCGATAGAGGGCGTGATCGGGCAGGCCGAGCAATTCGACCGGCCGGCCCTGGATTTGCGCCTCGGCGCGTCCGCCCGAGAGGATCGCCTGCACATCGCCCCGATCCTTCAGCCAGTTTCGAATCGCGACGCCTTGCGCATTATCGGATGCGCTGATGTAGACGTCGGCGGCGAGCCGCCCGTTGAGCCAGCCGATGAAGGTGCGGCTGAAGGTTTCCACCATGGTGGACACCCCGACATTGACGGCGAGAGCGAGCAGCAGCGCCATCAGCGCAAGCGACAGCCCGGAAAGCTGTTGCCGGCTGTCCGCCCAGAACCACAGCGCCAGCGGTCCTCGCGCAACGCGCTGGCCAGCGAGCAGGATGATTTCGAGCAAGGCCGGCAGGACCAGAGCCGCACCCAACATCAGGGCCGCAAGCACGCCAAAGCCCGCGATCAGCGATTGTCCGTAGTGGAGCAGCAGCAGCGCGACCGCGAACACGGCGCAGGCCGCACAGCTCTGCAGGAGCAGCCAGCGGTGCTGCCGCTGCTGCCAGGCGCGCGGCTGCGCCGTCGCCAGCACCGGCATCCTGATCGCCTTGATCAGGCTGGTTGCGGCGGCCACCAGCGCGCCGGCAACGCTGATGCCGATGCCTGCAAGCCACCATTCGGGTCGTAACGTGAGCTGCCCCGGGATCTGCGCGCCATAGAGCCCGCGCAGCGAGGCCGCGACGTCGGGCAGCAGGGCAGCCGCGATGAAATAGCCGCAAGCGAGCCCGATCATTCCGGCGATCAGTGCCAGTGCCACGAGCTCGATCACCAGCACCGTGTTGACCAGCCGGGCCGAGGCGCCGCAGGCCCGCAGCGTGCGCAGCATCGGCAGTCGCTGCTCGAATGCGAGGCCGACGGCGGAGTTGACGATGAACAGGCCGACGAAGAACGACAGCAGGCCGAACGCGGTGAGGTTGAGATGGAAGCTGTCGGTGAGGCGCTCCAGCTCCGTCTCCGCATCCGGCTCGACCCGCTGCAGCCGATCGCCAACGACGCTGGCCAGCGGCGCTGGCTTGCCCTTCGGCTTGCCGATCAAGAGCCGCGAGACCTGATCCGGCTTGTTGAGCAGAAGCTGCGCCACGCCGATATCGACCACGAGCACATCGGGCACGAGCTGCGGCAGCACGCGCAGCGGCGGCAGCTTTGTGCCATTGCTGATCGCTGGCGCTGCGCCTTCCGGCTCCTGCAAGTCGGTCAGCGTCTCCCGCGCCACCAGCGTCTGGCCGGGCGGCGCGACGAAGCTGCTCAGATCCGCAGCGCCGAGACGCGGCGCGTCGCCGACATCGACCGGCAGTGTCACCGGCTCGATGCCGAGCAGCCGCACCGAGCGCCCGTTGATCTGGACCCGTCCCTCCAGCACCGGCGAGACTGGCCAGCCCGCGCGGCGGAGCTCTATGAACAGCTCCTGCGGAAAGGTTGCCGCATTTGGCGCCACCAGCATCGCCGTGCGCACGCCACCGAACGTCGCCGCGGCGCGGTCATAGGCATGGCGGGCCTGCTGGTTGATCGCCTGCACGCCGCTCCACAGCGCGGTCGCCGCGATCAGTCCGATCAGGAGCGTCGCGAACTGCATCTTGTGACGCCGCCAATGGCTGAGCAGCACGGCGAGGATCCACAGCGCGCGCCTCATGCAATGCGCCCCGCATGCAAGGTGAGGTGACGGTCGAGGGTCGCAGCCAGATGCAGGCTGTGCGTCACCATCAGGAAGCCGCAGCCGGTGCGCGCGACGAGGTCGCGCGTCAGCGCCAGCACGTCCTCTGCGGTGGCTTCGTCCAGATTGCCGGTCGGCTCGTCCGCTAGCAGCAGCGAGGGCCTTGTCGCCAGCGCCCGGCCGATCGCGACCCGTTGTTGCTGGCCGCCCGACAATTGCTCGGGATAGCGCTTCAGAAGAGCGCCGAGTCCAAGCCGTTCGACCAGCTCTTTCGTCCAGGCCGCGTCGTGGCGGGCGGCGATCCGCGCCTGGAAGGCGAGATTGTCCGCGACCGACAGGCTCGGAATCAGGTTGAACTGCTGAAAAACCAGGCCGATCCGGTCGCACCGCAAGCCGGCGCGCCCCGCATCGGACAATTTCGTGACCTCGATCTCCTCCAGCCGGATCGTGCCGCCGTCAGCGGTATCGAGCCCCGCGATCAGGTGCAGCAGCGTGCTCTTGCCGCTGCCGGATTCCCCGGTGAGTGCGACGCGCTCGCCGGCCTTGAGGTCAAGGTCGACGCCGCGCAGCACATGGACCGGTTCGCCGGCCGACGTGAAGGTCTTGGAGAGATTTCGGATGCTCAGCACGATGAATGGCGCCGGACGGAATTGACGGAAATGCTGCGTAGCACACTTGCTCCGGAAATGCCGGGGTTGCGTTGGCCTCGAAGCCGTTGTTAGCTTCCAGGACGGCCAAATCAAAAAAGTGCCGAATAAAGACAAACGGGGAGAATTATGAGCGCTCAGGGAACGCCCAATGCGGCGGTCAAGACGGCAGGGGAATCCAAGTCAACGCCAAAGGGCGCCTGGACCGTCACGTTTCTCCTCTTTCTCTTTATGGTGGTGAACTTCGCCGACAAGATCGTCGTCGGTCTCGCCGGCGTGCCGATCATGACCGACATGAAGCTCGACGCCGAGCAATTCGGCCTGCTCGGGTCCTCGTTCTTCTTCCTGTTCTCGATCTCGGCCATCGTGGTCGGCTTCATCGTCAACAAGGTGCCGACGCGCTGGGTGCTGCTGACGCTGGCGGTGATCTGGGCGCTGGCGCAATTTCCGATGGTCGGCACCGTCTCCTTCACCACGCTCCTGATTTGCCGCATCGTGCTGGGCGCGGGCGAAGGCCCGGCCTTCTCCGTCGCCGCGCACGCGATCTACAAGTGGTTCCCCGACGAGAAGCGCACGCTGCCGACCGCGATCCTGTCGCAGGGCTCGGCCTTCGGCGTCATCCTGGCGGTGCCGGCGCTGAACTGGGTCATCGTCAATCACTCCTGGCACTACGCCTTCGGCGCGCTCGGAATCGTCGGCCTGATCTGGGTTTGTGCCTGGCTCGCGCTCGGCAAGGAAGGGCCGCTGGAGGACACCCAGGTTCTCGCCGTCACCGAACCGAAAATTCCCTACATTCAGCTCCTGACCTCGCGCACCTTCCTCGGCTGCGTGATCGCGACCTTCGGCGCCTATTGGGCGCTGTCGCTGGGCCTCACCTGGTTCACGCCCTTCATCGTCAAGGGGCTCGGCTTCTCGCAGAGCCAGGCCGGCTTCATTTCGATCCTGCCCTGGGTGTTCGGCGCCACGGTCGTCATCCTCACCGGCTGGATCTCGCAGGTGATGATGGCGCGCGGCTACACCACGCGCATTTCGCGCGGCGTGCTCGGCTCGGTTCCGCTGATCGCCGGCGGCCTGATTCTCGCCATGATGCCGCATGCGCAGGGTGCCGGTCTGCAGATTGCGCTGCTCGT
Organism: Bradyrhizobium genomosp. I (2014); assembly: GCF_000261685.1. Classification (GTDB taxonomy): domain Bacteria; phylum Pseudomonadota; class Alphaproteobacteria; order Rhizobiales; family Xanthobacteraceae; genus Bradyrhizobium. Next base: position 27,006 of record NZ_AJQE01000103.1, on the reverse strand, counting down.
CGTCGGATCCGGCCTGTGCGGTGCGATCTACGTGGTCTGCCCGCCGATGCTCGGCGAGTTCACTCCGGCCTCGCAGCGCGGCGCGGTCATCGCGATCTACGGCGCGCTCTATACGCTCTCCGGCATCATCGCGCCGAGCGTGATGGGCACCGTGATCCAGCGCGCCGGCAGCATGCTCGACGGCTACATGACCGGCTTCACCATCAACGCCGTGGTCATGGCCGGCTCCGGCGTCATCGGCCTGCTGCTGCTCTGGCCGAACACCGAAAAGGCGAGGCTGACGCGCGGTACGGCCGCGCAGGCCTCGCCGCTCAAGGGTGCGGTGTCGCCGACATAAGGGGGGCACTTTCTTACCCTCCCCTGGAGGGGTCCGGGACGAGCGCAGCTCGCCCGTGGGTCGCTGCGCATGTAGCGAAGCAGAATGCGTAGCGGGGTGGGGTGACAGTCTCTCCCCGTCCAACAGTGCCCGAGTGGAGAGATCACCCCACCCCGCTCGCGCTACGCGCGATCGACCCTCCCCCTCCAGGGGAGGGTAAGCGGCAGCCTCCCCCTAGTTCACCCCCTGCGCGCCCCGAATCAGCTTCCCCGGCCGGTGTCCCGTGGCCTCGCCCTGCCGCCGCGTCACCACGCCCGACACGATGGTCGCCTCGTAGCCGTCGACATCCTGCAGCAACCTCCGCCCGCCGACCGGCAGATCGTAATGCACCTTCGGCGGATGCAGATGCAGACGGTCGTAGTCGATCACGTTGACGTCAGCTTTATAGCCCGGAGCAATGAGTCCGCGGTCGGTGAGGCCGACCGAGAGCGCGGTCTTTCGTGATTGCGCCGCGACCACGAACGGGATCGTGAGCTTCTCGCCGCGCCTGCGATCGCGCGTCCAGTGCGTCAGCAGATAGGTCGGGAAGCTCGCATCGCAGATGATGCCGCAATGCGCGCCGCCGTCGGACAGGCCTGGCACGGATTGCGGGTCGAGCAGCATCTCGCGTGTCGCATCGAGATTGCCGTCGGAATAGTTCAGGAAGGGCACGTAGAGCATGCCGCGGCCCCCGTCCGACAGCATGGCGTCATAGGCGAGTTCCTCCGGCGGACGCCCCTGCCGGCGCGCCTGCGGTCCCAGTGCGTTCTCCGGCGGCTGCTCGTAATCGGGGGGATCGCCGAGCAGGAACATCTTGTCGTAATCGGGCCGGAAGAACAGCGGATCGTCGGTCGCGGTCGCCGTCTCGCCCAAAATCGCCTTGCGCACCTCGCTCTGGTGCAGCCGCGCCAGCCGCTCCCGCAGTGGCAGATGTGCGATCGCCTTGTAGCTCGGATGGGTCTGGAACGGATTGCGCGAGAGCTCGAGTCCGAGCAGGAGGCCGACGGGGCGCGCCGCGATCTGCGCGGTGATGGAGAGGCCGCGCCTGGCCGCCGCATTGATCTCGTGCAGCGTCTGGCGCCAGCGCTGCGGGGCCTTGTCGTTCTGCGTGATCGAGAACGAGATCGGGCATTTCGTGTTGTCCGCGACCCGCAGCATCATCGGCAGGTCTTCGTGGATCGTCGAGAGATCGAGCACGAATTGCAGCACGCTGCGACCCTCCCGATGCATCGCGCCGGCAATCGCGGTGAGCTCGTCCTCGCCCGCCTTCAAGGTCGGCGTGAAATCGCCGGTCGAGGTGCGGTGGTTGAGCGTACGCGAGGTCGAGAATCCGAGCGCGCCCGAGCGTACCGCCTCGCCCGCGAGCTTTGCCATCGCCGCATTGTCCTCCGCGGTCGAGGGGTCGCGGCGCGCGCCGCGCTCGCCCATAACATAGACGCGCAACGCCGCATGCGGCAATTGCGCGCCGATGTCGATGTCGAAATTACGCTTCGAGAGCCAGTCCATGTAGTCCGGAAAGCTCTCCCAGGCCCAGGGAATGCCGGCGCTCAGCACCGGCTCCGGAATGTCCTCGACGCCCTCCATGAGCTGGATCAGGCGGGTGTGGTCCTCAGGCTTGCACGGCGCAAAGCCGACGCCGCAATTGCCCATGATCGCCGTGGTGACGCCGTTCTGCGAGGACGGCGTGATGTCCTGGCTCCAGGTGACCTGGCCGTCGTAATGGGTGTGCACGTCGACGAAGCCGGGGGTCACGAGCTTGCCGTGCGCGTCGATCTCTTCGCGGCCCTTCGACGCGACCTTGCCGACCTCGCTGATCCTGCCGCCGGTGATGGCTACATCCGCCTCGAACAGCGCGCCACCGCTTCCATCTGCGACAGTGCCGCCGCGGATCACGAGATCAGGATTGTTCATGGTGCTTCTTCCCGTTTTGCTTTGTTGTTGTACGCGTTTCTTTCTTCCGTCGTTCCGGACTAGCGAAGCGCAGATCCGGGACCCAACCACAGGGAGCTGTTTGGCGAAGACTTGGAGTTGTCAGTCGCGCGCGACGACTTCTCGCCTTGGTTCTGGGTCCCTGCGCCCCGTGCGCAATTGCGCACCAGGCAGGGACGACAGCTGAATTTGTAGCGATACCGACCGCTCAATTGGTATTCATTGGCTTCCGTTCCGTGAATGGCGACAGCACCACCGTTGCCACCATGAAGATCACGGACGCGCCGAACACCCAATGTGGCGCACTCTGATCCATGATCCAGCCGAACAGCAGCGGGCTGACGATGCCGCCGAGATTGAAGCCGGTCGAGACGATGCCGAAGGCGCGCCCGGCGGCGCCAGCCGGCGCCGCATTGCGCACCAGCATGTCGCGCGAGGGCGCGATCACGCCGGAGAGAAAACCCGCGGCCGTCATCGCCGCGGTCAGGGCCCAGCCCGGCAGCGTCACCAGCGCGATCAGCAGCACGATTGCCGCATTGGCGGCAAAGCAGGCCGCCGCGACATAGCCGTGGCGCCCGGTGTGGTCGGCGAGGAAGCCGCCCGCGAGCACGCCGGCGGCGCTGGCGGCCAGGAATGCGGTCAGTGCGACGTTGGCGATCGAATAAGTGGCACCATACCCGCTCATCAGCGCGACCACGCCGAAATTGTTGATGCCTGCGACCGACAGGCTGAGCAGCATGAACAGTGCCGTCAGCGTAATCAGCGCCGGCGTGATCACCGCCTGCTTCGGCGCGCTCTCGCCACCCGGCTTCTTCTTGTGCGCGCCGGCCTCGGGAATGCCCATGGCGACCAGCAGCAGCGCCACCAGGATCGCGATCGCGCCCGACGCGATCAGCGCGCCGAAGCCGCCGGACAGGGTGACCAGCGCGGCAACGATCGCCGGCGTCAACGCGCCGCCGAGATAGCCGGCAAAGGTGTGCACCGAGAAGGCGCGGCCCATCCGCGCCTCGTCCATGTGCTCGGCCAGGATCGCGTAGTCGGCGGGATGATAGACGCTGTTGGCGAGGCCCAGCAGCACGGCGCAGGCGATCAGCGAGGCGTAGCTGAGGTGCAGGCCGAGCAGGATCAGCGCGAGCCCGCCGAGCGTCAGCCCGACCAGCAGGATTTTGCGCGCGCCAAAATGGTCGACGAGATAGCCGATCGGCGCCTGCGTCAGGCCCGAGACGACGGCAAGCGTGGTCAGTGCGAAGCCGAGCTCGACGTAACCGACGCCGAGCCTTTCCTTCAGGAACGGAAACAGCATCGGCAGGACCAGCAGATGGAAATGGCTGACCCAATGCGCGATCGAGATTCCCGTCAGCGTGCGCAGCGCGCTGTCCGCCTTGCCTTGCTGCGGTGCGGCGAGAACGTCGACCATTGCAGCTCCGTTTCACTCCCGATGGACGCGCAAACTATCGGGGAGAGCGGTTATTTGTCCATGAACGGAGGCGCATGGCAGCTAGCGCGGCGAGGACGCTGCAATCTCGATGATTGCTCGGTGGTCCAGTGTGACACACTGTGCTCCCTCCCCCCCTTGCGGGGGAGGGAACGCACCGTTCGCGAGGCAGCTTCATGCCCTCACAACGGCTCGTCGTCCGGACCATAGCGGTCGCGTTTCGGCGTGGCGATGTCGCCGTCCTCGTAGTCGTCGTCATCGGTGGCGCGCGGAGGCGGAGGCTTCTTCGCCTTGTCGTCCGCTTGCTTGGGCTTCTCGCTCGGCTTGCCGATCTTGGCCATGGCTGTTCCCGGATGGTGATGCTGCATCCGACTCTAGCCCGGAACATATGTCCAGGTTCTGACCTCTGGCAAGTCAGTGCATGACGGGTCCGCCCGCCTTCTTCCAGGCATCGATGCCGCCGGCGATATGGGCGGTGTTGAGAAGCCCCGCTTCCTTCGCAGCCGCCACCGCCATCGCCGAGCGTTCGCCGAAGGCGCAGAAGAACACCACGCGGCGGCCGGTGGCGGCCGCGACCTCGCGCAGCATGCCGCCGGGCTTGAGGCTCTCCTCGACGGACGGATAGGGCGTGTGCAGCGCGCCTTCGAGCGTGCCGTGCTTCAGCCGCTCGTTGGTCTCGCGCAGATCGACCAGCAGGATGTCGGGCCGGCCGAGGATGCGGATCGCCTCGATTGCACTGAGCGCGCGCCCCTCCTTCTCGAGCTCCTCCTGATGCAGGCCGACGTGCATGTTGGCGGGCACCGCCACGTCCATCATCTTCGGATTGGGCAGCTTCAGGTTCGCCATCAGCTCGATATATTCGTCGACCGAGCGCACCTGGAGCCTGGGATTGTAGCGCTTCTCCTCGCCGATGGTGGAGACGGTGTCGCCCTTGTAGTCGTGGGCCGGGAACACCATCGTCTCGTCCGGCAGCTTGAGCAGGCGATTGAAGATCGAATCGTATTGCGCGCGCGCCGAGCCGTTCTGGAAATCGGTGCGGCCGGTGCCGCGGATCAGAAGCGTGTCGCCGGTGAAGACGCGGTCGCCCATCAGATAGGAATAGGAATCGTCGGTGTGGCCCGGCGTGTACATCACGTCGAGCGACAGGCCCTCGATCGTCACCTTGTCGCCGTCGGCCACCCGCATCGCCACCACGTCGGCCTTGGTCTGGTCGCCCATCACGGTCATGCAATGGGTGCGGTCGCGCAGCTCGCCGAGCCCGGTGACGTGGTCGGCATGCAGATGGGTGTCGACCGCTTTGACCAGCTTGAGGTCGAGCTCGCGCAGCAATTGGCAGTAGCGGTCGACCTTCTCCAGCACAGGATCGAGGATCAGTGCCTCACCGCCGGGGCGGCTGGCCAAGAGGTAGCTGTAGGTGCCTGAAACGCTGTCGAAGAGCTGGCGGAAGATCATGGCAGGAAGTCCGGCGTGAGGTGATTTCGACGATTCTACTACGCCAGCGGTCAAAAAGAGAAGCAATTCACTGTGTAGGCAGGAAGATTTAGAAGATCTTTATTGCGGTGCGAGTGTGGGAGTGGCGGCCATGCCGTCGCCCCACCACAGCTGTCATCGCCCGCGAAGGCGGGCGATCCAGTATTCCAGAGGCAGTGATGGGATACGGAGGGGCGGCGGCGTACTGGATTCCCCGCTTTCGCGGGGGAATGACACCGCGTGTGCGGCGACGCTGTGCCCAAAAAAACTCAGGGCCTCACCACTGTGTACCCGTTCTCCGCCAGGAACAGGATCTGCCCGACCCCGACCTGCACCGGCGTGGCCGCCTGGATGAACTCCGGCCGCCTGCCCGTCTCCCGCTCGATCGTATCGACGGTGTTGAGGCAGATGTCGAAGCGCACGCCTTGCGCGATCAGGCTCTCGACCTGTTTGCGCCGCTCGTTGCCGGCGAGAAGCAGGTCGATGCCGGGACCGAACACCACCACTTCGATCGCGATCTTGTCGGGATCGTAGGCCTTCAGCAGGTTGTTGGCGACGCTCAGCACCAGCGCCTGCTTCTTCGCATCGCCATCGGAGAGTTGCAGCACGATCCTGTGCTCGGCGAACGGCTTGTCCTGGAGCGGCACCTGTTGCGCAAAAGCGGGCGGGACCGCCGCCTGGACGAGCAGTGCCAGCATCATCGCGGCTGAGAGCTGCGACCGCATCATCCCTGTTCCGCAATGCCTGGATTGCCCTCGACCCCCTTCAGCGTCACGCCGGAGCGGAGTCGCTCCGGCAACATCCGGCCCGAGCGCAGATATTTGCCGACGACGTCCCACACTGGCGCGCCTTGCTGGCCGTTGACTGAAGCCCAGCCCGCGACCTTGTAGCGGTGGCTGGCTCTGAGCGCCTTGCCGTTGCTGAGCTTCAGCTCCGAGATGCGGCTGCCGATCGCACCGTCCGGCGTGCAGGTGTAGCTGAGCCCGCCGGCGCGCACCATGTCGCCGCCCTGCTGGTAATAGGGATCGGCATTGAAGAGATTGTCGCAGATGTCTTCCAGGACGACCTTGATCTGTGCGCCGGTCATCTCCTGCACATAGGTCTCGGCATAGGTGATCGCGGTTTCCGCGAGCAGATCCTCCATGGTCAGCGCCTGACCGGACAGCGCGGTGACGCCCCAGCGGAAGCCCGGCGACAGCGCGATCTCGGCATCGAGCTCGGTGCGCAGCGCGGTGCAGATCAGCTCGTCGACGGGCCCGGAGAAATTGTCGCGGCGGTAGAGCAGGCGATCCGGCGTTGCGATCTTCTCCGACCAGTCGCTCACATGCGGCGCGCGCAGCCGGCCGATCAGCTCGGCCATGGCAGGATCTGGCTTCAGCAGCTCGGAATAGACCGGCAGCAGATGATAGCGGATGTCGCTGACCTTGCCCTTGTCGAGCGCAAGATCGAGCACGGCCAGAAATTTCCCGTTGGAGCCGGCATTGGTGACGAGCGTGGTGCCACCCGCATTCTTGACGGCAATCGGCTGCGGCACGGCATCATGGGTGTGGCCGCCGAGGATGACGTCGATGCCGGTGACCCGGCTTGCGAGCTTGAGGTCGACATCCATGCCGTTATGCGACAGCAGGATGACGGCATCGACCTTGTCGGCGCCGCGCAGGGCATCGACATGCTTCTGCAGCTCCTCCTCGCGGATGCCAAAGGTCCAGTCCGGCGTGAAGCGCTTGGGATGCGCGATCGGCACGTAGGGGAAGGCCTGGCCGACGATCGCGACGCGATGTCCGCCGAGCTCCTTGATCATCGAGGGCCTGAACACGCGTCCCGTGGCCTTGTCGAAGGCGAGGGCGTCGTTGAACGCGGCTTCCTCGGTCAGGAAGACGTTCTGCGCCAGAAATTCGCCCTTGAAGCGCTCGAGATTGTCTCGCAGCACCTGCTCGCCATAGGTGAATTCCCAATGCCCGGTCATCGCCCCGATGCCGAGCAGATTGGCGACCTCGACCATGTCGCGGCCCTGCATGACATTGGCAAGGCCGGTGCCCTGCCAGAGATCGCCGCCGTCGACGAGCAGCGAGCGTTTCTCGCCGACATCGGCGCGCAAGCGATCTACCAGCGTCTTCAGATGGGCGAAGCCGCCGAGCTTGCCGAATCGCCCTGCGGACCTTTCGAACTCCAAGCAGGTGAATGCATAGGCATCCGCGCTGTCGGGCCGGATGCCGAACCGCTCCAGGAAGGCGCGGCCGACCAGATGCGGCGGCCGTCCCGCCATCTCACCGATGCCGATATTGACGCTGGGCTCGCGGAAATAGACCGGATTGAGCTGCGCATGCGTGTCGGTGATGTGCAGGATGCGCGCATTGCCGAACCGCTCGAGGTCATAGATGCCAGCGGTCTCGGTGCCGCGGGCCAGCCGCGGCAGGCCGAGCGTTGCGGCGGCGAGGCCTGCACGTTTGAGGAAATCGCGGCGGCGGATCGCCATTCAGAAATTCTCCGCGCCTCTCGTGATCGCGCTGGACTGTTCCACTCGGGAGCAGTCTAGCGGATTTCCATTGCTTTCCAGGCGTCTTTTTCGGACGTCGCCTGGAAGATCGACGCCTTCGCCAGCGCCTCGGCCTCCCTGGCTGCGGCAACCGCACGGTCGAAATCGCCGCCGTCGGCCGCCTTCTTCGCTGCCGCCAGCGCAGATACGGTCACGGTCCACTGATTGCGCATGCCGGCCGCCTCCTTGGAGGCGGCTTCGGCGGCGGCATACGCCGCCTTGTAGTCCGCCTCGTTTGCCGCGCGCGCGGATGGCGCAAGGCTCGAGACAAGCAACATGGCGAGAGCAAGTGACCGCTTCATGGCCGTGCTCCCGGTCCCGAGATCGGCAGGCCGTTGGCGACGTAGGACAGGAAATATTCGACGTCGCGATATTCGTCCGATTGCGGCTCCAGCGGAACCGCGCGGGTCTGGCTGTTGCAGGTGACGAAGCGACGGCTGATGGTGCCCATGCCGCTCCATTCGGAGCGGTAGATCGGCATCGCATTGAGGATGCCGAGCGCCGGTGCCAGGGTCTCGGCGCGAATGCGCTCGCCCGGGCTCTGCACGTGGCAACTCGCGCAGGAGAAGTTCATCTGGCCGCGCCGCGTGTAGAAATAGCGCTTGCCATTCTCGAACGCCGCCAGCGCGCGGGGATCGTCGGGGATCTTGATGTCCATCGGCTTGCCGCGCGAGGTAAAGGCCATGTAGGCGGTGAGCGAAGCCATCTCGTCCTTGACGTAGGAATAGGGCGCCTCGCCATTGGCCTCGCGGCAGCGGTTGAGTGCGAGCTCCAGCGTGACGACCTTGCCCTCCTTCTCGTCGAAATAGGGATAGTTCTGGCGAATGCCGATGCCGCCGTTCGGGAAGCAGTCGGCGTAGGTCTTGCCGTTCTTGAACGGGGTCGAGAACATCTCCTTGCCGGCATCTAGCGAGAACTCGTAAGGCGGGAATTCCTCCTTCTCCCGCCACTGCCGCTTCATGTCCTCGTTCATCGAATATGGACCGTTGACGAAATCCTCGTGCTTCACGGTCGGAAACTTCTGGAAGAAGAAGTTCTGGAATGCCTTGGCGTCGGCGGCGGGATCGACTGTGTCGGCTGCGACGACGCGCGTCGCGGCGAAGACAAGCGCCGCGAGTGCGCCGAGCGCCGAGCCGAGCAGAACCGTAGCGCGCTGTTTCATCACGAGATCTTCGCGGTGGTCGTATCCGACGCACCCTTGTTGTCGGTCCAGGAGATCTTGAGGTCGTCGCCCTTCCTGGCGCCGTTGAAGCTGAACTTGACGTAGGGGTCCTTGGAGACCGCAGTCCCCCAATTGGCGACGAAGACGTCCTTGCCGTTACATTCGAACTTCAGCTCCTGGATGAAGTGCGCCGGGATCAGCTCGCCCTTGGGATCCTTGACCAGGCCGGTGTCCATGGGGTGCTGGATCAGCGCCTGCACCTCGGTGATGTCGCCGTTGGCGGTGGCGCGTACGCGAATGCTGGATGCCATCTCGAACTCCTCCGCTCAACCGCCGCAGCCGCCGACGGTGACCTTCACTTCCTTCGTCGCGCTGTAGAGCTTGCCGTCGGCTTCCACGATCGCGGTCAATTTGGTGGTCTTGGCCATCTTCAGCCGGTTGGCGACAGCGGGAATCGTGCCGTCGGGAATCTTGTAGCTGGCTGCGAGCGCGAACGGGTTCTCGGCCACGAAGAACGAGATCGAGGTCACCTTGTCGAGCGAGGTCGTCACCGAGATCGGCACCACGCCGCCATTCTCGGCGATCTCCGGCGCGTCGAGCTTGACCTTGTCGGACGGCTCGGCGGTCTTGCCATAGAGTGTCTTGATCGCGTCGGCCTCGTTCTTCTGCTTGAACGCCTCTTCCGGATATTTGTCGTTGGCTGCGGAGCGCGCAGGCGCGAACGGCAGATTGCCAAGGCCGAGCAGCGCGACGGAGGCTGCGCCCTGAAGGATCAGGCGCCGCGTCGGACGAAGGCCAATGGTCGTGGTCATTCAAATCTCCTGGGCCGCCGGCCGTTACAGGGTCTGCAGGAAATCAACGATCGCGTTGATCTCCTGTTCGGTCAAAATCCGGTTCCGGCCGAATGGCGGCATCATGGTCTGCGGATTGCGCTTGGTCTCGTCGAAGATGATCGCAACCAGTTCGTCGCGATCGGGATATTTTGACTTGATGTCCTTCAGCTCCGGTCCGATCGTTCCCGGCAGGTCGCCGCCCTTGATGACGTGGCAGGTCAGGCAATTGCCCTTGCTGCGGTCGAAAGCGAGTTTCCGGCCCTCGGTCACGGCGGACTGCGCCCGCGCAGGGGCCACGGTCGCGCCGGCGAGGAGGGCCAGCGCAACCAGCAGGGCGGGCTTGCAAGGAAGGGCGGTCAAGGCATCGTCCCGGATCGTTATGTCGATGATCTCGTTTGCGGAATTGTTCAAAAGCACAAAGGGCATCGCCTGACAATCAAGACTATGCACGCGGCAAAATGGAGTTAATATCCTCCGCATTGCAACCGATGAGATAGTTCGTTCATCAGATGGGCTGGAATTAGCAAATTATTCTCGGGGCGTTTCGGCCCTCAAAGACCGTGTTTTCCGTTTCACATTTCAGGGGACGTCACTTGGCTGAATATGTCGTCGAATTTGGCAGGGACGGCGGACGGGTCGAGCCCGATGGGCGGCTCGATGCGCCGGCCTTCCATCGCAATCACGAACCGATCTGGGCGGCGCTGGAAAAGCATCTCGCCGGCGCGACCGGCGACGTGGTGGAACTCGGTAGTGGCACCGGTCAGCACGTGGTTCACTTTGCGAGCCACACGCCCGGCCTGATCTGGTGGCCGAGTGACCTCAACCAGCGCCACCTCAAGAGCATCGAAGCTTGGCGCGTGCATGCGGGCCTGCCAAACATCCGCAGCCCCCTGCGGATCGACCTCACCGATCCCGACTGGTGTCCGGAAATGAAAAGCGGGCAGGGGCCGACAAGCCTTGCCGCCGTGTTCTGCGCCAATGTCATTCACATCGCGCCCTGGGCCGTGGCCGAAGGCCTGTTCGCCGGTGCCGGCCGCTATCTGCGCGCCGACGGCAAGCTGTTCCTCTACGGCCCCTTCAAGCGCGACGGCAAGCACACTGCGCTCAGCAATGCGGTGTTCGACACCTCCTTGCGTGAAGGCAATCCTGAATGGGGCGTGCGCGACATCGGCGACGTCGAGATGCTGGCGAAGGCCGCGGGCCTTGGCCTCGTCGATTCCATCGACATGCCCGCGAACAATCTGACGCTGGTGTTTTCGCGAGGCTAGGAGGTCGTCATGCCCGGGCTTGTCCCGGGCATCCACGTTCTTTGTGCCGGAGGGCAAGGCGTGGATGGCCGGGTCAGGCCCGGCCATGACGATGTGGAGACGTCAGCGCACCCACGCTAACCTTCATCCCTCCACCCGATCTTCTCCTTCAGAAACCTGAAGCCGAGCACCTCGAAGCCGGCGCGCTCCTTGTTGTCCTTGCCGTAGCCATGGCCGCCGGCGGCCGGTTCGTAGAACCAGGCTTCAAAGCCCATCGCCTGGAGTTTCGCGGCCATCTTGCGGGCATGGCCTGGATGGACGCGGTCGTCACGCCGCGTGGTGGCGATCAGGATCGGCGGATAGGCCTGGCCGGCCTTCACGTTGTGATAGGCCGAGTAGGTCTTCAGCCACTCCCATTCCTCCGGCTTGTCGGGGTCGCCATATTCCGCGATCCAGCTCGCGCCCGCGAGCAGCCTGGTGTAGCGGCGCATGTCGATCAGCGGGATGGTGCAGAACAGAGCGCCGAAGCGCTCGGGGTAGCGCACCAGCATGTTGGTGATGAGGATGCCGCCGTTCGATCCGCCCTGCGCCGCGATGCGTTTCGGCCGCGTCACGCCGCGGCGGACGAGATCGGCCGCCACTGCGGCGAAATCGTCGTGCGAGAGCTTCTTGCCGGCGAGCCGCCCGGCATCGTGCCAGCGCGTGCCGAATTCGCCGCCGCCGCGCAAGTTCGCCTGTACAGTCGTGCCGCCGCGCTCCAGCCACAGCTTGCCGAGCGAGGCGTTGTAATACGGCTTCACCGAGACTCCGAAGCCGCCATAGGCGCTCATATAAACCGGCGCATCGCCGGTCTCTCCGGCCGGCCCGGTCTGCACATAGGGAATGCGCTCGCCGTCGACCGAGATCGCTTCGTGCTGGGTCACCACGAGGCCGTCGGCCGTGAACGTCCTTGGCGCCTGCTTCAATAGGGCCGGGCTGGCCACGCCGCGTTCGATCAGCAGCAGCGACGGCGGTGTGAGCGGATCCTGCACATTGGCGAGCAGGTCGCCGTTGCTCTCCGATGCATGCCGATCGAGCGGCCAGACGTCGACGACGCCGATCTGCGGCAGGCCGGGAAGCATGTCACGGCTCCAGCCCGTAGCGGATGGCGTGCAGATCTCGAACCTCGGCTTCAGTTCGTCGAGGATCGACAGCACCAGCTTGCCGGCGGTCCAGAACAACCCTTGCAGCGCGCGCCGCGGTGCGGGCTCGAACAGGATTGCAAAATCGCGGCTGCCGTTCAGGAAAGCCGAAAGCGAGATGCCGAGCACGGTATCGGTGACGTAGGTCCGGCCCTGGACCGTCCAGTCCTTGCGCAGCTTCATCGCGAACCAGTCGCGATGCGCCTGCATCCAGACCCCGGTCGGCAGATCGAGCTTCGTCGTGCGACCGGCCGCATCGCGCAGCCAGATCGCATGATTGAAGAAGTCGATCTGGTCGACGATCCACGCCCGCGGCGTCGCACCGGTGTCGTCGGCGCTGCCATGGATCATCATATGATCGGTCGCGGTCTCGATGATCATTTGTGCCTGATCGACAGGCTGGCCGCGTCGCCACAGCCGAACTGTCCGCGCATATCCCGAGCTCGTCGCCATGCCCTCGCCATGGGCGCTCGACAGCAGCAGCGTGTCGGCATCGAGCCAGTCGACGCCGCCTTTTGCTTCCGGCAGCGTGAAGCCGTCCGCTACGAAGCTCTTCGTTCCGAGGTCGAACTCGCGAAGAGTGACGGCGTCGCTGCCGCCGCGCGACAGGCTCAGGATTGCTCGCGAGCTTCCCGGCATCGTGGCGATACCGCTGAGCAGCCAGTCCTCGCCTTCGCTTGCTGCGAGCTGGTCGATATCCAGCATGGTCTCCCATGCCGGATCGGCTTTGCGAAATTCCGCCAGCGTCGTCCGCCGCCACAGGCCGCGCGGGTTGCCGGCGTCCTTCCAGAGGTTGTGGAGATCGTTGCCGCGACGTCCCACATAGGGAATGTTGTCGGGCCGGTCGTAGATCGCCGCGAGGATGTCGCGGTCGCGCGCGAAAGCCGCTCCGCCAAATGCTGCGAGCGTCAGGCTGTTCTGCCGCTCCACGAAATCGAGCGCCTGCTTGCCCTCGATCTCTTCCAGCCACAGCCAGGGGTCGTCGTCGGGAGCGCTGAGGGTAGGCCTGTCGTCGACGGACATGAACGAAACTCCGGAAAATCGCGGCGGATAGGATTTGATCGAGCGCAAGCCGTCAAGGGCGCGGCCCGTTATCATTCGCGCGATTGCGTCAGAGGCATGGCCTGCGCCCGATTGCGCCGGTTGCCCACCTTCCCCCGCCCCTCCATAGTGCCGGGAATCAACAGAGCCCTCGTGAGCCCTTGAAAGTCCCTTGGGGCGGAAATGCCGATGCTGGACGTAACTGCAGTCAATGAGATCGCCGACGACGCCCGCGTGCGTGCCAATGTGGTGCGCCTTGCCGCCGCGCAGGCGCTGACGGGCGCCAACTCGGCGGTGATCTTCGCCACCGGCGCGATCGTCGGCGCCACGCTCGCACCCGACATGTCGTTCGCGACCGTGCCGATCTCGATGTATGTGGTGGGGCTCGCTGCGGGCACGCTGCCGACCGGCGCGATCTCGCGCCGCTTCGGCCGCCGCGCAGCCTTCGTCATCGGCACGGGCCTCGGCACGCTCACCGGCCTGCTCGGCTCGTTCGCCATCCTGCACGGCTCGTTCGCACTGTTCTGTGTCGCGACCTTCCTCGGCGGCCTCTACGGCGCCGTGGCGCAGTCCTATCGCTTTGCCGCCGCCGACGGCGCCAGCGCGGCCTACCGCCCGAAGGCGGTGTCCTGGGTGATGGCGGGCGGCGTGTTCGCCGGCGTGCTCGGTCCGCAGCTCGTGCAATGGACCATGGACGTCTGGCAGCCCTATCTGTTCGCCTTCAGCTTCCTGGTGCAGGCCGCCGTCGCGCTGGTCGCGATGGGCATCGTCGCCGGCGTCGATATGCCGAAGCCCGCGCCGGCCGATCTGCACGGCGGCCGGCCGTTGCTCACGATCGTGACTCAGCCGCGCTTCATCGCGGCGGCGCTGTGCGGCGTGATCTCCTATCCCATGATGAATCTGGTGATGACCTCGGCGCCGCTCGCCATGAAGATGTGCGGCCTGTCCGTGTCCGATTCCAATTTCGGCCTGCAATGGCACATCGTCGCGATGTACGGACCGAGCTTCTTCACGGGCACGCTGATCGCCCGTTTCGGCGCCCCGAAGGTCGTGGCCGCCGGCTTGCTGCTGGAGGCCGGCGCCGCCGGAATCGGCCTTTCCGGACTCACCGCAATGCATTTCTGGACCACCCTGATCGTACTCGGGGTGGGCTGGAATTTCTCCTTCATCGGCGCCTCTGCGCTGGTGCTGGAGACGCACCGCCCGCAGGAGCGCAACAAGGTGCAGGCGTTCAACGACTTCCTGGTGTTCGGCATGATGGCAATCGGCTCGTTCTCCTCGGGCCAGTTGCTCGCCAGCTACGGCTGGTCTGCGGTGAACCTCGTGGTGTTCCCGCCGGTGGTGCTGGGCCTTGTCGTGCTCTCGCTGGTCTCCTGGGCTCGTCGCCGCAAGGCGCGGCTGGATGCGGCCATGGGCGAGTTTCCGGATGCGGTCTGATGGCAGGAGGCTGTCAGCAGCGTTGATGCTTCGATCGCCGTCGAAGTGATTTTCGGGAGCCGCATTGTTACATGATGCTCGTCATGAACAAGCGTATCAGGCCATCAACGCCCTTCGATTTCTGCCGTCATTCCGGGGCACCCGAAGGGTGAGCTATGGTGCGCAGTTGCGCACCTGAGAATCTCGAGATTCCGGGTTCGATGCTTCGCATCGCCCCGGAATGACGGTAAGGAGCAAAGAAATGCTCGACAATCCCCGCCATACCGCCGCAATCGACGAATCCTCCCTCCGCTACGAAGGCTGGCGCATCGTCGCGGTTTGCTTCCTGCTCGCGACCTTCGGCTGGGGCCTCGGCTTCTACGGCCAGAGCGTCTATGTCGCCGAGCTCCAGCGGGCGCGGGGCTGGCCCACCACGCTGATCTCCGCAGGGACGACGTTCTTCTACCTGTTCGGCGCGCTGCTGGTCGTCTTCGTCGGCGAAGCCGTGCGGAAATACGGACCGCGCCTCTGCCTGATCGCCGGCACGCTGGCGATGGCGGCAGCTAGCGTTGCGATCGGCGCGGTGCGCGAGCCCTGGCAGCTTTATCTCGCCGATGCCGTGCTCGCCTTCGGCTGGGCCGGCACCAGTCTCGCCATGATCACCAACACGATCAGCCTGTGGTTCGACCACAAGCGCGGCATGGCGATCAGCCTGGCGCTGAACGGCGCGAGCTTCGGCGGCATCGTCGGCGTGCCGCTGCTGGTGACGCTGATCGGCCATGTCGGCTTCGCCAGCGCGATGTATGCCGCTGCCGGCGCCATGCTGGTGCTGCTGGTGCCGGTCATCCTCGTTCTCGTCGGCCGCCCGCCCGATCGGCATGGCTGGCACGCGACGGCGAGGGCAAAACCGCAATCGTCGACGCAGATCCGCGCATGGGCGCTGCGTGACGTCGGCTTCCTCACGGTGACCATTGCTTTTGCTCTGGTGCTGTTCGCCCAGGTCGGCTTCATCGTGCACCTGATCTCGTTCCTCGACCCCGTGATCGGCCGTGAGCGCGCGGCGGTCGCCGTCGCGGTGCTGACCGCGATGGCGGTGGTCGGCCGCGTGCTGTTCTCGCTGGTGATCGACCGCCTCAACCAGCGGCTGGCGTCCGCGCTGTCTTTCCTGAGTCAGGCGGCGGCGCTGTGCGTCGTCATCAATCTGCACAATGATTGCGTGCTGATCGCCGCCTGCGCATTGTTCGGCTTCTCGGTTGGCAATCTTATCACGCTGCCGTCGCTGATCGTGCAGCAGGAGTTCGATTCGGCCGCGTTCGGCGTGCTGATCAGCCTCAACACCGCGATCAACCAGGTGACCTATGCGTTCGGCCCCGGCGTGGTCGGGGCCTTGCGCGATTGGTCCGGCGGCTACGCGCTGCCGTTCTATCTCTGCATCGCGCTGGAGGTGGCGGCCGCGGCGTTGATCATGGTGCGCGGTGCGAGCCACGGGAAAATTTCGTAGGGTCGCGACGGCGCTTCAACATACTCCGTCATTGCGAGGAGCTCTTGCGACGAAGCAATCCCGACTGGCTCCGCGGAAAGATTCTGGATTGCTGCGCTTCGCTCGCAATGACGTGGAGAGACAGCAAGGCTTATGCCTCCCGCTGCCGCAGCAGCGCCTCCACATCCAGCCGCTTGGTGAACATCGCGAGCTTCCCGTCCGGCGCGAACGGCCATTGCTCCCGCGGCTTGTCCCAGTACAGCTCCACGCCGTTCTGATCCGGATCGCGCAGATACAGCGCCTCGCTGACGCCGTGGTCGCTGGCGCCGTCCAGCGCAATGCCTGCCGCGAGCACCCGGTGCAGCGCATCCGCCAGCGCGGGGCGCGTCGGATACAGGATCGCGGTGTGGAACAGCCCGGTCGCATCCGGCGGCGGCGGCGAGCCGCCCTTGCTCTCCCAGGTGTTGAGCCCGATATGGTGATGATAGCCGCCGGCCGAGATGAAGGCCGCGCCGGAGCCCATCCGCTGCATCAGCTCGAAGCCGAGCACGCCGCAATAGAAGCCGAGCGCGCGATCGAGATCGGCGACCTTGAGATGAACGTGGCCGATCCGGGTGCCGGCATGAACGGGGTTTTGCGACATGTGAATGCTCCAGCGAAAACACGCACATAAGGCGGGCTCCGGGAGGGCGCTACGGCCGATCCCGAAACCCAGCGTTTCCGGATCGGAAACTAAAGCATGATCCGGAAAAGTGCGCAGCGGTTTTCCGAAAAGATCATGCTTAAACAACAACCTAAAGCGCGATGACGATTCATCCTAACCGCATCGCGCTTTAGGCCAGCTCCGACACCTCGCCCTCGGGCAGGCCGAACTCGAACGTGTTCAGCGTCATCGACACCAGCGTGTAATAGCCGCACAGCCCGATCACCTCGACCACGCCGCGCTCGCTGAGCAGCTTCACCGCCTCGTCGTAGAGGCCCTTCTCGACGCCGTGGCCTTCATGCAGCGACTTCGCGACGTCGTAGATCATCTTCCCCCTGGGATCGTCGAACTCAGGCGTGCGGCGGTCGCGGATCGCCTCGATTACTGTTGGATCCATGCCGCCCTGGAGCGCGAGGCGCTTATGCGCATACCATTCGTAGTGCGCGGTCCAGTGCCGCGCCGTCACCAGGATCGCGATCTCCGAGAGCTTTGCCGGGAAGATCGTGTCGAAGCGCAGCACCTCGCCGAGGCGCGTGGCGTGGCGCGCCATCTCCGGACTGTTGAGCCAGGCCATCATCGGCGCCGGCGGCTTGCCGCGCTTGCCGGCAATCGACTCGTCATAGGTCTGCCGCTGGCTCTCGTTCATTTCGCCAGGCGAAAGAAGTTTCAGGCGCATTCTCGTTTCCTCTTTGTTTTCAAGCACCGTCGTGGCCGCGACTATAGCCGAATGCGGCTGCGGAAGTGGTTGAATTCCACGGGGCGATGGCTCAGAGTCGCGCCCAACACGTCGATCTTGATTGATGGAAACGACCCATGACTGACTCCATGACCGGCGATTCCGAACCGGCCGAGCTCGAAACATTCCGCAACGAGACGCGCGCCTGGCTGGAGGCCAACTGCCCGCCGGAGATGCGCAAGCCCGCAACGTCGGATGCCGACGTGTTCTGGGGCGGGCGCAACGCGAAATTCTCCTCCGAGCCGCAGCGCATCTGGTTCGAGCGCATGCGCGACAAGGGCTGGACCGTGCCGGACTGGCCGAAGGAATTCGGCGGCGGAGGCCTCAGCGCGGCCGAACACAAGGTGCTCCACGCCGAGATGGCGAAGATGGGTGCCCGTCCGCCGCTGTCGAGCTTCGGCATCTGGATGCTCGGACCGGCGCTTTTGAAATACGGCAACGACGCGCAGAAGAAGGAGCATCTGCCGAAGATCGCGGCGGGCGAGATCCGCTGGTGCCAGGGCTATTCCGAGCCGAACGCCGGCTCCGATCTCGCCTCGCTCCAGACCCGCGCCGAGAGCGACGGCGACGACTTCGTCATCACGGGCTCGAAGATCTGGACCTCCTACGCCAATTACGCCGACTGGATCTTCTGCCTTGTGCGCACCGATCCCGCCGCGAAGAAGCATGACGGCATCAGCTTCATCCTGTTCGACATGACCTCCAAGGGCGTCTCGACCAAGCCGATCCTGTTGATCTCCGGCTATTCGCCGTTCTGCGAGACCTTCTTCGACAATGTCCGGGTGCCGAAGTCGCATGTGGTCGGTACGGTCAACCGCGGCTGGGACGTCGCAAAGTATCTGCTCCAGCACGAGCGCGCGATGATCTCGGGCATGGGCGAGCGCGGCGTCGGCCGTCCGCTCGGCCAGATCGCGGCTGACTCCGTCGGCACCGATGGGCAAGGCAAGCTCGAAGATGCGATGCTGCGCAGCCAGATCGCGCGCTTCGACGTCGATGAAGCCGCGCTCGCGGCCTGTGCCGAGCGCGCGGTCGATCTCGCCAAGGCCGGGCAGGCGCATCCGGCCTTCTCCTCCGCAATGAAATACTACGGCACCGAGCTCAACAAGCGCCGCTACGAGATCCTGATGTCGGCCGGCGGCGTCGATGCGCTGGAATGGGAGAGCGAGCGCTCCAGGCAGGGCGCCCGTCCGCGCGCCTGGCTGCGCACCAAGGCCAACTCGATCGAGGGCGGCACGTCCGAGGTCATGCTCGGCATCGTCGCCAAGCGCATCCTGGATTTGCCGGGGGCGTAGGACCATCCGTCGTTCCGGGGCGGTCCGCAGGACCGAACCCGGAACCTCGAGATTCCGGGTTCGCGTCTTCGACGCGCCCCGGAATGACAGCAACAATCGTGCATTCCGCCAGACGTTAGAGACTTTACACCATGGCCCTCGTCCTCACCGAAGAACAATCGATGCTCCGCGACTCTGCGCGTGGGCTGATCAGCGACAAGGCGCCGGTGTCGCACCTGCGTCACTTGCGCGACTCCAAGGATCCCACCGGCTTCTCCAAGGAGTTGTGGCATTCCTTCGCCGAGATGGGCTTTGCCGGCCTCCTGGTGCCGGAAGAATTCGGCGGCAGCGGGCTCGGCTTCATGGAAGCCGGCGTCGTCATGGAGGAGATCGGCCGCACCTTGATGCCGTCGCCCTTCCTCGCCACCTCAGTGGTCGCGGCCTCCGCGCTGAACCGCGGCGGCAATGCCGCGCAGAAATCGGAATATCTGCCAAAGATCGCGAGCGGCTCGCTGCTCGCAACGCTCGCGATTGACGAGGGCGCCAAGCATCGTCCGCTCCAGACCGGTCTTCAGGCCGTGCGTGCCGGCAATGGCTTCAAGCTCTCCGGCGCCAAGGCGCTGGTGGTCGACGGTCACGTCGTCGATCTCCTGATCGTGGCGGCCCGCACCGCCGGCTCCGCCGGCGAACGCGACGGAATGACGCTGTTTCTGGTGAACCCCAAGGCCAAGGGCGTCGCGATCGAGCGCACCATCATGGTCGACGCGCACAATGCGGCGCGGATCGAGTTCGCCGACGTCGAGGTCAATGCCGACAGCGTGCTCGGCGAGGTCGATCAGGCGGCCGGCCTGCTCGATGGCGTGCTCGATATCGGCCGCGGCGCGGTCGCGGCCGAAATGGTGGGCCTCAGCGACGAGGTCTTCGGCCGCACGGTCGAGTACCTCAAGAGCAGAAAGCAGTTCGGCAAGCTGATCGGCGAATTCCAGGCGCTGCAGCACCGTGCCGCCGAGCTCTATGTCGACATCGAGATCACCCGCGCCGCCACCATGAAGGCGCTGCAGGCGCTGGATGCCGACCTCGCCAAGGCCGCGTCAGCCGTCGCGGTCGCCAAGGCCCGCGCCGGCACCACCGCCACGCGCGCGGTGCAGGAGGGCGTGCAGATGCATGGCGGCATGGGCATGACCGACCAGTTCGACATCGGCTTCTTCATGAAGCGCGCACGTGTGTGCGAGGAGCTGTTCGGCGACGCCAATTACCACACCGAGCAGCTGGCGCGCGCGCGGGGATATTGAGGCTCTACTCGTGCAACACGGCACCCTGCGCTCCCTCCCCTTTGCGGGGGAGGGCGGGGGAGAGGGGTAGCTCAGGAAAAGGTCTGTCCGTTGCGAGAGAATCGCGCGCCTCACGTGGAGTGCGAACGATAGAGCGTGCCGTGTGGCACCCCTCTCCCCAACCCTCCCCCGCAAGGGGGGAGGGAACGCAGCGTACGCTTGGCAACACCGTCAACGCAATGACGGCGGAACGATCCGCCGCCTACCGCATCGGCGGCGCGTACTGCACGCCGCCGGCGTTCCACAGCTGGTTCATGCCGCGCGGAATCTTCAGCTTCGACTTCTCGCCGATGTTGCGGTCATACATCTCGCCGTAATTGCCGACGTGGCGGATGATGCGCGCGGCCCAGTCCTTGGTGAGGCCGAGCTGCTCGCCGTAATTGCCTTCGGTGCCGACCAGGCGCATCACTTCCGGCTTCTTCGACTTCAGCGCCTCGTCGATGTTCTCCGAGGTGACGCCGAGCTCCTCGGCGTTGATCATGGCGTAGAGCGTCCACTTCACGATCATCATCCAGTCGTCGTCGCGCTGGCGCACGACGGGGGCGAGCGGCTCCTTGGAGATCATGTCCGGCAGGATCATGTTGTCGCCGGGCTTCGACAGATTCAGACGCAGTGCATAGAGCTGCGAGACGTCGGCGGAGAGCGTGTCGCACTTGCCGGTGTCGTAGGCCTTCACGACGTCATCCAGCTTGTCGAACTTCATCTCGTCGTACTTCATGTTGTTGACACGGAAGTAATCGGCGACGTTGAGCGCCGTCGTGGTCCCGGACTGAACGCAGACCTTGCTGCCGGTCAGGTCCAGCGAAGTCTCCTTGTTGCGCGAGCGCGGCAGCATGAAGCCTGCGCCGTCGTAATAGGCGACCGCCGGGAAATAGAGGTCGTAGTCGAGTTCGCGCTTCATGCTCCAGGTCGAGTTGCGCGAGAGGATGTCGACCTTCCGGCTCTGCAATTCCTTGAAGCGCTCGCTGGCGTCGAGCGGGACGAATTTCGCCTTGCCCGGATCGTTGAAGATCGCAGCCGCCACCGCCCGGCAGAAATCCACGTCGAAGCCGCTCCAATTGCCCTTGTCGTCGGGGATCGAGAAGCCCGGCAGGCCCTTGTTGACGCCGCACAGCACCTCGCCGCGGCGCACGGTGCGCTTCAGGGTGCGGGTGTCGTAGAACTCGTAGATGGTGGCCAGAACGGCGACCAGCACGGCGACCGCGAGCCCGATCAGCAGGCCGCCACGAAAAGTGCGCATCATGTTGCTCTCTCGAAAAATCGGGAAAAGGAATTTGGAGGAGGGTGCAGAGCATGATCCGGAAAGATCATGCTCGAATCATAGCCTCTAGAGTTCGGGCTTCTGTCGGATGATCACCTTGGTGCCGACCGGGACGCGATCGTAGAGATCGGCGACGTCATTGTTGACGAGACGGAAGCAGCCCGAGGACACCTTGGTGCCGATCGTGTCGGGACGGTTGGTGCCGTGGATGCGGTAGACGGTGGTGCCAAGATACATCGCGCGGGCGCCGAGCGGATTGCCGGGGCCGCCGGCCATGAAGCGCGGCAGATAGGGCTGGCGCTGGATCATCTCCGCCGGCGGCGTCCAGTCCGGCCACTCCTTCTTGTTGGTGATGGTCACCAGCCCCTGCCACTGGAAACCGTCGCGGCCGACGCCGATGCCGTAGCGGATCGCGCGCCCGCCGGGCTGCACCAGATAGAGGTGCCGCTCGGCGGTCGAGACGATGATCGTGCCCGGCGGTTCGGTGGTGCGGTAGTAGACGACCTGCTTCTGCCATTCCGGATCGAGCTGGTAGCCGTCATCGGCAATCAGGCCCGGCTCGTCGCCGCGGTCAGGTTGCTGGGCGAAGGCCTGCGGCGCCGACAGGATCATGCCCATCGCAGCCATGAAAATCCCGGTCAGGCGACGAAAATCCGTCATTTCAAGCTCTCCCCGCTGCCGCAGCGCAAATCATTCGGAATCATCAAACCTGATGGGCAAGTTCATGGCAAGTTGATGGCGCGCCACCCTGGCATGTCACGAGAATGCTTTGGTTTTTTGACGGGCCCCGGGCAATGCCACAAACGGGGGATGGCGCGAAAAGCAGTGATCGTGGCGGCTGGGCTCGATGCGCTCCTCCCCCGCCTGCGGGCAAGGGAGCTCGCATAGGGCTTCTTGGCGGCGGCCGGAGCGCACGCCTCGTCCTTCGAGACGCCCGCCGGCCAGCTGCCAGGTCCCAGCTAAATCTTGTTGCTCTCCGCCGCGATCCTCAATCGCCGCGCGATTTCAGTCCCGACCGCGCGCGCCTCCAGCCTCGACCCGATGCGGGGGCTGCGAAACCGCCGCCCCGAGTGCAACCGGATCACGACGATGCAGTGCTCGTCCTCGGAGCGGCCGCGACGCTCGACCGTGATCGTCTTCACGTCGCGCCCCTCGATATGGTCGGCGCGCAGGCTGCCGTCGCCCCACAGGCGCTCGACGCGAATGTCGGTCGGCCGGATGATCCAGAACGCACCCGCCACGAGGTTGGCGTATCTGTGCACGGCGAATGCAGCGATCGCGCCGATGGGCAGCAGCAGGATGTCGACATGGCTGGGCGGCAGCCCGCGCCAGAGCTTGTAGGCATAGGGAACAGCGGACAGGGCGACGGCGATCAACCCAACGATCCGGATGTCTCGCGCGGGAAACGGCTCGAGGGGCTCGCCGAGCCGCATCTCGGGATTGCTGGCGTCGAGCGGATTGCTAGGTGCCTCGACGTCGGGAACGCCGAACTGCGTGGCGATCCGGGCCACCGTGTCACGGACATGGGTGACGTCGGAAATCGGCGGGGATGTCAGGCGCTCCCCGGAGGCCAGCGTGAAGGCCAGCTGGAAGCGGGCTTTCACCCTCCTGCTGCCGGGGACCTGCAATCCGCTGATGTTGTCTTTCGGGACGACCCGCGTGCGGAGCTTTCCGAACGGACGCTGTTGGCCGATCAGAATCTCGTTCGACGTGATGATCCACACCACCGCCGGCGTCATCATGATGCCGGCGACGAAGCCCGCGCCGACGAGCAGCGCGACCACGGAGATGATGATCTCCATGGTGTCGTGCGTGAACAGGCCGGGCGTGAAGCAGAGCGCAACGGCGGCCGCAAAGCCGGACATCACCAGCCGCTGCGCGATCGAGGAGCCTTCACGGAGGCGAATGTCGTTGCTGGTGGTCGTGTCGTCCATCGCGGGCGGCTGATTGCGTCGCCTGCGAAACTCCACGGACGGGTCCGTGGAGTCAAGCAACAAGGGCGACAACTGAAACCCGCCGCGCGATGGTCGTGTGGTCTCAGCTGTTCACGTTCAGCAGCCTGGCCACCGTGCGGTCGATTTCGTCGTAGCGGCCTTCGCCGGCGTGCTGGAACACGATCTTGCCGCTCTGGTCGATGATGTATTGCGCCGGCCAATACTGGTTGCGGTAGGCGTTCCAGGTCTTCGAATCATTGTCCTGCGCCACCGGATAGGTGATGCCGTGACGCTTCAGCGCGGCCTGCACGTTGGATGCCGAGCGCTCGAACGGGAATTCCGGCGTGTGCACGCCGACCACGACGAGGCCCTTGTCCTTGTATTTGGCGTAGAGGTCGGTGACGTGCGGCAGCGTGTTGACGCAGTTGACGCAGCCATAGGTCCAGAAGTCGACCAGCACGACCTTGCCGCGCAGATCGGCGATGCTGAGCGGCCTGGAGTTGAACCAGTTGTTGATGCCGGCGAAGTCGGGTGCGGCCTGCTGGTTCGCGGCGACTCGGACTGGTGCTGCGCGGGACACCTCGTCGCAGAGGCCGGGGATGACGGCACCGGTCACGGTGAAGCCGATCAGGGCGGCGGAAACGGCGAGCAGCTTGAGAGTCATGGAAGCGTCCTCCGGGTGAAGTTTTCGATGGTTACAGGCCGATCTGGCCGGTCGGGTAGAAGCCGGTGAGCCACGCCACGATCAGCGTGTCGTATTGGAAATAGGCCGCGACCGCGAAGGCGATCACGATGACGCCAAAGCCCTGCTGCAGCCGCGGCGAGATCCGCGCGAGGCTGCGCACCCGCGTGGTCGCGGCCTGCCCGCCATAGGCTATTCCCAGCATCGGGATCGCCGCGCCGATCGCGTAGGCGACCAGCAGCG
This sequence comes from Bradyrhizobium genomosp. I (2014), assembly GCF_000261685.1. Lineage (GTDB taxonomy): Bacteria > Pseudomonadota > Alphaproteobacteria > Rhizobiales > Xanthobacteraceae > Bradyrhizobium. Next base: position 2,760 of record NZ_AJQE01000103.1, on the reverse strand, counting down.
TGCCGGCCCAGCCGAGATTCTTCGAGGTCGCAACCAGCGTCAGGATCGAGCCGAGCACGGGCCCTGCGCAGGGCGTCCACACGAGGCCCAGCGTGGTGCCGAGCACGAGCCCGCCGAGTGCGCCCTCGCGCTGCGCGGCGCCGGCGCTGCCGAGGTCGAGCCAGCCGTTGAGCCGGATCGACAGCCATTCGAACGGCGCCGGCCACAGCATCAACAGCCCGAAGCCGAGCAGCAGGATGGATGCGGCTTCGCGCAGCACGTTCGGGTCGAAATCGAACAGCCGCGTGAGCGCGCCGAGCAGCAGCGCGACTGCGGAGAACGAGACGACGAAGCCGAGTGCGATCATCGCGGGACGCAAATGCCCCGCGCGCCCGATCGAGGCGCCGAGCAGGATCGGCAGCATCGGCAGCGTGCAGGGCGCGGCGATGGTGAGGATGCCCGCGAGGACGGCGAAGATCAGGTCGAGCATGGCGCACTCGTGGATGGAGTCACGAGGGCGGTTCGGAATGGATCGGGCGGTCGTTACGGGGCGTCACGCGTTCGTGACGGGCGATCTACGCGCCATGACGCCACTGCGCTTCCTCCCCGCAAACGGGAGAGGCGGGAGCCCGCGGCGGCCACCTCCACTCTCAAACACAAAACGACCCGGAGGGGGGGCATCCCGTCCGGGTCGTTGGAGGTCTTGGGAGGTTTAACGAAACCGTATGCGAACCTTGTAGGGGGGAAGTTTTTCCGCCTGATGTTGTCGTTTGTTTCAATTGTGTCGTCGGCGGTAACGCTTCCGTGGCCGGGGACAGGGCCTGAGCTGTGGTCTTATCCCATTGAATTTATTCGCCTTAAGCGGCGAAACGGTCGACGCCGGCGCCCTTAAGCAAATCGGCCAATTGCTTGCGGGCGTAGAACATCCGCGTCTTCACGGTGCTCTGGGGGATGCCGATGATCTGGCCGACCTCCTCCACCGATTTCTCGTGGTAGTAGACGAGGTTGATGATCTCCCGATGCGCCGGCGACAGCTTCTGCACGCAGGCGCGCAGGATCGCGCTGGTGTCGCTGCGGTCGAGCGAGGTCTCCGGCGTGTCGCAATCGTCCGGAATCTGGCGCACGTCTTCCTGGTCGATGTCCTCGAAGCGGCGCTGGCGCATCGCGGTCAGCGCCTTGAAGCGGGCGATCGAGAGCAGCCAGGTCGAAACCTGCGAGCGGCCCTGGAATTGCCCGGCGGTCCGCCACACGTCCAGGAACACCTGGCTGACCAGGTCTTCCGCCGTGGTGGCGTCGCGCACGATGCGCAGGATGAAGCGGTACACTCGCACATTGTGCCGGCAATAAAGGATGTGCATGGCCGTCCGGTTGCCGTCGGCAATGCTTTCGAGGAGCATGTCGTCCGAGGTCGCCTGAGCGGCAATGATGCTCTGGCTGGCTTGGGCGTTGATGGCGATGACATTCCGCATGGACTTGGCTCCCCGTAGCGCCGCAACCGAGCGGCGTTTCCTTAAGCCGAAGTGTTAATGAGCCAACGTTTCGGGACGTCTGCACGAAAAGCGGAAAATGGTTTCGTGCGCCGCCAAATTGTTTCGTCGCAACGGCCGCGACGAAACATTCGCGGCCAAAAGCCGTGGAATTTCAATGCGCGGAAAATACGGGGGTGGGCGTGGAGGACGGCGATGCGACGGAACGAACCCCGGCGATTTGCGTTCGGTCGCGCTAGAGCGTTTTCGAGCGAAGTGGGCACCGGTTCGCGTCAAGAAAACGCGTCAAAACAAGAGTCTAGAGCCCCGTTCCGATTCCATCGGAACGGAAAAGGCTCTAGACACAAGCTGTCGCCCGGGGCGCGAAGAGCGCCCCCGGGATGACGACGGTGTGTGAGGCTGGCTACGCCTTCTCGCCCGCCGGCGAGAACAGGTAGCCGCCGCCGCGGATGGTGCGGATCACGGCGGGCTTTGCCGGATCGGGCTCGATCTTGCGGCGGATGCGCATGATGCGGAGATCGACGGCGCGGTCGAAGGCTTCGGCGTCGCGCGCGTTGGCCAATTCCAACAGACGCTCGCGCGACAGCACGCGCTTCGGATTGGCCGCGAACACCTTGAGCAGCCCGAATTCGGAGGCGGTCAGCGGATGCTCGTTGCCCTCGTCGTCGCGCAGGGCCTGGGCTTCGAGATCGAGCCATTTGGTGCCGAAGCGCACCAGCTGGTCCTTGTCCGATTTCGCCGCCGCCGCGTCGGACATTGCTGCCTTGGCGGGCACGCTCCGCCGCAGCACCGAGCGGATGCGCGCCATCAGTTCGCGCAGCTCGCAGGGCTTGGCCACGTAATCGTCGGCGCCGAGCTCGAGCCCGACGACGCGGTCGATCGGGCTCGCGGTCGCCGTCAGCATGATGACCGGCACGTTGATGCGGCTCTTGAGGTCGCGAATGATCGAGAGCCCGTCTTCCTCGGGCATGTTGAGATCGAGCACGACGAGATCGGGCATGCTGCCCTGGATCGCGGCGCGGAGCGACTTTCCGCCGTCGCACAGCGTCACGGTGAAGCCGTGCATCTTGAGGTAATCGCCGACCATCTCGCGGGCCGGGGCCTCGTCATCGACGATCATGATGTGCTGGCTCTGGGTCATGGTCTTTGCATCACGGCATTTCAGTCGCGGGGAGGGTGATGGTGAAGGTCGATCCCTTGCCGGGGCCGTCGCTGGCGGCGGTTACCGCGCCGCCATGCATGTCGATGATACGCTTGACGATGGAGAGCCCAAGCCCCGTCGAGCTTTCGCCGG
>NZ_AJQE01000102.1 GCF_000261685.1 Bradyrhizobium genomosp. I (2014) | reverse complement strand
GGCCCGCCAGCCGCTGGAACCGGCCGAACAGGCGGCCGAGATCCTCCGGCGACAGGCCGGCGCCCTCGTCGCTGACGCGGACGGTGGTGTCGCTGCCCTCATGGGTGACGGCCACGTCGATCTTGCCGCCGATCGGAGAGTATTTGATGGCGTTGCTGATGAGGTTGTCGATCGCCTCGCGAATGCGGTCGGTGTCGCACATGGTGACGATGTTGGGCGGCGCGGTGACGCCGATCGTCTGCTGCTTGTTGACCGCAAGCGGCTGGTTGGCCTCGGCAACCTCCTTGACCAGGGCCGCGACGTCGACCGGCTCGCGGCGGATGGTGATGTCGAAGGCATCGGCCATCGCGTCCGAGATCAGGTGGTCGACCATCGTGGTCAGCCGCTTGGTGGCGTCGCGGATGTGATCGACCTGGGCGACCACGCCGCTTTCCGATGCGCCGGTCGAGATCAGCTCCTTCAGCATCTCGGTGCGGCCGAGGATCACGCCGAGCGGATTCTTCAGGTCGTGCGCGACGGTGCCCAGAATTTCGTTCTTGAAGCCGTTGGCGCGCTGCAGCCGCAGCCACTGCGCCGAGAGCCGGCGGTTGGCCTGCATCAATGCGCGGGTGCGCTGGGCGACGCGGTCCTCGAGCTGAGTGTTGGCGTCCTGGAGCTGCTGGTAGAGGATCACGTTGTCGAAGGCGATCGAGAGGCGGCTGGAGAAGATCTCGACCAGCGAACGGTCGGTCTCCGACAGCTCGCGCTCGGCCTGGAGCAGCACCACGACCTCGCGGCCGGATCCGGTGCGCAAGTAGATCACGCTGCGATGGTCGGCGAATTCGTTCTTGCGGCGCTGGAACGCGGCCTCCACCATCTCGCGCAGTTCGGGGTCGAGCGCCCTCGACGAGGT
>NZ_AJQE01000101.1 GCF_000261685.1 Bradyrhizobium genomosp. I (2014) | reverse complement strand
AGCCGCTGCCGGCGAGCACCGAGAGCTCGGGATCGACCCCGCCATTGTCGCGCAAGACCAGGATGCCGGCGCAATCGACGTTGAGCAGCGAGGCAAGCTGGGTCAGCACGCCTTCGGCGAGCCGCTGCATCGACTTGAAGTCGTACAGCGTCGAGGCGGCATCGATGATGATCTCGAGCCCGCGGCGCGTCTGCACCATGCGTTCGAGCTGCTGATAGGAGCGCAGCGCCGCGGTCAGCGAGGTGAACAGCTTGTCGGCGGTGAGCTCGGTCTTGGCCTTGTAGTCGTTGATGTCGTACTGCACGATCACGCGCCGTTCCGGCGCCTGGCCGGGCTGGCCGGTGCGCAGGATGATGCGCACGGTCTCGTTCCTGATCTCGTTGCGGATGTACTCGACCAGCTCGAGGCCGGCGACGTCGGTCTCCATGATGACGTCGAGCAGCACGGCGGCGATGTCGCCGTGCTCGGCCATCAGCTTGCGGCCTTCCGCCGCGGAATAGGCCGACAGGATCTCCAGGCTCTGGCCGTTCAAGCTGTAATCCGAGAGAGCAAAGCGCGTGCCGTCATGCACGGCCGGATCGTCGTCGATGACGGCGATCTTCCATTTCCGGGCGTTGCTATCCTCCGACGCGGTACCGGTATCGTCGATCAGGTGGAGGACATCGTCCTGTTCGGCCATTGAGAAGATCCGTCACTTTCGGTGCTTTGCGCGCCGCCCTTGGCGACCCGGGGCATGATAATGCGAAAAGTAGTGCCTTGTCCCAGCTTGGATTCCAGCATCATGCGGCCGCCGAGCTGCTGGGTGACGAGGTTATAGACGATATGCAGGCCAAGTCCCGTGCCGCCTTCATTGCGACGGGTGGTAAAGAAAGGGTCAAAGGCCTGGCGCTGCACGTCGGGGGTCATGCCGGCCCCGTCATCGGTGAAGCTGATCTCGACGTCGTCGGTTCCGCGCGGCCGCGCCGAGATCGTGATCGTGCCGGCGCGCCCGTCGGCGAAGGCGTGGTTGGCGGCGTTGAGGAAAAGGTTGGTCAGGATCTGGCCATAGGAGCCAGGATAGCCGTCGAGCAGCAGCCCCTCGGGCACGTCGACCTCGAGCGTGATCGGCGAACGCTTCAGCACCGGGCGCAGGCTCGCGATGATCTGGTCGGTGGCTTCGCTTAAGCTGAATTGCCGTCGTTCGGCATGCGAGCGGTCGACCGCGACCTGCTTGAACGACTGGATCAGCTCGCCTGCGCGCTGGAGATTGGCGACGAGCTGCTGCGAGGCGTCGCGCGAGGACTGCACGAACTCCTCGAGCTGCGAGCGGCGCAAGCCGCCGTCGCCCTTGAGCTGGGCCTCGAAGATCTCGGTGCGCCGGGCAAGGCTGGAGGCGACCGTCAGGCTGATGCCGATCGGGTTGTTGACCTCGTGCGCGACGCCGGCGACGAGGCCGCCGAGCGCGGCGAGCCTCTCGGCGTCGATCAGATTCTGCTGCGCGGTGTTGAGCTCGAGCAGCGCGCTCTCGGCCTTCTCCTTGGACGCGCGCAGCTCGTCCTCGGTCTGGCGCTTGGCGATGGCGTTCTCGCGGAACACCTCCACCGCGCGCGCCATGGCGCCGACCTCGTCGCGCGCACGCGTGCCCTGCACCTCGCGGTCGAGGTCGCCGAGCGTGATCGCGCGCATCGCCGCCATGATCTGCTGCAGCGGCAGGCGGATCGACAGTGCGATCAAGACGCCCGCGGTGAGGATGATGCCGAGGAAGATCACCGCGATCGACAGCACCCGGCGGGAAATATTGGCCAGCGTGCGGTCGAAGGTCTCCTGCGCCTTCTGCTCGCGCTGGCGCATCTTGGTCGAGAGGTCGTCGATGGCGCCGATCGCCTCGGCCTGGCTGGCATCGATGGTGTTGCGGAGCAGCTCGGTCCGGCTCGCAAGCTGCTCGGAGAGCCTTGCAAAACCCTCGCGCAGCGCGGCGGTGCGGTCGGCGAGCTTTTGCAGCGCCATGCGCTGCAGGTCGTTGTCGGCGAGATCGATCATCACGGGGATGGTCTTCTCGATCGTCTCGGTGTTGCGCCGCGCGTCGTCGGCCGCGCCTGACGACAGCGACAGGTAATAGGAATTGGCCGCCACCAGCATCGCGGTGAAGGCCTCGCGGGACTTGCCGAGCGAGGGCCAGATCAGCGCGTCGCGATGGCCGGTGGCGCCCTCGATGATGGAATAGAGACCGGCCATGTCCTTGGCCGGGCCCTGCACCTGCTCCTCATAGGTCTTGGCGATGGTCGCCTGCACGCTGCGCAGCTCGCCGAAGCCGTTGAGGAAGCGATCGGTGGTGCGCTCCAGCTCCTCGACCGAGCCCGACAGCATCGGGTCCTTGGCGGCGCGGTTTGTCAGCGTGCCCAGCACCGCCTCACGCAGCAAGAGGATCTCGGCGAACAGGTCCGGGCTCGGCTGGTTGATGTAGCGGTGGATCAGGTTCTGCAGGCGCCCGGTCTCGCTTTCGAGCAGCGCCAGGATGCGGTCGGATTCGCGCACCTGGCGCACGTCGTCCCAGGCCGAGCCCAGCACCTGAGCGCCGTTCCAGATCATCGCCACCAGCACCACCACCACGGCGGAGTTCAGCGCGGCGATCGACAGGATGCGCCAGCGGATCGGCACCGCCCGCAGCACGCCAACGACTCGCGCGCGCAGCTGCCCGAGCGGGCCGGGCGGCCTGTCCGCGTGTTCGCTATGTCCAGGCGCAGCCAACAGGCGTCACTCCACCTTGCGAATGCGTTCGATCAGCGCGGCTGCCGCGGGATCGCGTCCGGCCTTGGCGTAGATCGGGGCCATCGCCTCCTCGAACGGCTTGCGATCGATGTCCTTGATGATGGTCACGCCCGCTTCCTGCGCCTTGCGCTGCGACTGCTCCTCGAGGTCGCGCCATTTCTCGCGCATGAATCGGCTGGAGCGCTGCGCGGCTTCCCGGAAGATCGTCTGGTCGTCCGGCGACAGGCTCTGCCAGGCCTTCAGCGAGATCACCAGCACCTCCGGGCTCATCGTGTGTTCGGTGAGCGTGTAGTGGCCGGCATGTTTGTAGTGGTCTGTCGTCACGAAGGATGGCCAGTTGTTTTCGGCGCCGTCGATCAGATGGTTGGCAAGCCCGGTGAGCACCTGTCCGTAAGGCAGCTCGACCGGCTCGGCACCGAGCGAACGGATCATCTGGCTCATCAACTCCGACTGCTGCACCCGAATCCGCAACCCCTTGAGGTCTGCGACACTCCTCACCGGGCGGACGCCATTGTAGATCGACCGCGCGCCCGAATCGTAAAAGCAGAGTCCGACGAAGCCGTAGGGCTCGAAACTGTTCAGGATCTCGCTGCCGATCGGCCCGTCCAGCACCTTCTGCATGTGCTCGATGGACCGAAACAGGAACGGCATCGCGAGCACGTTCATGGCCGGGACGAAATTGCCGATCAGCGCCACGTTGGTCCGGTTGAGGTCGATCGCGCCGGCCCGGGTCTGCTCGATGGTCTCCTTTTCCTCGCCGAGCTGACGGGAGTGGAACACCTTGATCTCGTGCCGGCCCTTGGTGCGCTCGGCGATCAGTGCGCCCATGTAGTGCAGCGCCTGGACGGTCGGGTAATCCTCGGTCTGGGTATCGGCGGCGCGAAATTCGCGCGCAACGGCGCCCGTCGTCCAGACGGCAAGCAGAAGCACGACGAAAATCACCCCGGTCCGCGAGAGTTCGGCACGGCTCAGCACTGGCACACTCAACCCCTCAGTGGTGGAGTCTAAGGCGGGAAGGAAAAGGTTCAATGCAATCTAAAGCGTTTTCCAGCGAAGTGGATACCGGTTCGCGTGAAGAAAACGCGTCAAATTAAGAATCTGGAGCCCCGTTCCGATCCGAACGGGGCTCCAGCGGATGGTAAAGGGAAGGCCATCCCGCCCGGCTCCGCGGGCCGATTGTGCGGCGCGACTGGGTCTCATTCCCGGTTGAAACCGCAAATGCCGCGCCTTAAGCAGGGCAGCGGTCTCGTCGACCGCGGCATGGGAAGAGCCATCGTGACCTCAGCATTGCGCCTCTTGCAGCTCGCCGCCGCCCTCGCGGCGCTCTCATTGGCCGCCCCTGCGCGTGCCGCCACCGACATCGCGTGGTGGCACGCCATGTCCGGTGAGCTCGGCCGGCAATTGGAAAAGCTCGCCGCCGACTTCAACGCCTCGCAGCCGGACTACCGCATCGTCCCGACCTACAAGGGCAATTACACCGAGACGGTGACGGCAGCGATCTTCGCCTTCCGCTCGCGCAGCCAGCCGGCGATCGTCCAGGTCAACGAGGTCGCCACCGCGACCATGACCGCGGCCAAGGGCGCGATCTATCCGGTGTTCAGCCTGATGCGCGACCAGGGCGAGCCGTTTTCGCTGGGCGACTACCTGCCCGCGGTCTCCGGCTACTACACCGATGCGGCCGGAAACCTGTTGTCGTTCCCGTTCAATTCCTCGACCCCGATCCTCTATTACAACAAGACCATGTTCCGCGAGGCGGGCCTCGATCCGGAGGTGCCGCCGAAGACCTGGCCTGAATTGGCGGCGGCCGCGAAGCGCCTGCGCGACCGTGGCGCGGCCTGCGGCTTCACCACGTCCTGGCCGTCCTGGATCCATGTCGAGAATTTCTCCGCCTTCCATAATCTGCCGCTGGCGACCCGCGGCAACGGCTTTGCCGGGCTGGATGCGGAATTGACCATCAACAATCCCGTTCTCGTGGGTCACGTCGCCCAGCTCGCCGAATGGCAGAAGACCAGGGTGTTCGACTATGGCGGACGCGGCCAGGCGGCCGAGCCGCGCTTCCAGAGAGGCGAATGCGGCATTTTCATCGGCTCCTCCGCGACGCGGGCCGACATCAAGGCGAATTCGAAGTTCGAGATCGGCTATGGCATGATGCCCTATTGGCCCGACGTGAAGTCCGCGCCGCAGAACTCGATCATCGGCGGCGCCACGCTGTGGGTGCTGCGCGACCGTCCCCGCAAGGAATACAAGGGCGTGGCGCGGTTCTTCGCCTATCTGTCGCAGCCCGGCGTGCAGGCTGCCTGGCACCGGAACACCGGCTATCTGCCGGTCACCCGCGCCGCTTACGAGCTCACGCGCTCGCAGGGCTTCTACGAGCGCAACCCGGGTGCGGCGATCTCGTTCGAGGAGATCACGCTGCATCCGCCGACGGAGAACTCCAAGGGGATCCGGCTCGGCTCCTTCGTCCTGATCCGCGGGGCCATCGAGGACGAGCTCGAGCAAGCCTTTGCCGGCCAGAAGAGCGCGCAAGCCGCGCTGGATTCCGCCGTCGAGCGCGGCAACAAGCTGCTGCGTCAGTTCGAGCGCGCAAGTCCGGACAGGTAGCGGGGAGCGGAGCGCGCGCCTCGTCCTTCGAGAGGACCGCTGTCGCGGTCTCCTCAGGATGAGGCTAAGCACCATTGGTGCTCGCTAAAACTGCTGCCGCACACTCCCGCCCTCATCCTGAGGAGCCCGCGAAGCGGGCGTCTCGAAGGATGGCCGCGGGCACACTGGTTTGAATGCGACGAAAGTGACGATGTCGAAGCCACTGCCTCACTTCACCGACGCCGAGAGCTTTCGCGCCTTCCGCTCCGATCCCTCGCGATGGTTGCCCATCGCGCTCGACATCGCGCGCGACCATGGTCTCGATGTCGGCGCACCACATGTCTTTGCGACGGGCACCAATCTCGTGATCGGGCTTGGCGACAGGCTGATCCTGAAGATCTTCCCGCCGCTCTTGCGCGCACAATTCGTCTCGGAGCGCGGCTCGCTGACGCAGCTTGCCGGCCGCTTGCATTTGCCGATCCCCGAGATCGTCGCGGAAGGGGTGCGGGACGGCTGGCCCTATCTCGTCATCACGCGCCTTGCCGGCACGCTCGGCTCGGAGGTCTGGCCGCGCCTGCCGGAAGAGCAGAAGGAGCGCGTGCTGCGCCAGATCGGCGAGACCATCGCGTCGGTGCAGCGCGCGCCGCTCGGTCCGCTCGCAAGCGTCGAGCCGCGCTGGGCCGACTTCATGCGTCGGCAGATGCAGGGCTGCAAGGCCCGGCATACGCGTCTTGGCCTTGCGCCGAAATTCCTGAGAGGCCTCGACGATTTCCTGCGCGATGCCGCAGAGCTCATTCCGATGGATGCGCCGCCGGTGATCCTGATCGGCGAATACATTCCGGAGAACTTCCTGCTCACTTGCGATGACGGCCAGTGGTCGCTCGCCGGCCTGTTCGACTTCGGCGACGTGCTGGCGGGATGGCGCGATTACGACCTGCTCGGCCCCAGCGCCTCCATGGCGGCGGGCCGGCCGGGCCGGGTGAAGAGCCTGCTCGAAGGCTTTGGCTATGCGAGGGCGGACTTCGCACTCAAGCGTCGGCTGATGGCCCTGATGCTGCTGCACCGTGCCAGCGATCTCAACGGCCACATCTGTATCGAGGGCTGGCAGGAGCAGGCGAGTAATCTGGTCGAATTGCAGGAATTGATTTGGCCGGCGTGATTGCCCCCCGCTCCACGCTTCCCTTGTCATTCCGTGCTCGATGCTGCGGGTCGCCCTCCGAATGACGGCCGTCGCTTATCGCCTGCTAACCTTTAGACTGAATCAGTTGAATCGCTTTGCTCAAGACGCCGGCGATGGCGCTAAAGCCGGTGGTCGTTTTTCCCTCCGCCTTCCACCGCTGGATGATGCCCGCGAACACCGAACGGCATTGCGAGATGGCGGCGAGAGCCCGAGCCTTATTGCTCGCGGCACGCAACTGGGACGCTGCGCTCTGCAGCGCGCTTCGCGCTTCCGGTGGAGCTCTTTCGTCAAGGCTATTGCTCATCTTGTCGAGCACGTTCGCGACGCAGTCGTAAAGCGGCTTGCCTGCATTCGCGCTGCAGGCATTGAGGCCCGTCTGGCCGACCTCGGCGGCTGATCCCGCGTGCGCCGGGCCGATGCTCAATGGAGCTGCGGTGATGAGCAGCAAGGCCATGAGGATCCGCAGGCCCCTCCCGGTCGATCGAATTGATTTCTGTCCCGACATCATGAGGCAATCTCTCTCGGTGCTTACCCCTTGGCCTGGATCAGTCTCACGGCCTTCGCCAGCACGCCCGCGATCGACGAAAGCCCGTGGTCGCCCCATCCAGGCACCATCATGCCGTTCGCGGCCTTAACCTGTCGCAGCGCGCCGGCGATTGCGGCCTGGCATTGCGTGATCGCGGAGAGCGCCTGCGCCTTGCTATTGGCTGCACGGAGCTGACTGGCCGCCGTCAGCAGCGCCCGTTGCGTCTCTCCGACCCTGATCGAATTGACGTCATTGGCCATGCGCTCCAGGACGTCGGCGACGCAATTGTAGAGAGCCTTGCCCTGGCTTGTGTTGCACCCCGAGAGACCGGAACTGGCCGTGTTCGCCGCGGCGATCAGCACGGTGGAAGCAGATGCCTGGCGGTCAGTAGCCAGGGCGCCCAGCATTACCAGCAAGACAAACGCGAGCATGCGCAAGGCGGTGTGCCGGAAGCCTCTGCCGGCGCCGAGAATGAGTGTCGTCATGAAAAGTCCCCCTTATTGCGGTGTGCTTGGTGTCACCGCGTTGCCGACCGTGAATTCGCACGGCACCGTCGTCAGCCTCGGTTCACCCTTAAGCGCGAACAGATGCTCCCACTGTGATCTGCGGCACACCACGCCACTTGGCGCGTCCTCGACGATGACGACGGCATAAAGCCGGTCGCGCTTCTGGAACGCCTTGATGCTGGTGTCTTCAGGAAAGGTCTGGAGCAGCGTCAGGACGCCATGGCCGCTGTCGGAATCGGCGGCGATGCCGGCAATCCCGGAAATTGTGCGCCATTTGCCGCCCTGAATCGTCGCGCCGATGAAGGTGCCCTCGGTCACGGTGTTCTGCAGGATTTTCTGCTTGAGGAATTCCGGGCCGAGTTCGCCACTCTGGCGCAGCCGGTTCTTCAGGCTCGGCGAGTAGAAGATCTTGTCGGTCCCGCCCTGAAATACGATGGTTGTGCCTTCCGGGCCGCCGGCGATCAGGTTCTGGAATTCGCGGCCGCTTAGCACGCCGGCCGAGGCCGGCAGGGTTTGCAGGATGGCCAGAATGATAGCGATGGACATCGTCAGTCGGGGCAGGACGAATTGGATGAGACGGGGAGGCTGGCGGGGCATGGAAGGCGAAAATGATTCCTAAAAATTCAATCCTAGATAGATTTCGATGCGCCGTCGAGGGGAGCTATTTCGGTCGGACGCTACGACGTCGCCGCCTCTCTCCTGTAGGAAGGCCGTGGGGGTCAGAAATTGTCGCTACTCGCTCGCCCTGCCTCCCGACAAAGAGTCCGGAAAGAGGAAATGGGGGAAAGTGGCGGCCCTCCACTCGCCTTCATTGACCGGGGAGACAGGTCGCCGGCATTTGCGTATCGTCTGCCGTGGATGATGGCACGATGGTGATGCAAGAAAGTCGTCTTTTGGTGGTGTTGGCGGTCGCGCTTGTGGCGCTGACCACAGGCCTCGCGCAAGCCGCAGCCGAGGCGCGCAAGCCTGTGGCCGATTCGGCGCCGCGGCTGGCGCTTGTGATCGGCAATTCGCATTACACAAAGCTTGGTACGCTCGCCAATCCGGGGCGCGATGCGGAGCTGATCGCGGACAGGCTCCTCCAGACAGGCTTCGAAGTGACCTCAGCGGCCGACCGTGATTTGAAAGGACTGTGGCAGGACGTTGACGAGTTCGCTCAGAAAGTGAAGATGCGCGGACCCGCGACCGTTGCTGTGCTCTATTACGCCGGCCATGGCGTCGAGAGCGACGGTGTCAACTACCTCGTGCCCGTCAACGCCGACATCCGGAAGCGCGCCGATATCGTGCCGCAATCCCTCAGCGTCAAACGCATCGCTGATCGCCTGTCCAGTGCAGGCAATGCGCTCAACATTCTCATCATCGATGCCTGCCGCGACAATCCGTTTCCTCCGGCCGTCGCGCTAGGTGCGGCCGGGCTGGTGCCGATGGGTGCCGTCTACGGCGTCTTTATCGCATCAGCCACCGGATCCGGAAAGCCGGCTCTCGACGGAGAGGATGGCCACAGCCCCTACAGCAGGGCGCTCGCGGAGGCGATGATCGTGCCCGGCGAGCGGCTGGAGGACGTGTTCAAGAGCGTGCGCCGCCAGGTGCGGCTCGCCACCGGCGAACAGCAGATCCCCTGGGAATCCACCTCGCTCGAGCTCGACTTCTTTTTCGTGCCGCCACCGCCTCCGCCGAGCCAGGCCGCGCAATTACTCGCGGCGGCGAAGGAGACCGGCAATGTAGCGCTGTACGATCTCCTGATCGACCGTTTTCCTGCGAGCCCCGAAGCTGACGAGGCGCGCGCCGCGGCTGCCGAGCAGAGAAGGGGGGCGGCCAACAGCGGGCCCGGAGCCGCGTCATTGGTCCTCGATCGCGCGCGGCGAACTCGCACGCCCGAAGCCTATGATCTCGTCGCCGCGCTGTTTCCCGACACGCCCGAGGCGGATGAGGCGCAAGCTGCGGCCTCGCGCCTGCGCGAGATCACGGTGCTCGACAGCGCCGGGCCGACCTATGAGGGTCACGAGCTGGTGCTGCTGATCCAGGCACAGCTGGTGCGGCTCGAATGCTTGGGCGGCGAGCAAGCCGGGGTGTTCGATGCCGCCACAATCCAAGGCCTGCGCCGGGCCTCACGGCTCTCCGACGAACACTTCCTCTGGTACCGGCCGACCATGGCGGCGCTGCGTGCTCTCAAGAAGGTGGACAGCCAGGACGGCTGTAGCAGGCGGAGGACGCTTGCAGTGCCGCGCTGCCTGCGCGTGAACAACGAGGACTTCTGTCAGTAGCGCCCGCCTAGTGGGCAGCTGCTCCGTCCAGTCTATTTTATGAGCAAATTACCGCATTTGTATGCAATGCCATACCCCAAGAGTCCGACCATGGATTCGCCCCAAGAAATATCCTGCTGATTATTCAGTGGGTTATACGGCAAGTGGAGTCCCCCAAGCTCTGGCATAAACCTTGCGAATCCGGCTCCAACCAAAAACTTGTGTTGGAGCGATTTCATGAAGCGCCGCGATTTCCTCAAGTCCGTTTCCGGGTTGGCCGCAGGCGCGGCGCTTCCGGCCATGCCATCATCGATCTCCACCGCCTATGCCGACGCCCGCTCGGAGACGTTGCTGATCGTCTCGGAGGGCGGCCCCAACAATCTCGACATCCACGGCGTCGGCACCAACGTGCCCGGCTATGAGGTGTCCTGGAATTGCTACGACCGCCTGATCAGCCACGAGATGAAGAGCGGTCCCGGCGGCGTGCCCTATTACGACCGCGACAAGTTCAAGGGCGAACTCGCCGAGGAGTTCAAGATCGACGACAAGTCGGTCACCTTCAAGCTGCGCAAGAACGCCAAATTTCACGACGGCGCGCCCGTCACCGCCAAGGACGTCAAATGGTCGCTCGACCGCGCCGTCAGCGTCGGCGGCTTCCCCACCTTCCAGATGAGTGCGGGCTCGCTCACCAAGCCCGAGCAGTTCGTCGTGATCGACGATCATACGGTGCGCGTCGACTTCCTGAAGAAGGACAGGCTGACGATCCCCGATCTCGCCGTGATCGTGCCCTGCATCGTCAATTCGGAGCTGGTGAAGAAGCATGCCAGCGAGAAGGACCCGTGGGGCCTCGAATACACCAAGCAGCAGACCGCGGGCTCCGGCGCCTACAAGGTGGTGAAGTGGACGGCCGGCACTGAGGTCATCATGGAGCGCAACGACGATTGGGTTTGCGGTCCGCTGCCGAAGATCAAGCGCGTGATCTGGCGCATGGTGCCCCAGGCCGGCAACCGCCGCGCGCTGCTGGAGCGCGGCGATGCCGACATCTCCTACGAGCTGCCGAACAAGGACTTCCAGGAGATGAAGGCCAACGGCAAGCTCAACGTGGTGTCGCTGCCGTTCTCCAACGGCATTCAGTATATCGGCATGAACGTCACCAAGCCGCCCTTCGACAATCCGAAGGTGCGTCAGGCGGTGGCCTACGCGCTGCCCTATCAGAAGATCATGGACGCGGTGATGTTCGGCCTCGCCAACCCGATGTTCGGGGCACCCAAGGACAAGCCGACCGAGGTCGCCTGGCCGCAGCCACACAAATACAACACCGACATGGACAAGGCGAAGGCGCTGCTGGCCGAGGCCGGCTACGCGGGCGGCTTCGAGACCACGATCTCGTTCGACCTCAACTTCGCCGGCGTCAATGAGCCGCTCTGCGTGCTGGTGCAGGAGTCTCTCGCTCAGATCGGCATCAAGACCACCATCAACAAGGTGCCGGGCGCCAACTGGCGAACCGAATTGAACAAGAAGGAGATGCCGCTCTTCACCAACGTGTTCTCGGGCTGGCTCGATTACCCCGAATACTTCTTCTACTGGTGCTATCACGGCAACAATTCCGTCTTCAACACCATGAGCTACAAGTCGGCGGAGATGGACAAGCTGATCGACGGCGCGCGCACGGCTGCGGCAGCGGGTGACAAGGCGGCCTACGATGCCGACGTAAAGGGCTTCGTCGATCTCGCCTTCACCGATATCCCGCGCATCCCGCTGTACCAGCCCTTCGTCAATGTCGCGATGCAGAAGAACGTCAGCGGCTACCAGTACTGGTTCCACCGCCGCCTGGATTATCGCGCGATGGCGAAGGGGTGAGAGGAGCGACTGGGGATTGGCGAGTGGGGATTGGCGAATAGCGAATAGGGGAACGTGATGACCGCCAAGTGCGAATATCCATTCGCCACTCGCCATTCGCCATTCGCGCAAGCGGAGCGCGCCCCATGCTGACCATGATCGGCAAGCGGTTGATGTTCGCGATCCCCTCGCTGATCGGCGTCGTCATCGTCACCTTCCTGCTGACGCGCGCGCTGCCCGGCGATCCCGCGGCCTATTTCGCCGGCCCGGCCGCGACGAAAGAAGCCGTCGAGCAGATCCGCAAGAAGCTCGGCCTCGACAAGCCGCTGATCGAGCAGTTCTTCCGCTACACCAACGACCTCGCCCATGGCGATTTCGGCAACTCGCTCACCACGGGCCAGCCGGTCGCGGCCGAGATCCGCAATCGCCTGCCGGCCTCGGCCGAGCTGACCCTGCTCGGCCTCATCGTCTCGGTCGTGATCGCCATTCCGCTCGGTGTGCTCGCTGCGACGCGGCCGGGATCATGGATCGATCATCTCTGCCGCGTGACGACCACGGCCGGCGTGTCGCTGCCGGTGTTCTTCACCGGCCTCGTGCTGGTCTATGTGTTCTATTTCCGCCTCGGCTGGTCGCCCGCGCCGCTCGGCCGTCTCGACGTGTTCTACAGTGCGCCGCCGACGGTGACCGGCTTCTATCTGATCGACACGCTGATCGCGCGCGACTTCGAGGCGTTTCGCTCGGCGCTGAGCCAGCTCATCCTGCCCGCGACCACGCTCGCGATCTTCTCGCTGGCGCCAATCGCGCGCATGACGCGCGCCTCGATGCTGGCGGTGCTCGCGTCCGAGTTCGTCCGCACCGCGCGCGCCAGCGGCCTGTCGCCGGCGACCGTCATCGTCACCTACGCGTTCCGCAACGCGATGCTGCCGGTCATCACCACGCTCAGCATGGTGTTCTCGTTCCTCCTCGGCGCCAACGTGTTGGTCGAGAAAGTGTTCGCCTGGCCCGGCATCGGCTCCTACGCCGTGGAGGCGCTGATCTCGTCGGACTTCGCGCCGGTGCAGGGCTTCGTGCTGACCATGGCGGTGATGTACGTGCTGCTCAATCTGATCATCGACATTCTCTACGGCGTGATTGATCCGCGCGTGCGGCTGGAGGGCTGAACCATGAGCTCCGTTGCGCCTGCCGTTGAGCCGGTCGGTCCCGCGCGAACCTCCGGCCTTGCCGCGATCCTCGAACAGACCCGCTATGTCCTCAGCGAGAACAAGATCACGGGCTTTGCCTTCGCATTGCTGATCCTGATCCTCGCCGCGGCAATCTTCGGCCCGTATGTCGTTCCCTACGATCCACTCGCCTCCGACACGGCCGCCGCGTTGAAGCCGCCGTCCGTGGCGCACTGGTTCGGCACCGACCAGCTCGGTCGCGACATCTTCAGCCGCGTCATCGTCGCGACCCGGCTCGACGTCTTCATCGCGGTCGCCTCGGTGGCGCTGGTGTTCCTGATGGGCGGGCTCGCCGGCATCGCCGCGGGTTACTTCGGCGGCTGGACCGACCGCATCGTCGGCCGCATCGCCGACACCATCATGGCTTTCCCGCTGTTCGTGCTCGCCATGGGCATCGTCGCAGCGCTCGGCAACACCGTGCAGAACATCATCCTGGCCACCGCGATCGTCAACTTCCCGCTCTATGCCCGCGTGGCGCGTGCCGAGGCCAATGTCCGCCGCAACGCCGGCTTCGTGCAGGCGGCGCGGCTGTCAGGCAACGGCGAATTCCGCATCCTCCTGGTGCACATTCTCCCGAACATCATGCCGATCATGATCGTGCAGATGTCGCTGACCATGGGCTATGCCATCCTCAATGCCGCCGGCCTCTCCTTCATCGGCCTCGGCGTCCGTCCGCCCACCGCCGAATGGGGCATCATGGTCGCGGAGGGCGCGGGCTTCATGGTGTCAGGAGAATGGTGGATCGCGCTGTTCCCCGGCCTCGCGTTGATGATCGCCGTGTTCTGCTTCAACCTCCTCGGCGACGGCCTGCGCGACATCGTCGATCCCCAGCGGAGGACGTGATGGTTGGTTCCACAATCACCGCTGCGCTCCCTCCCCCCTTGCGGGGGAGGGCGGGGGAGAGGGGTAGCCACGAACTCCGACCTCTCCCGGGGCCACCCCTCTCCCCGACCTCGAGAGCGAGCTTCGCTCGCCTCGGACCCCGCAAGGGGGGAGGGAGCGAGAGGCCGGTGCCTTCCTCACGCTCAAATTTCATGTCGAAATTCATCAATGATTTCAATGTCATTCTACTGTGCATGGAGTTGTTTTCGCACTTTTTGAGTGACCGGGGGCCCGCATGACCGCCCAGCCGCTGCTCGACGTCCAGGACCTCACCGTCGAATTCACCACCCGCCGCGGCATCGTCAAAGCCGTGCAGCACGTCGACATCTCCGTCGCCAAGGGCGAGACGCTCGCCATCGTCGGCGAATCCGGCTCCGGCAAGTCGGTGACCTCCTACGCGGTGATGCGCATTCTCGATCGCGCGGGGCGGATCGCCGAGGGCTCGGTGATGTTCTCCGGCATCGACGTCAAGGCCGCGACCGAAGACCAGATGCGCGACCTGCGCGGC
This sequence comes from Bradyrhizobium genomosp. I (2014), assembly GCF_000261685.1. GTDB lineage: Bacteria > Pseudomonadota > Alphaproteobacteria > Rhizobiales > Xanthobacteraceae > Bradyrhizobium. The sequence goes on along the minus strand of NZ_AJQE01000101.1, from coordinate 11,280 downwards.
CGCGAAGTCTCGATGATCTTCCAGAACCCGCGCGCGGCGCTGAATCCGATCCGCAAAGTGGGCGACCAGATCGAGGACGTGCTGCGCACCCATGTGCAGCAGGCCCAGGTGGCCGATCACGGCGAGAAGGCGATCGAGGCGCTGGAGCAGGTCAAGATCGCCCGCCCGCGCGAGCGCTACCACGCCTATCCGTTCGAGCTGTCGGGCGGCATGTGCCAGCGCGTCGTCATCGCGCTTGCGCTGGCCTGCAATCCGCAGCTCCTGATCGCGGACGAGCCGACCACCGGCCTCGACGTCACCACGCAGAAGGCGGTGATGGATCTGATCGTCGAGCTGACCAGGCGCCGCGCGATGTCGACCATCCTGATCACGCACGACCTGGGCCTCGCTGCCGCCTATTGCGACCGCGTCGTCGTGATGGAGAAGGGCCGCGTGGTCGAGACCGCGAAAGCCGCCGACATCTTCGCGAGCCCCCAGCACCCCTACACCAGGAAGCTGATGCGCGCGACGCCGCGGCTGGGTGTGTCGTTGCGCGATCTGTTGCCGGAGGAGGAGGGCGCCACCGTCATGGCCGGGCTTGACCCGGCCTTCCATCCCGCTTCGCAAGACTCTTCTCCGTCGATGGACTCCCGGGTCAAGCCCGGGGGTGACGAGAGTTCAAAACCACTCCTCCTCGTCGACAAGCTGGTCAAGGAATATCCCCGTCAGGGCGCGACCGCCGTGCTCGGAAAGCTGTTGGGCCGCAAGCCGCCGGTCGAGCCGGATGTGTTCCGCGCCGTCGACGGCATCAGCTTCTCGATTCGCGCTGGCGAGAGCGTCGGTCTCGTCGGCGAGTCCGGCTGCGGCAAGTCGACGACGTCGATGATGGTGATGCGGCTCCTCGACCAGACCTCCGGCCTGATCCAGTTCGACGGCGAGGACATCTCCGGCATCGCGCCATCAGCCTTTGCCCGGATGCCGCAGCGAAGCCGGATCCAGATGGTGTTCCAGGACCCCACCGACAGCCTCAATCCGCGCTTCACCGCCGCGCGCGCGATCGCCGACCCGATCATGCAATTGGGCGACATCAAGGGACGCGACGCGCTCCGCGCCCGCTGCGAGGAGCTGGCCACCATGGTCGGCCTGCCGCACAATCTGCTCGATCGCTTCCCGCACCAGCTCTCCGGCGGCCAGAAGGCCCGCGTCGGCATCGCCCGGGCGATCGCGCTGCATCCCAAGCTCGTCATCCTGGACGAGCCGACCGCGGCGCTGGACGTCTCGGTGCAGGCCGTCGTCCTCAACCTGCTGCAGGATCTCAAGGCGCGGCTAGGTATGAGCTATCTGTTCGTCTCGCATGATTTGAATGTGGTGCGCTTGTTGTGCGATCGTGTCATTGTGATGCGGACGGGGCGGATCGTCGAGGAAGGCTCTTCCGAGCAGGTCCTGGGCGATCCCAAGGACGACTACACCAAGGAGCTGCTGACGGCGATCCCGCATCCGCCGTTGCAGGTGCACTAAGAGTGCATCGATTGTTTGGGACGCGTGATGGCCGAGCCGCTGGACGATTATATCGACGCCGTATCGAAAGCGCTGGCGCTGCCGATCGAGGAGGCCTGGAGGCCTGCGGTGCGCGCCAACCTCGAAGTCTCGCTGCGGCTTGGCCGCATGGTCGACGAATTCGCGCTGCCGGACGAGACCGAGCCGGCGCCGATCTTCACCGCCTGACGCCGCCATGACCAGCAAGCCAGAGATGACGGCCTCCGAGATCGCAAGCGCGGTTGCGGGCGGCAAGATGTCCGCGCTCGATGCGACCGAAGCAGCTCTCGCGCGCATCAGGCAGCACGACACCATTCTGAATTCCTTCACCGACGTCACCGCCGATCGGGCCCGCGCGAAAGCACGCGCGATCGACGCCGATATCGCGGCGGGAAAGGAAGTCGGCCCGCTCGCGGGCGTGCCGTTTGCGGTGAAGAACCTGTTCGATGTCGCAGGCCTTTCGACGCGTGCGGGCTCGAAGATCAACCGCGACCTTGCGCCCGCCAAGCGCGACGCAACCTTGATCGAGCGGATGGAAGCCGCCGGCGCAGTTCTGGTCGGCGCGCTCAACATGGGCGAATATGCCTACGACTTCACCGGCGAGAACGTCCATGACGGCCCCTCGCGCAATCCGCATGACACGACGCGGATGACCGGCGGCTCGTCGGGTGGTTCGGGCAGCGCCGTCGGCGGCGCGCTGGTGCCGATCGCGCTCGGTTCGGACACCAACGGCTCGATCCGCGTGCCGTCCTCGTTCTGCGGCATCTTTGGCCTGAAGCCGACCTATGGCCGGCTGTCGCGCGCGCGCTCGTTCCCGTTCGTCGCGAGCCTCGATCATCTCGGCCCGTTCGCGCGCTCCGTCACCGACCTTGCGCTCGCCTACGACGTGATGCAGGGACCGGATGCCGACGACAGCGCCTGCAGCACCATGCGCGGGCTGGAACCGACGCTGCCGCTGCTCGCCAATCCGGTCTCGGATCTACGCATCGCCGTCGCCGGCGGTCACTTCCAGAAAAACGTGTTCCCCGAAGCGGTCGAAGCCGTCGGCCGCGTCGCCAAGGCGCTTGGCGCAACGCAAGTGGTCGACATCCCCGAGGCTTCGCGCGCCCGTGCCGCGGCCTATGTCATCACCACCACCGAAGGCGCGTCGCTGCATCTCGACCGCCTGCGCAAGCGCCCGAACGACTTTGATCCTGCCGTGCGCGACCGGCTGATCGCGGGCGCCATGGTGCCGGCGCCGCTGGTCGATCGCGCGCAGAAATTCCGCCGCTGGTATCGCGGGCAGCTTGCCGAGATCTTCAAATCGGTCGACGTGCTGCTGGCGCCGGCGACGCCCTGCACCGCGCCGAAACTCGGCCAGGTGAATTTCAACCTCGACGGCGTCGAGCTTCCGGTCCGCGCCAATATCGGCATCCACACCCAGCCGATCTCTTTCGTCGGCCTGCCGGTCGTTGCGGTGCCGGTGCCGCTCGAACCGCTGCCGATCGGCGTGCAGATCATCGCGGCGCCCTGGCGCGAGGACATTGCGCTCCGCGTTGCTCACACGCTGGAAAAGATGGGCGTGGCCGCCGCGCCCGCGCCAAGGGGACTGTGAGCGGACTTTAAGAGGAATTTGAGATGGAGATCGATCTCCCCGAGGTGATCGCGGAAGTCAAAGCCGCGTTCGAGCGCTATGAGCAGGCCCTCGTCGGCAACGACGTCGCCGTGCTCGGCGAGCTCTTTCGCAACGACCCCCGTACGCTGCGCTACGGCATCGGCGAAAACCTCTATGGCTATGAGGCGATCTCCGGCTTCCGCGCCGCCCGCTCGCCGGTCGGGTTGAACCGGCGCACCGCAAAGACGGTGATCACCAGCTATGGCCGCGACACGGCCGTGGCCTCCACCTTGTTCTATCGCGACACGGCGCCCGGCAAGGTCGGCCGGCAGATGCAGACGTGGATTCGCTTCCCGGAGGGCTGGCGCGTCGTCGCAGCTCATGTCAGCATCATCGACGAGCCGAAAGAGACCGTATGACGCTTGACGATCTTCCGCAGGGAACATTGCCGGCCGAGCCGGTGGTGCCGCGCGTCGACCGGGCGCAGCCCAGCGTGCACAAGGTCACGCGCGCCGAGGAGCTGCGGCTTCAACTCGCCGACGAGATCGTGCGCGGCGCCCTGGCCCCGGGTTCGCCGCTGGACGAGACCGACATCGCGCGGCGCTTCAACGTCTCGCGCACGCCGGTGCGCGAGGCGCTGCGCCAGCTGGCCGCAAGCGGGCTCGTCGAAGCGCGTGCCCACCGCGGCGCGGTCGTGGCGCAGCCATCCGTCGAGCGGCTGAAAGCCATGTTCGAGGCGATGGCGGAGCTCGAGGCGCTGTGCGCCGGCCTTGCCGCCGAGCGCATGTCCCCTGCGGAACGCCATGCGCTTGAGGCCGTCCACGAGGAGCTGCGGCTGCTGAGCTACGCCGGCAATCCCGAGCGCTTCCACGAGGTCAACGAGCGCTTCCACAACACGATCTATGCGGGCTCGCAGAACGGCTACATCGCCGAGATCACGCTGGCCACCCGCGTCCGCGTGCAGCCGTTCCGCCGCGCCCAGTTTCGCAATCTCGGCCGCCTCGCCAAGTCGCAGGCCGAGCACGACCGCGTCGTCGTCGCCATCATGCGCGGCGACAAGCAGGGCGCCGCCGCGGCGATGCGCGCGCATATCGAGCTGGTGCGCGGGGAATACGAGATCTATGCGGTGTCGGTGTAGGGCCCGCTCGTGTCCCGGACGCGGTGCAGCGCGTAGCTCTGCTCCGCAGAGCCGGGACCCATCTATCCATTTCGCACAGCGGCTCCATGGGCCCCGGTTCAGCAGCGCACCACTGCGTGATGCGCTGCGCCCGGGACACGAGACCTACGCCGTCGCGGCTTCCGCCATGAACTTCCGCCATCCCCCATACGCCGTGATATCGCGGGCATCGCCCAACGCCTCCGGCTCGACGAGAAAGCCCTTCACGCTGCGGCCGTCCGCAAGCCGGATCGTGCCGATCGCCATCGGCGCCGGAATTGCGTTGACGAACTTACCGAACGCGGACGACGACAGCGACCAGAGCTCCAGCTCGATCGCGGCGCCCTTGCCGGTCTCCACGCGCAGCATGCCCGGTTTCGGCGGCGTGGTCTTGAGCACATAGAGCTTGTAATCCGGCGCAGTCTTCGTTGCCTCGATCAGCTTTCCGTTCAGCGTCGTCAATTCGCCGTTCAGCGCCATGCCGGAGAGGTGCGCGCCGACCACCGCGATCGGAATCTCGTCGCTGCTGCTGGTGGCAAGCGCTGCGAGCGATGGCTGCGCCACGCCCTTCGCGCCGACGGTCAGCTTGGTATCTGCATGGAAGACGCGGCCGATGCTCGCCAGCATTGCATCGCGTCCTGCGGGCGCCAGCAGCGTGATGCCGAACGGAATGCCGTCGCTGCGCATCGATGCCGGCACGGCGAGGCCGCAGAGGTCGAGCAGGTTGACGAAATTGGTGTAGGTGCCGAGGCGGCTGTTGAGCTCGATCGGGTGGGCGAGCACCTGCGCAGTCGTATAGGCCGTTGGCGCCGTCGGCAGCACCAGCGCGTCGATGCCTGCAAAGGTCCGCTCGGCGATCTTGCGCAGGCCCTGCAGGCGATACAGCGCCGAAAAGGTCTCGGCCGCCGTCAGCCGCGCGCCGCCCGCGGTGATCTCGCGCGTCACCGGATGGATCGCATCCGGCGCGGAGGCGAGCAGGTCCTTGATCACGAGATAGCGCTCGGCGACCCAGGGACCCTCATAGAGCAGCCGCGCCGTCTCGTGGAACGGCTCGAGGTCGAACTCGACCAATGCAGCGCCAAGCGCAGTCCATCGCTTCAGTGCGTCGGCGTAAGCGGCTTCCGCCTTCTTGTCGCCGAAGAAGATCAGCTGCCCATCGCGCGGCACGCCCAGACGCAGATTTGCGGGCAACGGCGTGATCGCGCCTAGCGGCCGGTCGCGCGAGAATGGATCGGCCTGGTCCGGCCCCGCCATCACCGATAGCGCGAGGGCGGCATCGTCCACGGTCAGCGCGAACACCGAGATGCAGTCGAGCGTGCGGCAGGCCGGCACCAGCCCCGCGGTCGAGATCATGCCGAGGCTCGGCTTCAGCCCGACGATGTTGTTGAGCATCGCGGGCACGCGGCCGGAGCCGGCGGTATCAGTGCCGAGCGACAGCGGCACCAGCCCGGCGCCGACCGCGGCGGCCGAGCCCGAGCTGGAGCCGCCGGGAACGAGATCGTCGCGGATCGAATTCCTGGGAATGCCGTAGGGCGAACGCACACCGACGAGACCGGTTGCGAACTGGTCGAGATTGGACTTGCCGATGATGATGGCGCCGGCCGCGCGCAGCCGCTCCACCGCGGTCGAGTCGTGCGTCGGCGTGTAGGAGAAAGCCGGGCAGGCCGCCGTGGTCGGAAAGCCCAGCGCGTCGATATTGTCCTTCACCGCGACCGGCACGCCGTAGAGCGGCAGGCTGCCGGCATCTTTCGTCCCAAGCTTCTCGGCCTCCGCTATCGCGTCCTTCTCGTCGCGCAGGCTGATGAACACCGCGGGATCGTTGTGGTCGCGGATGCGCTGATAGGTCCGCGCGACCGTCTGCGCCGGCGTCATCGTGCCCGCGCGATGCGCGGCCACAATCGCGGCGATCGTTTCAGGCTGCTCAGCCCCCATGGCGACAAAACTCCGGCAATCTGGCTTCGCCCGGAGTGAAGCAAGCGATGTGCCATTGTGTACATTATCCGGGCGAATCCATCGCTCAGGATATTATCGTGCGATCAGTGGCTTGTGGGATATCCTGCCGGGCGCGTGGGCTGTCGCATCAGGGCTTGCGACGTGCATTTGCCCAAGTTGTGGGCAGTCGATCAAGTGAAGCCGGCGAGGATCCGGAGCAGGTGCGCCCGGTTTTCCTTGCCGATTTTCGCCTCGACGTGCCGCTCGTGCTCGGCGGCGAGCCGCTTGAACTTCGCCAGCGCCGCCTCTCCCTGCGCGGTGAGGTGCAAGGCGTGGGAGCGCCGGTCCTCCTTCGACTTGATGCGCTTGACGAACCTGCGCTGTTCGAGGCTGTCGAGCAGATGCACCAGCCGCGCGCGCTCGATGCCGAGGCGTTTTGCCACCGCCATCTGCGACAGGCCCGGATTGGCGCCGATCACCGTCAGCACCGAATATTGCGTCGGCCGGATGTCGACCTCGCCGAGCGTCTTGACGAAGTCCTGGAAGATCCAGATCTGGAAGCGCCGCACCGCATAGCCGGCGTGGCCGACCAGCGCGTCGAGGCCGATCTCGTCCGCGTCGGTCCGCCGCGCAGTGCCGTTGCCGGCGCGTTTGCGTGTGGCCGTCTGGGTTGCGCTGGCTGTCACATCGTGTCTCCCGCCGGGCAACCCTAGCGCTTCGGCAGCGCGAGCGGGAGATTGTTGTTGACGACAACAATTGTTCTGCCCAACATTATGGCCAAAGCAGCCCGGAGCGAGGCTGCGTCCGATCCGGAACGTCGGGCGAGGAGGAAAACCATGACAGCCGCCGCACGCGGTGACGCCACAGGCCTGTTCGCAACGCCAAGGACCGTTGCCGAGCATCGCGCCGACGGCAGCATCTTGCTGCGCTCGCCCGAGCCGCTGGGCGACAGCGCGCGTTGCATCGGCGACTGGCTGGAGCAATGGGCGCGGCAAACGCCCGACACGATCTTCCTCGCCGAGCGTGACAGCGCCGATACGCCCTGGGCCACCATGACCTACGCGGGTGCCCTGCGGCGGGTCCGCGCGGCGGCGTCCTGGATATTGGCGCAAGAGCTCAGCGCCGAGCGCCCCGTCGTGATCCTCTCCGACAACAGCATCGATCACGCGTTGCTCGCACTGGCCGCCCAGCATGTCGGCGTTCCCTCGGCCGCGATCTCGCCGGCCTATTCGCTGATGTCGAAGGATTTCGACAAGCTCAAGAGCATGATCTCGCTGCTTCAGCCGGGCGCGATCTATGTCTCCGCGACAAAGCCGTTTGCCGCGGCGCTGGCTGCGATCAAGCCGCTGCACACAGCGCAGATCATCAGCGGCAATGCCGGCGATGCCGATGCGCTCGCCTTCCGTGATGTCGCGGCAATGCCTGAAACGGGCGATGTCGCAACGGCCTTCGCCGCGGTGAGCCCCGACACGATCGCAAAATTCCTGTTCACCTCGGGCTCGACCGGTACGCCCAAGGCCGTCATCAACACCCAGCGCATGCTGACCTCGAGCCAGCAAGCCAAGGCGCAGACCTGGACCTTCCTGCAGCCGGGGCGCGGCGATCTCGTCATTCTCGATTGGCTGCCCTGGAGCCACACCTTCGGCGCCAACCACAATTTCAACCTCGTGCTGCGCAACGGCGGCTCGCTTTATATCGACGGCGGCAAGCCCGCGCCCGGCCTATTCGCGACGTCACTGGCGAACCTCAGAAGCGTGATGCCGACGGTCTATTTCAACGTGCCGCGCGGCTTCGACATGCTGATCGCGGCGCTTCGCAGCGACGAGGAACTGTGCCGCCGCTTCTTCAACGAGGTGAAGTTCGCCTTCTACGCCGGCGCCGCGCTGCCGCAGAATCTCTGGGAGGCCCTGGCAGAGCTTTCGACCAAGACCGTGGGTCGCACGCTGCCGCTGGTCTCGGCCTGGGGCTCGACGGAGACTTCCCCGCTCGCCACCGACTGCCATTTCCTCGCAGAACGCTCCGGCAACATTGGCGTGCCGATACCCGGGACCGAACTGAAGCTCGTCACCTCCGGCGACAAGCTTGAGGTGCGGGTGCGTGGCCCCAATGTCACGCCGGGCTATTGGAAGGCGCCGGAACTAACCAGGCAGGCGTTCGACGATGAGGGCTTCTATCTGATCGGCGACGCCGTGAAGCTTGCCGACGGCGCGCGGCCCGAGCGCGGCCTGTTCTTCGACGGCCGCGTCGCGGAAGACTTCAAGCTCAATTCAGGCACCTGGGTCAGCGTCGGCACGCTGCGCGTCGCCGGCATCGCCGCGCTGGCGCCGCTGGCGCAGGACATCGTCGTTGCGGGCCATGGCGGCGATGAGGTGCGCTTCCTCGTGTTTCCGAATATCGCGGCCTGCCGCGTTCATGCCGGGCTGCCGGAAATGGCGGGCGCAAGCGAGGTGCTCGCGCATGACAAGGTCAGGACCGCGATCGCGCAGGGTCTGGCGAGGCTGAAACGGCAGAGCGGCAACTCCTCCGGTCACGCCACGCGCGCGCTGCTGCTCGCCGAGCCGCCTTCGGTCGACGACGGCGAGATCACCGACAAGGGCTACATCAACCAGCGCGCCGTGCTGACGCGCCGTGCCGATGCGGTGACGCGGCTGAACGACGATGCGTCGGCGGAATGGATCGGCTGCGCCGGCTAGCGCGCCGTTGCCGCGCGTACTGCTCTCGTGCCCCGGACGGAGCGCAGCACGTAAGTGATGCGCTGCTGCGCCGGGGCCCATTTGTCCTCGTCCGCGCGGCTGCTTGGGTCCCGGCTCTGCGCAGCAGCGTTTCACGCTGCAGCGCGTCCGGGACACACGATCTGATGGTCGAATGCGCCAGCCACCCTGCCGCAATATATTCCTGATTCTTTTGTTGCCTAAGCAACTAATTTATGCGAACCGTTCCAGGCAGCGATGACGGCGGGGAAACTGCCGCGTCCGATCCTGGAGGAAACGATGCTCGGCCCGAACGCTGCCGGCGGCAAACGCCGGCGCATGCCTGGACGTGACGGAAGGCGGCCGTCAGGTCTCGGGGCTGCCGGTGACCGCGCCGAGGTTTTCGTGCAGCCGGCGCAGCAGATCAATCAGCACCTCGCGCTCGTCCTTGCCGAGGCAGGACAACAGGCGCCGCTCACGTTCGAACGCCGCGACAATCACCTTGTCGTGGATGGTGCGGCCCCTCGCCGTCAGCGAGATCGAATGGGTGCGGCCGTCGTTCGGATCGGTACGGATCGACACCAGCCCGCGTTTCTCCAGTCCCGCCAGTGTCCGGCTCACCGGCCCCTTGTCGAAGCCAATGACGTGGCAGATTCGCGAGGCCGGAATGCCGGGCTCGATCGCCAGCAGCGACATGATCCGCCATTCCGTGACGTTGACGCCGAACTGCTTCTGATAGAAGGCGGTCGCGCTGTTCGAAAGCTTGTTGGCGATGAAGGTGATGAACGCCGGGACGTAGCGGTCGAGATCGAGCGTCGGTCCCACATCCGTGGGCGCGGGCTTCTGGCGGACTCTGGTCGAAGACGGCGGCATATCGGGTTTCTGACTCGCGGCGGACCCGCCGACCTAAGGGCATGCGCCGTCCTTTCACAAGATCAAAATCAGGGAGGTCTCCTATGAGCGCATCCGGCTCCGCGGGATCGGGTGTCCCGCATCTCGACGTCGACCCCTTCGACATGAAATTTTTTGCCGACCCCTATCCCACCCATGAGCAGCTGCGGGAGGCGGGGCCGGTCGTCTATCTCGACAAATGGAAGGTCTACGGCGTGGCGCGCTATGCCGAGGTCCATGCCGTCTTGAACGATCCCGCCACCTTCTGCTCCAGCCGTGGCGTCGGCCTATCCGACTTCAGGAAGGAGACGCCATGGCGGCCGCCGAGCCTGATCCTGGAGGCCGATCCGCCCGCGCATACCCGCACCCGCGCCGTGCTGTCGAAGGTGCTGTCGCCGACCGTGATGAAGCAGGTGCGCGACCGCTTTGCCGCCGCGGCGGAAGAGCGGGTGGATGCGCTGCTGGATGAGCGCAGCTTCGATGCGATCGCCGATCTTGCGGAAGCCTATCCGCTTTCGATCTTTCCGGATGCGCTGGGCCTGAAGTCCGAGGGCCGCGAGCATCTGATTCCCTATGCCAGCGTCGTGTTCAACGCGTTCGGTCCGCCCAACCAGTTGCGCCAGGAGGCGATCGAACGCTCGGCACCGCACCAGGCCTATGTTGCCGAGCAGTGCCAGCGCGAGAACCTGGCGCCGGGCGGCTTTGGGGCCTGCATTCATGCGCAGGTCGACGACGGCGCCATCACGGCGACCGAAGCGCCGCTCCTGGTGCGCTCACTGCTGTCGGCCGGTCTTGACACCACCGTCAATGGCATCGGCGCCGCGATCTATTGCCTCGCGCGCTTCCCGGATCAATGGCTGCGCCTGCGCGAGGATCTGACGCTGGCGCGCAACGCGTTCGAGGAGGCCGTGCGCTTCGAAAGCCCGGTGCAGACCTTCTTCCGCACCACGACGCGCGAGGTCGAGCTGTCGGGCGCGCGGATCGGCGAGGGCGAGAAGGTGCTGATGTTCCTCGCCGCCGCCAATCGCGATCCGCGGCGCTGGGACCAGCCCGACAGCTACGACATCACCCGCCGCACCTCCGGCCATGTCGGCTTCGGCTCGGGGATCCACATGTGCGTCGGCCAGCTCGTCGCCCGCCTCGAAGGCGAGGTGATGCTGACGGCGTTGGCACGTCGGATCGCGAAGATCGAGATCACGGGCGAGCCGAAACGCCGCTTCAACAACACGCTGCGCGGGCTCGACAGCCTGCCCGTCACCATCACCCCGGTCTGACGAGGAGTCCTGATGCCCGCCATTACCTTCATTCATCCCGACGGCAAGTCCGACCGCGTGGAGACCTCAGGCGGCGAGAGCGCCATGCAGGCCGCGACCCATCACGGCCTCGACGGCATTCTGTCCGAATGCGGCGGCAACGCCATGTGTGCGACCTGCCACGTCTACGTCGATGACAGCTGGCTCGCGCGCCTGCCCGACATGGCTGATGACGAAGACGCGCTGCTC
>NZ_AJQE01000100.1 GCF_000261685.1 Bradyrhizobium genomosp. I (2014) | reverse complement strand
GGCTGCCGAACAGCCGGCTGTCCTGCCAGATCAAGACTACGCCCGCACTCGATGGGCTCGTGCTGAGACTGCCCGCGCGGCAGGTCTGATTCTTCAAAGGGTCTGATTCTTCAAACGCGCCGGCAAGGACCGACGCGGCAATCGACCAAACAGGGGAGGGAAATGATGAAACATCTGAAGCGGATGCTGGTGCTGGCCGCGAGCCTGGTAACCGGCGCGGCAAGCGCCGAGATATCGGACAATGTCGTCCGCATAGGCGTGCTCAACGACATCTCGGGCATCTTTCAGGACACCAATGGCATGGGCTCGGTCGAGGCCGCGCGCATGGCGGCGGAAGACTTCAACGGCGGCGGCAAGAACATCAAGGTCGAGATCGTCTATGCCGATCACCAGAACAAGGCGGATGTCGGCAGCGCCATCGCGCGCAAATGGCTCGACGTCGAGGGCGTCGATGCCATCGTCGACGTGCCGAACTCGGCCGTCGGTCTCTCCATCAACACGCTTTTGCGCGACAGCCGCATGACCTTCCTGGCGTCCTCGACCGCGAGCTCGGATCTCACCGGCAAGGCCTGCTCGCCAAACACCATCCAATGGGTCAACGACGCCTGGGCGACCGGCAACACCACTGCGGCCGCGATGATGTCGCGTGGCGGCAAGGACTGGTACTTCCTTACGGTCGATTATGCGCTCGGCAAGGGGATCGAGGCGGAGGCGCAGAAATATATCGAGGGGCATGGCGGAAAGGTGCTTGGCTCGTCCAAGCACCCCCTCGGCACCTCCGATTTCGCGTCGTTCCTGTTGCAGGCGCAGAGCTCGAAAGCGCAGGTGATCGGGCTTGCCAATGCCGGCGGCGACACCATCAACGCGGTGAAGCAGGCCGCCGAGTTCGGCATCCAGCAGAGCGGGCAGAAGCTCGTCGCCTTCCTGCTCTTCATCAACGACGTCCACGGCATGGGCATCAAGGTCGCCCAGGGCCTTCAGCTCATGGAGGCCTTCTACTGGGACATGAACGACGACACTCGCGCATTTGCGAAACGCTTTGCCGCGCGTCCCGGCATGAACGGCAAGATGCCGAGCGGCAACCAGGCCGGCGTCTATGCCTCCACGCTCGCTTATCTCAACGCGGTCGCAGCCACCGGCAGCGACAACGCCAAGGACGCCGTGCCCGAGATGAAGAAGTTCAAGGGCAAGGACAAACTGTTCGGCGACACCATGATCCGCCAGGACGGCCGCGTCGTGCATCCCATGTACCTGTTCGAGGTGAAGAAGCCGGAGGAATCGAAATATCCGTACGACTACTACAAGCTGGTCTCGACGATCCCGGCCGACCAGGCGTTCCGCCCGCTGGCGCAGGGCGGCTGCGAGTTGGTGAAGTAGGAAGCTGCGAGCGCGGTTTCCTTCACCCTCCCCTGGAGGGGGAGGGTCGATCGCGCGTAGCGCGAGCGGGGTGGGGTGATCTCTCCACTCGGGCACTGTTGGAGGTGGAGAGACCGTCACCCCACCCCGCCCCACATTTCGCTGCGCTCCATGTGAGCCGACCCTCCCCCTCCAGGGGACGGTAAGAGGGTGGCGCCGCGTCAGCGTCCCCTACACCACCTTGCTCGACCCTTGCGTGATCAGCCGCGCCGCGCGCTGATCTCGCGCGTAGATCCAGAGCCAGCTCAGCGCGACGCTGAGGCGGTGGCGCAGGCCGATCAGGAAGTAGATGTGGGCGATGCCCCAGATCCACCACGCGATGGCGCCGCGCAGCCTGATGCGGCCGAAGTCGATCACGGCAAGCCGCTTGCCGATCTGGGCGAGGCTGCCGGCATGCTTGTAGCGGAACGGGCCCGTCGCGGCGCCGCGCAGGCGGGCTCTTATGGTATCGGCGACATGGCGGCCCTGCTGCTTGGCCGCCGGGGCGATGCCCGGCACCGGCTTGCCGTCCCAGGCGTTGATGCTCACGGTGTCGCCGATCGCAAAAATCTCGGGATGACCGGGAATGGTGAGGTCGGCCTCGACCTGCACGCGACCGGCGCGATCGCTCGGTGCGCCCAGCCATTCGGCCGCGGGCGAGGCGCGGACGCCGGCGGCCCAGATCCGCGTCTTTGCCTCAAGCAGCTTGCCGCCGAACACGACGCCCTCGCGATTGATCTCGGTGACGGCTTGGCCGAGCACAACCTCGACGCCGATCTTTTCCAGCGAGGCTTGTGCATAGGCCGAGAGCTCGTCGGGAAATCCCGCGAGCACGCGCGGACCCGCCTCGATCAGCACGACGCGCGCCTTGTGCGTGTCGATGTTGCGGAAATCGCCGGGCAGGGTGTGATGCGCCATCTCGGCGATGGTGCCGGCGAGCTCGACGCCGGTCGGGCCGGCCCCGACGATGACGAAGGTCAGCCGAGCCGCGCGCCTCTCCGGATCGGTCTCGCGCTCGGCGCGTTCGAACGCCACCAGGATGTGCCGGCGCAGCGTGGTCGCATCCTCCAACGTCTTCAGGCCGGGCGCGAACTGCTCCCATTCGTCGTGACCGAAGTAGGCGTGCCGCGCACCGGTGGCGAGCACCAGCGTGTCGTAGGGCACCTCGCTGCCGTCGTCGATCAGCACGCAGCGACGCGCGGTGTCGACCCCGCTCACTGTGGCAAACAGCGTCGTCACCTCGCGTCGGTCGCGCATGAGATGGCGAATTGGCCAGGCGATCTCGCTGGTGGCGAGCGAAGCGGTCGCGACCTGGTAGAGCAGCGGCTGGAAGAGATGATGATTGCGGCGGTCGATCAGCGTGATCTCGACCGGCGCGCCCGCAAGCCGGTAGGTCGCCTCCAGCCCGCCGAAGCCGGCGCCGACGATGACGACGCGATGGGGAGTTGCGGCCATGATGCACCTCGAATCTCGCTGCCTCTCGCCTTCATTTAAGTGCGGATTGGGCGCCGCGGTCCAATAGCCGTCATCAATTGACGCATAGGCCCGATGTATCGAGACCCGCGAAAAAGCGCCGCAGCCCCCGGATCCGCCCTGGGCTGGCCTCGGTCGAAGTAAGTAGAACTATATTTCTTGCCATCGCCGATTGAGACGAAATATGGTGCAGGAGCGGACGCTGAGCCATTGGCGGCTCGACAGATTTTGCGTTCAATAGTGACAGGCTTGGAGCGGCGATCACCCCGTTTCCGGGACCGATAATGAGGAGGGAGTGGTTATGAGGACGGCATTTTGGCTGGCAGGCGCAGCGGCGCTGGTGCTGGCAAATCAGGCATTCGCCGGCGACACCATCAAGATCGGTTTCGTCTCGACCTTCAGCGGCCCGACCGCCGTGATCGGCAACGACATGCGAAATTCCTTCGAGCTCGCGCTCGATCATCTCGGCCGCAAGATGGGCGGCAAGCCGGTCGAGGTGATCTACGAGGACGACGGCCAGAAGCCCGACGTCGGCAAGCAGAAGACCGAGAAGCTGGTGCAGTCCGACAAGGTCGATTTCATCGTCGGCTATATCTGGTCGAACGTCCTGCTGGCCTCGCTCAAGACCGCGGTGGATTCGAAGACCTTCCTGATCTCGGCCAACGCCGGCCCGTCGCAGCTCGCGGGCGAGCTGTGCTCGCCTTACGTGTTTTCGACCTCCTGGCAGAACGACCAGACCCCGCAGGCGGTCGGCACGTATATGAACCAGAAGGGCGTCAAGTCGGTGTTCCTGATTGGTCCGAACTACGCCGCCGGCAAGGACATGCTGGCCGGCGTCAAGAGCACCTTCAAGGGTCAGGTCGTGGGTGAGGAATACACGGTGTGGCCGAGCCAGCTCGACTTCTCCGCCGAGCTCTCCAAGGCGCGCGCCTCCGGCGCCGCGTCGATCTTCGTGTTCTACCCCGGTGCTGCGGGCGTGCAATTCCTCAATCAATATGCGCAGGCCGGGCTGAAGAGCACGATGCCGCTCTACACCGCCTTCACCATCGATGAGCTGTCGCTGCCGCTCCAGAAGGAGAACGCGCTCGGGGTGCCCGGCGCGCAGCAATGGGTCAACGACCTCCCCAACGAGCAGAACAAGCGCTTCGTCGCCGACTACCGCAAGAAGTATACCGGCCTGCGCCCGACCTTCTACGGCGCGCAGTCCTATGACGCCGCGAACCTGATCAACAGCGCCGTCGTCGCCGTGAAGGGCGACACCTCGAAGAAGGACGAGATGAAGGCCGAGATGGAGAAGGTGAACTTCAAATCGGTGCGCGGCCCGTTCAAGTACGGCAACAACCACATCCCGATCCAGAACTTCTACCTGCAGGACGTGGTCAAGGATTCCGAAGGCCAGCTCGCGCTGAAGACCGTCGCCACCATCGTCGAGAACGACCAGGACCGCTTCCACGACAAGTGCAAGATGAAGTGAGGCTTCCCTTCTCCCTCTCCCCGTTTTCGGGGAGAGGGCTTGGGGTGAGGGGGAGTCCCCGCGAGGACGGAGTGAGTTGAAGTCCTCGATAGCCTCCCCTCCGTCATCGCGAGCGCAGCGAAGCAATCCAGAATCCTTCCGCGGATGGATTCTGGATTGCTTCGTCGCTTCGCCCCTCGCAATGACGGGGAGTATAGAACTTACACCCGCGGCATGCTCGCGGGGCGCACTTCGCGGGCTTGGGCCGCGAGCCTGATGCCGGCGTTGGCCGCGCCAAAACCCTGATAATTCCTGCGCTCGACGATCTCGAAGAAGAATCGCTCGTCGAAAATGTGGGTGTAGACCTGGAAGAACTCGCCGTCGCCCTCGCGGTCGTAGAGGATGTGGTTGGCGCGCAGCTGCGCCATCAGCTCGGGGGCGAGGTCGTACTTGGCTTCGATATCGTCGTAGTAGTTCTCTGGGATATCCAGGAAGTCCGCGCCGCGGGCGCGCATCGCGACAACGGTCGCAAAGATATCCCGGCACGCGAAGGCGACATGTTGCACGCCCGAACCGAAGAACTCAGAGATGAAACGCGCCGGCAGCGTGCGGTTGGCCGAGGAGCCATTGAGCACGAAACGCAGGCTCTGGTCGCCGTTGATGATGGCCTGGCTCTGCACGAGTCCTCTGGGGTCGGCAATCTCCATCTGCGGCAGCCGCTTCAGATCGAGAATGCCGGTGTAGAACAGCAGCCAGGACAGCATCTCGTCATAGGGCATCGACTGTGCGATGTGGTCGACCGCGAGCAGGACGTCCTCGTCCGCATTGCTTGCAACCGGCTCGAAATCCGTATCCCAGTTCTTGCCGGCCTGATCCAGGAAATAGAGCAGGCTGCCGCCGACGCCGTGGATCGCGGGAATTTCCAGCTCGCCCGGCCCGACCGGTTGATAGAAGGTGCGCGCCTTCAGCGTCTCGGCGCGCTGCATGGCAAGGCCCGCATTGTCGACGTCGAGCGCAATCGCGCAGACGCCAGGGCCGTGCGTGACGTAGTGCGAATGCGCGAAGCCGTCGGTCTCGCTGTTGATGACGAGCTCGACCCTGCCCTGCGACCAGCGCTCCACCGCCTTGCTGCGGTGCTGGCCGGTCCTGCGGAAGCCGAGCTGCGAAAACAGCCGGGCGAGCTCGGCGGCCTTGTTCTCGTTGACGGCAAACTCGATGAAGCCGGTGCCGCGACTCCCGGCTTTCGGCGCCAGCGGCTCGCCGGCGAATTTCGGCCAGTCCGGTGCGAGCTGGTCCTCCAGCAGGATCAGCGAGCGCAGGCCGTCGATCGCGGTCTGCGCGGCCGAGCCGGCGCGGAACTGGTCGTTGAAGATCTCCAGCGACAGCGGCCCGGCATAGCCGGTTGCCGCGATCGCCGCCATGAACTCGCCGACCGGCAGGTCGCCCTGGCCCGGGAAAGAGCGGAAGTGCCGGCTCCACGACAGAATGTCGAGCTCGAGCTTCGGCGCGTCGGCGAGCTGCACCAGAAAGATCTTGTCGCCGGGGATCGAGGCCATCGCGCGGGTTGGAAAACCGGGCGCCAGCGCATGAAAGCTGTCGAGGATGACGCCGATCGCGAGATGGTCGGCGCGGCGCACGATCTCCCAGGCGTCGCGATAATCGTTGACATGGCGGCCCCAGGCCAGCGCTTCGTAGCCGACGCGCAGGCCTCGCGCGGCCGCGCGTTCGCCAAGCTCGCGAAAATCGTCGGCGGCCCGGTCGATACCGCCGAGCGCGGCAGGCGACACGTTGGAGCAGACCAGCAACAGATCGGTGCCGAGTTCCTGCATCAGATCGAACTTGCGCATCGCGCGTGCAAAATTGCGCGAACGCTGCGGTTCCGGCATGCCCTCGAAATCGCGGAAGGGCTGGAACGCGCAGATCTCGAGATCGAGATCGCGGCAGAGCTTTGCGACGTCGCGTGGGCCTGCGCCGAACGACAGCAGATCGTTCTCGAAGATCTCGACCGCGTCGAAGCCGGCGGCCGCAATGGCGCGAAGTTTCTCGTCGAGGGCGCCGGAGAGGGAAACGGTGGCGATCGAGCGCTTGTTCATGCCGTACTCTCCTCCATGACGCCGCCGAGGAAGAGCTGGCCGATGCGCGGGTCATTCAGGATGCGTTTCGCGTCATCGACCATGCGGGTCTGGCCGAGCTCGAGCACGATGCCGATGTCGGAAATCTCCAGCGCCGAGCGCGCGTTCTGCTCGATCATCAGGATGGTCACGCCGTGGTCGCGCAGGGATCTCAGGATGTCGAAGGTCTGCTGCACCATCAGCGGCGACAGGCCGATCGAGGGCTCGTCGATCAGCACGAGCTTCGGTTCGAGCAGCAGCGAGCGCGCGATCTCGAGCTGCTTCTGCTCGCCGCCCGACAGCGTGGAGGCCTGCTGCGCCGACTTACGGCGCAACGTCGGGAATAGGTCGAGCGCGGCCTCGATCCGCCTGGGCAGGTCGAGGCCCTTCTCGGCAGCGACGCCGCCCAGCTCGATATTGTGGCGCACCGACAGCTCGGGGAAGATGTTGCGGCCCTGCGGCACGTAGCAGATACCGGCATTGAGCAGCGCGCGCTGGCTCAAATTGGTAACGTCGCGGCCGGCGAAGCTGATCCTGCCTTCGCGCAGTTTCAACAGGCCGAAGATTGCCTTGAACACCGTGGACTTGCCGGCGCCGTTGGGACCGATGATGGTGGTGATGGTCGCCTGCGGCACGGCGAAGGTGGTGCCGTTCAGGATCGTCATCTTGCCGTAGCCGCCGACGAGATTGTGAACCGAGAGGATCGGGTCGGTCATCACGCCTCTCCTAATGTCCGAGATAGGCTTCGATCACGGCGGGGTTTTTCCGGACCTCGTCGGGCCGTCCCATCGCCAGCACCTTGCCTTCCGCCATCACCATCACGCGCGAGCACAGCGACATCACGAATTCCATGTTGTGCTCGATCACGACGAAGGTCGCGTTCTTCTCGCGGTTGATGGCAACCAGCCGGTCCTTGAGGTCCGCCAGCATCGACGGGTTGACGCCGCCGGCGGGCTCGTCGAGCAGCACCAGGCGTGGCCCGCCCATGAAGGCCATGGCGGCGTCGAGCAGCTTCTGCTGGCCGTAGGAGAGACCACCGGCAGGCTCGTCGGCGAGATGATCGAGCTTGAAGAAGCCGATCATCCGGTTGGCGGCCCCGGTCAGCCCGGCATCGGAGCGGCCGACAAGGCGGGAGGCCATGCTGCCCTGGTGCTCCTGTCCGGCGAGGATCAGGTTCTCGCGCACCGAGAGCTTCGGGAACACCTGCAAGAGCTGGAAGGTGCGGCTGACTCCGAGCTTGTTGAGCTCGGAGGGGCGCAGGCCGGTGACGACCTGCCCGTCGAGCTTCACTTCGCCGCCTGATGGTGTGAGCTGGCCGAGGATGCAGTTGAACAGGGTCGACTTGCCGCAGCCGTTCGGGCCGATCAGGCCGAGGATCTCGCCCTCGCGCACGTCGAAGCTGACGCCATCGACGGCGCTGATGCCGCCAAAATTCTTCTTGATATTGGTGACTTCGAGGACAGCGGTCATTGCACCGTCTCCAGCCGGGACTTCGCGACGGCGCGCAGCGCGGAAGCCGCCTTCGTGCGCCGCGCCGCCATGGTGCGATCGAGGATTCCCAGAATGCCGGTCGGCGACCAGATCAGCAGCAGCATCACCGCGACCGCGTACAGCATCAGATAGTAGCCTTCGGTGAAGCGCAGCCATTCCGGCAGCAGCACCGCGATCATGGCGCCGAGGAACGGGCCGAAATAGAAGCCGGCACCGCCGACGATCACCATCATCAGCAGGTCGAGCGAGAGCGACAGGTTGAAGGGAACAGGGTCGATATATTGCGTCAGCGGCGCATAGAGCGCGCCGGCGACGCCGCCGAGCGCCGAGCCGATCGCGAACGCCATCAGCGTATAGCGGCGCGTGTCGACGCCGAGCGATTGCGCGCGCAGCGGGTTCTCGCGCAGCGCCATGAACGCGCGGCCCCAGGGCGAGCGGATCAGCCACCACACTGCGACCGAGACGATCGCGAGCGAGCCGAGGCAGACATAGTAGAACGGCAGCGGCTTGTTGGTCGCGAGACCGAAGATGTGCGGTCGCGGGATGTTGGAGATGCCGTAGATGCCGCCGGTGAGCCAGCTCTCGTTGCGGAACACCAGGAAGGCGAGGGTGGAGAAGGCGAGCGTGACGAAGGCAAGGTAATGGTGCTGCACGCGCAGCGCGGGATAGCCGAGCACCCAGCCGACGGCGAAGCTCAACACGATTGCGACCATGACCGCCGCCGGCAGCGGCCATCCATGGGTGGTCATGATCGCCGCCGCATAGGCGCCGATGCCGACGAATGCTCCTTGCGCCAGCGAGACCTGGCCGGCATAGCCGAGCGTGAGGTTGAGGCCCATCGCAGCGATGCTCATTACCGCCCACTGGCTGAGAATGAACAGGCCGTAGCGATTGAAGTTCATGGGGACGATGATCAGCGCGGCGACGACGGCAAGGCCGAGCGCGATCTTCAGGGGTTTGGCGAAGCCGCTCATACGGTGCGCTCCTCGGCGCGGCCGAGCAAGCCCTGCGGCCGGAACAGGATGACGATGATCAGAAAGATCATCGGCACGGCGGCGCGATACTGGGTCGAAATATAGGAAGCCGCGAGATTGTCGAGCACGCCGATCAACAGGCCGCCGGCGATCGCGCCGCGCACCTGGTTGAAGCCGCCGACGATCGCGGCGATGAAGGCGGCCTGGCCCAGCACCTCGCCGGAGGAGAATTTTGCCAGGTAGATCGGCGTGATCAGCAGCGAAGCCAGCGCCACCAGGAAGGCGTTGATCAGGAAGGTCAGCAGGATCATGCGCTCCACCGGCACGCCGATGATGCGCGCCACTGTCGGGTTCTGCGCCGCGGCCTGCATCTGGTGGCCGAGCGAGGTGCGGTTGAGCAGCGTGGTCAGGCCGACCACGGCGAGGATGGCGACGATGAGCACGCCGATGCTTTGCAGCGAGACGGCGTGGCCGAGGATGGAGACATCACCGGTTGGCACGATCGATGGGAAGGGCGAGGCTTCGGCGCTGAAGAACTGCTTGACGGCTTCCTTGATGCCGATCGCGAGCGCCATCGTCGCGATCGCCAGCGGCAGCACGCCGTGGCGCATCATCGGGTCGACCAGCAGCAGCTTGAAGGCAAGGCCGAGCAGGATCATCGACAAGAGTATGCCGAGGATGATCGCGAGCCAGAACGGCGCGCCGACATGCATCGCCGCCAGCATCAGGAAGGCCGGCAGCATCACGAACTCGCCTTGCGCGAAATTGATGGTCTGCGAGGTCTGCCACAGCAGCGTGAATCCGACGGCGACCAGCGCGTAGATGGCGCCCGTGGCAAGTCCCGCGACCACAAGATCGAATAGGTTGGACATGTTCCCCTCTATCTTCTCCCTCTCCCCGCATCCGCCTTCGCGATAGCTTCGGCGAGACAAGTGCGGGGAGAGCCGAAGAGCGCCTCACTTCACCTTCGGCAGCACCTGCTTCACCACCTGCCTGCCTTCGACCACCTCGACCAGGAAGCTCTGGCGGTCGATGTCGCCGGTGTCGCTGAAGGTGACGTCCATCAAAATGCCCGGCTCGTCCGCGGCCTTGATGGTGAGCCCGTGCAGCGTGTCGGCGAATTTTTTCGGATCGACCTTGCCCATCTTCTCGGTGGTGGCTTTCACCATGTAGACGGCGAGATAGCCCTTGAGGCCGTTATGGTCGGGCACGTAATTGTACTTCTTGGAGAACTTCTCGCGGAACGCCTTGATGAGATCGACCGGCGCGTCGGTGGTGAGGCCGACATGCCCGCGCGCGCCGTTGGCGGCATCGCCGGCGAGCTCGATCACCTTCTGGCCGATCAGCGTGGTCTCGCCCATCAGCGGCGCGGTGACGCCCTGGCGCTTCAGCTCCTTCAGGATGCGCGCGCTCTCTTCTTCGTTCAGGTAGACGAAGACGGCGTCGGGGTTCGCAGCCTTGATCTTGCCGACGTCGGCGGCGAAATCGGCCTGGCCCGCTTCGGTCGAGAGGTCGGCCACCACCTTGGAGCCGAGCCCGTCGAGCTCCTTGACTATGACGTCGCGCCCGCCGCGGCCGAAATCGTTGTTGACCCAGACCACCGCGACCGTCTTCGCCTTCATCTCGTCGTGGATGTACTTTGCCACCTTCGGCATCGAGGATTGCTGGCCGAACGAGGTGCGGAACAGGAACTTGTTGCCGGCCTGCGTCAGCTCGGCGGCCTCGCCGCCCATGATCTGCGCGATGCCGGCTTCGGCGGCGAGCGGCGCCGTCACCTTCACCGAGCCGGAATAGCCGGGTCCGAGCAGCACGTAGGGCTCGGCGTCCAGCGCTTTCTGCACCTGCGCGCGGGCAACGCCGGGGTTGGACTGCGAGTCGGCGTGGGTGACCTCAAGCTTGCGCCCGAGCACGCCGCCCTTGGCGTTGATCTCCTCGATCGCGAGGTCGATGCCGTTCTTCCAGTTGGTCCCGACCGTGGCGCCGCCGCCCGACAGCTCGGCGACGTCGGCGAGCTTGATCGCCTGCGCAAGGGCGCTCGTTGCGGTCATGGCGGTGAGCAGTGCGCCCACCAATAGCGTTGATTTCATCGTCCTCTCCTCCCGTTTCAGATTTTGCAGGCGGCCTTGTGTCCGGCCGCTCCGTCTCAAGCTGCCTGATGGGCCGCGCGGCGCGCAGCCATCACGGCATCAAAAGCCTCTCCCATGATCTCGGTCGATGGGGCAAGGCCGGTGAACAACTCGAAGGCGTCGGCAGCCTGGTAGATCGCGAGTTCGCGGCCGGTCATGATTCGGGCGCCTTTCTCTCGCGCCGCGGCAAGCAGCGGCGTGATCAGCGGCGAATAGACGGCGTCGGCGGCCCACAGGTCCGCCCTGAGCAGCGCCGCCGGTACCGGCGTGTCCCGGCTCGTCAGCATGCCGACCGGCGTGCCGTTGACGAGACCGGTGGCGCCATCGATCGCGTCTTCGACGCTGGCGGCAGCGCGGGCGCCGCCGCGCGGGGCGAGCAGAGCGACCAGCTTTTCGGCGCGCGCCGGCTCGCTGTCGAAAACGCGGATGTCGGCCACGTTCAGGCTCGCCAGCGCAAATGCGATGGCCTTGCCGACGCCACCAGCGCCAATCACGGCGACGGCGTTGCCGGACGGCGCCAGCATTGGCGCTACCGCCCGCGCAAAACCGGTGGTATCGGTGTTATGACCGATCAGCCGGCCGTCCCTGACGACGACGGTGTTGACCGCGCCCATGCCGGCTGCACCCGGCGCCAGCGCGTCGAGCAGCGGGACCACAGCCTCCTTGTAGGGATAGGTGACGTTGACGCCGGCAAAGCCGAGCCGCCGCACGCCTTCGAGCATCATGCGGAGCCCGGCCGCGTCGGCGCCGGCGACCTCGATGAGCTGGTAATGGCCGCGCAGGCCGAGCGCCTCGGCGGCGCGCTCATGCATGGCGGGGGAGGCGGAATGCGCGATCGGCGCGCCGATCAGGCCGGTGAGAAGCTTCCTGCTGGCGTCGCATCCGCGCTTCGACATGGTTCGTCATCGTCTCGTTGGGAACGTCCGGTCTCGGCTGCTAGCGGGGAAATCCGCGTAGTTCCTGCTGTGACGATAGCCTTTCCCTCGCCTAACACAATTACCCATTTAATCGGCAAACCTAACATCATGTTATTTCTTCCGGACCCGTGCTGGAGCGGCCCTGCTGTTGCCGCGGGACGGCTCGACCGCGCGCATCTCGGTGCGCAGGGACTCGATGAAATACTCGGCGTGCAGCGACAGCGGCGTACCGCGCTTGACTGCGATGTAGGTGTCGAACCGCGTCGGCTCGGTGATCTTCAACAGCTCGATCCCGGGATAGCCGCCATGGGCGACCGTGAACTGGTCGATGACGGCGATGCCGAGCCCCGCCTTCACCAGCGCGCAGACCGTGGTGCCGAAGCGCGCGCGGATGGTGATGTTGAAGTCGAGCCGGTTGCGGGCAAAGATCCCGGCCATGATCCGCCCGTAGGGATCGTTGGGATCGATGCCGATCAGGGGATAACGGGTGATCTCGGCGGCCGAGACCTGCTTGCGGCCGGCGAGTTCGTGGCCCGGCGGCACGATGCAATAGAGCTCGCCCGAGGCGAGCGGCATGAAGTCGAGCCCGGAATGCTCCAGCCGGTAGCTCATCGCCACGCACTCGCCGCGGCCGAGCATCAGGTAGTCGATGGCCTCCTCGAGCTTGAGGATGTTGATGTCGATGCCGAGATCGGGATAGCGGCGGCGGACCCGCTCGATCGCGCGCGGCACCATCACCTGCGAGATGCTGGGCACGGAGCCGATGCGCAGTTCCGACAGGCCGCCGCGGCCGATCTTGGAGATGATCTCGGAGAGATCGTCGACCTTCTTGTAGACCCCGTTGATCTGCTCGAAGATGTTCTCGGCTTCCGGCGTCGGGAAGTAGCGGCCGTTCTGGCGCTGAAAGAAGCGGATGCCGAGCGAGCGCTCGGTGTATTTGACGAGGCGGCTGATCCCGGGCGCCGACACGTTGAGCAGCTTCGCAGCACCGCCGATGGTGCCCGTCACCATCACGGCACGGATCACTTCAACCTGGCGCAGCGTCATCATGGCCTGAGCATCCGAAAGACGATCGTGGCGGTGATCATCTCACGAGAGCCGTGATGTCATCCAGCGGCAAGTGAGCGTTGATGTGGCGGGAGGAGGCCGCTCGCTCTCGTGGACTCTGCGGCGCATCGTCGAAGAGACGCTGCGCCGCGTCCGGGGCACGAGGGCGCGGCCGGGCGCTTCAATCTGCTCCAGCAGGAGAAGGCGAAGAACTTCCTGGTCAGAGTGTTTCGATTGGATCTGCGCGTTCAAACGGCAGGGCCGCGTCGTCGCGCGATCTGTTGCATCGGCGCCGTCTGTCGCAACTGCGTTCTAGCTCGCCGGACCCTCGGGCAATACGCTCTCGGCCAGTTCCGCACGTTCGCTTTGCAGCACCTCGCGCGCAAACTCGATGATCTTCTGCTTGTTTGCCGTTTCGCGGATGGCGAAAAACACGCGATTCAATTCCAGGCCGAGCACGCTGTTGAGGGCCATGTCCTCGTCTTCCATCGTGGCTTTCCCGCTTCGGACGTCTCAGGTGTATCGCGATGCCAATTCTGCCACAAGTAGCCTGAACCTTCCGAGCGGATGAGCACCGGGAAACTACGGCCGCAGCGAATTGAGGCAGTTCGCAATTACGTGCTATACGGGAGGGGCGAGGGTCAGGAAACGTACCGATGTCCGCCGTAGACTATGGCCGGGAGGCGCTCGACTTCATCGAAGGCCTGCAGGCCTACCGCAAGGTACCGGAAGCCATGAATGCGCTCGAAGCGGCCTTCGGTCGCTTCGGCTTCGAAACCATCATCGTGACGGGATTGCCCAATCCCGACCAGCGGTTTGCCCAGATGGTGCTCGCCAAGCGCTGGCCGGCGGGGTGGTTCAGCCTCTACACCGAGAACAATTACGATCGCGTCGACCCAGTGGTGCGCTTGTGCCGGCAATCGGTCAATCCGTTCGAGTGGTCGGAAGCACCCTATGATGCCGAACTCGAGCCGAACGCAGCCGAAGTGATGAATCGTGCCAGCGAGTTTCGGATGTCGCGCGGCTTCATCGTGCCGATCCACGGGCTGACCGGCTATGAGGCCGCGGTGTCGCTCGGCGGCGTCCATCTCGACCTCAATCCCCGCAGCAAGCCGGCGCTGCACCTGATGGCGATGTATGGCTTCGACCACATCCGACGTCTGCTCGAGCCGGTGCCGCATCCGTCGACGCGCCTCACCCCGCGCGAGCGCGAGGTGATCGCCTGGGCCTCGCAGGGGAAGTCGGCCTGGGAGATCGGCGAGATCCTGCACATCACGCAGCGCACCGCCGAAGAGCATCTTGCAACCGCCGCGCGCAAGCTCGGCGCCGTCAACCGTACGCATGCGGTGGCGCTGGCGATTCGGAACAAGATCATCAATCCCTGAGCGCCGTACTGGGAAATTTCCCAATACCGAATCTGCGCCTTTTCGCAGAGTCTGCCTCCATTGAGGATGAATGGGGGTTTTCATGATTCACGCAATTTCCGCGGTAAATCGTCACCTTTATGAAGACGTGATCGAGCAGCATTTCCGGTTGCGTCACGACATCTTCGTCGAGGAGCGTCACTGGGAACCGCTACGCAGGCCGGATAGCCGCGAGATCGATTCCTATGACGACGAGGACACCGTGTATCTGCTGGCGCTGGAAGGGCGCCGCGTCGTCGGTGGTCACCGGCTCTACCCGACGACCAAGCCTTCGATGATGAGCGAGGTCTTTCCGCATCTGGCGTCGGTGCGCGGATGCCCCGCCGATCCGCTGGTCTGGGAATGGTCGCGCTACTTCATCGTGCGTGACCGCCGCGACGGCGCGCTTAACCTGCAACTCATGGCGGCGGTGCAGGAGTTCTGTCTCAATCAGGGTATCGCGCAGGTCAGCGCGATCATGGAAACCTGGTGGTTGCCGCGCTTCCACGAAGCCGGCTTCGTCGTGACACCGCTGGGCCTGCCCGCCCTGGTGGAGAACGCATGGACCATGGCGGCGACCATCGACATCCGTCGGCAGACGCTCGATGCCCTGCGTGATCGTATCGGCCTGGCTACGGTCGTGCGCCAGGACGGCCCGCGTCTGGATGCGGTCGCCCGCGCCAACCTCTGCGGCCTCGCCGCGCAACGAAAGAGCGCCTGAGATGTCGAACATGATGCGGGACAGCCAGATCATGGCGCAAACGAAGGACGAGAATCTCGGCTACATGTCCGACATGGCGCTCGAGCTGGCGCAGATGGCGGACGATTCCGGATTGGCGACGCTCGCCTATCTGTTTCGGATGGCAGCGCTGGAAGCCTCGACGGCCAACAGCATGCTCGCCGATCCGGACGACTATCCCCGGCAGATGACGTCGCACTGAAGCATGATCCGGAAAAGTGCGCAGCAATTGTCCCTCGCGACAAACGCGGAACGCGTTTGCGCGGGGATCATGCTTGAGCGACCATCCAAAGCGCGATGACGATTCATCCTCATCGCATCGCACTTTAGACTTCCCTGCATTCCGACGAGTTTCGCACCCTCTCTTCGGCCCGCCGGCGAGAGGGTGATCGCTCGGGTGCGGCAGGTTGCCCCACCCTGCACGGCAGCTTTCTTGCAGGGGGCGATGTCGATCGCATGCATCGGCATGCAACAAAGTGCATGTTTGGTGTCGAATCGCTCTTGCCTCGGAACGATACTGCCATTACCCATTTTTCCGCCTTGAAGAGGCAGGGGGAGCTCTTTCACTGATGGCGACCGTGTTCGAACATCGGCGCGACACTGCGTGCGCCTGAAAGAGTCTTGATGCTGCTCGTCGTCGAACAGTTCCTGAATGGATTGCAGTTCGGTCTGCTGCTGTTTCTGCTCGCGGCCGGACTGACGCTCGTGTTCGGGATCATGGATCTCGTCAACCTTGCGCACGGCTCGCTCTACATGATGGGCGCCTATTTCGCCGCGACCTTCGCGGCCTGGACCGGCAGCTTCCTGCTCGGCGCGCTGATGGCGCTAGGGGCCACACTCGTGCTCGGCGTCGTGCTCGAGGTGACGGCGTTGCGGCACCTCTATGGCCGCGACCATCTCGACCATGTGCTCGCGACCTTCGGCCTGATCCTGTTCTTCAACGAAGCCGTGCGGCTGATCTGGGGGCCGGCCGGGCTTGCGCTGCCGCTGCCGGCCTGGCTCACCGTGCCGGTGCCGATCCTGCCCGGCATCCACTATCCCGCCTATCGCCTCGCCATCATCGTCGTGGCGCTGCTGGTCGCGCTCCTGCTCTATCTCGGCGTGATGCGCACCCGCATCGGCATGCTGATCCGGGCCGGTGCCTCCAACCGCGAGATGATCGGTGCGCTCGGCATCAACATCAAGCTGCTCTACACGCTGGTGTTCGGCCTGGGGGCGGCGCTCGCAGGCCTTGCCGGCCTGATGCAGGCGCCGATCCTCACCGTGCAGATCGGCATGGGCGAGAACATCCTGATCCTCGCCTTCGTCATCATCGTGATCGGCGGCATCGGCTCGATCCGCGGCGCATTCCTCGCCGCGATCTTCGTCGGCATGATCGACACGCTCGGCCGCGCCTTCCTGCCGAACCTGCTGCGGCAGGTGCTGAGCGGCGCCGCCGCCTCCACCGCCGCGCCGGCACTGTCGTCCATGCTGATCTACCTCCTGATGGCGATCGTGCTGGTGGTGCGGCCGGAGGGGCTGTTTCCGGCCAATCGTCGATGAAGGCTTTCACGGTGAGCAAGGCCGTCACGGTCCTTTTGCTGGCGGGCCTCGTGCTGCTGCCGCTCTATTCGCAGCTGTCAGGCGACATCTTCATCCTGACGCTGTTCACCCGCATCATCATCCTGGCGCTGGCGGCCGCGAGCCTCAACCTCATCATGGGTTTCGGCGGCATGATGAGCTTCGGCCATGCCGCCTATCTCGGCATCGGCGGCTACGCCGTCGGCATGCTCGCGCAGGAGGGCGTAGGTTCCGGCTTCATCCAGTTCCCGGTCGCGCTGGCGGCCTCCGCGATTTTCGCGCTCGTGATCGGTGCGCTCTCGCTTCGCACCCGCGGCGTTTATTTCATCATGATCACGCTCGCCTTCGCCCAGATGGCCTATTACGTCGCCTCCGGGCTGGCGCGTTACGGCGGCGATGACGGCCTGACCATCTACAAGCGCAGCGACTTCTCCGGCCTGATCGATCTCGGCAATCGCGTGGAGTTCTTCTATCTCTGCCTCGCCTGCCTGTTCGGGGGCATCTTCCTGATCTGGCGCATCGTCAATTCGCGCTTCGGCCTCGTCGTGCAGGGCCTGCGTTCCAACGAGCAGCGCATGCAGGCGATCGGCTTCCCTGCCAAGCGCTACCAGCTGGTCTGCTTCGTCATATCGGGCACCATGTGCGGCCTTGCCGGCGCGCTGCTCGCCAACAACACCGATTTCGTCAGCCCGGCCGTGATGTACTGGACGCGTTCCGGCGACCTCATGGTGATGGTGATCCTCGGGGGCATGGGCACGCTGATCGGCCCGGTCATGGGCGCCGTGGTGTTCCTGCTGCTCGAAGAGTTCCTGTCGCAGATCACCGAATACTGGGCGCTGATCATGGGCCCGCTGTTGCTGCTGATCGTGCTGTTCGGCCGCGGCGGCATCATGGGCATGCTCGGGAGGGCTGGCCGTGGCTGAACCCCTGCTCCGTGTCGAAAAGCTGGTGCGCCGCTTCGGCGGCATCATTGCGACCGATAACGTCTCGCTCGACGTCGCGGCCGGCGAGCTGCACGCCATCATCGGCCCGAACGGCGCCGGCAAGACGACGCTGATCAGCCAGCTCACCGGGCATCTTTCCCCGCATTCTGGCAGCGTCTTGCTCGGTGGCCGCGACATCACCTATCTGCCGGCCTATCGCCGCTGTGCGCTCGGGCTCGCCCGTTCGTTCCAGATCACCTCGCTGCTGCTCGACTTCACCGCCGCCGACAACGTCGCGCTGGCGGCGCAGGCCCATGCCGGCACGTCGTTCCGCTTCTTCGCCAATGCGCGCAAGGAGAGAGGCCTGCGCGATGCCGCCCACGCCGCGCTCGACCGCGTCGGCCTCGGTCATCGCGCCGACGTCGTGGTGAACAGGCTCAGCCATGGCGAGCGTCGCGAGCTCGAGCTGGCGGTTGCGCTCGCGAGCAGGCCGAAATTGCTGCTGCTGGACGAGCCGATGGCCGGCCTCGGCGTCACCGAATCCCAGCGCATGGTGAAGCTGCTCCAGGAGCTGCGCAAGGAAGTGTCGATCGTGCTGGTCGAGCACGACATGCCGGCGGTGTTCGCGCTCGCCGACCGCATCTCTGTGCTGGTCTATGGCCGCGTCATCGCCTCCGGCGATCCGGCCGCGATCCGGCAGAACGAGGACGTCAAGCGGGCCTATCTCGGCGATCAGCATGTGGTGACGCATCATGGCTGACACGCTGCTCGACGTCGACGGCATCGAGACCTGCTACGGCCTGTCCCAGGTGCTGTTCGGCCTGTCGCTGTCGATCAAGCCGGGCGAGATGGTCTCGCTGATGGGCCGCAACGGCATGGGCAAGACCACCACCATCCGCTCCATCATGGGTCTGACGCCGGCACGCGCAGGCAGCATCCGCTTCGCCGGCGCCGAGGCGCGACAGCTTCCGTCCTACCGGATTGCAAAGCTCGGCGTCGGTCTCGTCCCCGAGGGCCGCCAGATCTTCCCGAACCTCACCGTGCGCGAAAACCTGGTTGCGGCCGCCGCCGACCGCTTCGGCAGCAGCAATCCCTGGACGCTCGCGGCAATCTACGTGCTGTTTCCGCGGCTCGCCGAGCGCGCGTCCAATATGGGCAACCAGCTCTCCGGCGGCGAGCAGCAGATGCTCGCCATCGGGCGCGCGTTGATGACCAACCCGAAGCTCCTGATCCTGGATGAAGCGACCGAGGGCCTCGCGCCGCTGATCCGCGAAGAGATCTGGAACTGCCTGTCGCTGCTCAAGAGCCGGGGACAGTCGATCCTGGTCGTCGACAAGAACGTCGACCATCTCGCCCGCATCTGCGACCGCCACTACATCATCGAGCGCGGCAAGACGGTGTGGAGCGGCACCTCCGACGAACTGATGGCCGGGCCCGATCTGCAGCATCGGTATTTGGGAATTTGAGCCCCGCTCTCACCAATAAATTCCATGCCGATGCAGCTCGCGGATCACCCGTGCCTCGGTGGATGGCTGCCGGCGCTTCGGCTTGGCGGCTTCGGTCGTGGCCGCCCCCGGCGAAGCGGCGGACCGGGCGGTCGTTGTGGCGACCGGAGCTGCCGTGGCCGGCGCCGTCGAGGTCGCTGGCACGCTCGTCGCTGTTGACGTTGGCGCGGTCGTCGCCGTCTGCACATTGGTCGGCTGCGATGCCGGCGCCGTTGTGGCGGGCTGCTCGGCCTGCTGGCTGGCACTGCTGGCCGCAAGGCTCAAGCTCCGCGATCCTCCGGCATGGACTTGCGTCGCGAGCAGCGACATCGCGGCGATCAGGATCAGCTTGCGCATGACAATCCCCGTCATCTGGTCAATCCATCTTACCCAATTCGCGTGCCATAGCGGCTAGCGCGCGAGGCGATGGACACCGATCTCGATCAGGGTGGTCCGGCAGGACAGGCGATAGATCAGGCTGAAAAATTGACCCCACATGACCGAACTCCGCTGTTGATCATTGACCGTGGTTGTAGACCGCGTGCCTTTCCGGCGTTTTTCGCGGCACGAGGAAAATGGCTTCGTCCCGGGATGGCGCGATGTCGTCGGAACATTCCGGA
Source organism: Bradyrhizobium genomosp. I (2014) (assembly GCF_000261685.1). Lineage (GTDB taxonomy): Bacteria > Pseudomonadota > Alphaproteobacteria > Rhizobiales > Xanthobacteraceae > Bradyrhizobium. The sequence continues at coordinate 5,458 of NZ_AJQE01000100.1, read as the reverse complement.
AGAAGTCGCCTCACGGGAGCGTGAAGCCGTGCATCGCCGGCTCGGATTCCGATAGAGGCCGGTAGTTCTCCCGAGATGAAGCGCGTGCGGCGCAGCGGTATCGTGCGGCGTCCTCAGACTTGGTTATCGAATGAGTCCCGATCGCGAAGACGATCCGCCGATCCTCATCTGCTCGAAATGCAGGCGGCCCATGAAGTTCCTGGCGACACTGCCGGGAATAGTCACCTTGCCCCCGGAGCACGCCTATAATTGCGTTCCGTGCCGTCGCGTCGACACGATACGGCTGAAGTAAGTCATCGGTGCCGGAGTGGGCCGGACCTGCTCAAAACACCTCGAAATACTCGCGATGCTCCCAATCGGTCACCTCGGACAGGAAGCGGTCGATCTCGGCGTTCTTGATGTGGGTGTAGTAGTCGACGAATTCGGCCCCGAGCTTCTCGCGGAAGAACGGGTCGTCCTTCAGCGCGGCGACCGCATCGCGCAATGATTTCGGCAATGGCGGCGCCTTGGTCTCGTAGGGCGTGTCCGCCGAGGCACCGGGATCGAGCTTGCGGTCGATGCCGTCGAGGCCTGAGAGAATCTGCGAGGCCATGTAGAGATAGGGATTGGCGGCGGGCTCGCCGATGCGGTTCTCCAGGCGCGTGGCGGCATCATTGGCGCCACCAAGCACACGGATCATCACGCCGCGATTGTCGCGGCCCCAGATCGCGCGGTCCGGCGCCAGCGAATAGGAGCGGTAGCGCTTGTAGCCGTTGATGGTCGGGGTGCTGAACACGGTCGATGCGCGGGCGTGATCGAGCAGGCCGGCGAGATAGGCCTTGCCGAAGGTGCTGAGCGGCTCACCGCCGTCCTTCGTCATGAACAGGTTGTCGCCGCTCGCGCGCGAGACGATCGACTGATGCAGATGCCAGCCGCTGGCGAACACGTTCGGCAGTTTCGGCCGGCACATGAAGGTGGCGTGATAGCCGTGGCGGCGCGCGATCTGCTTCACCGCGGAGCGAAACAGCACCATGTTGTCGGCGGGCTCGAGCCCCTTTCGCGGCGCAAAGGTGAATTCGCACTGGCTCGGACCGAACTCGACCTCGACCGAGCGCAAGGGCAGTCCGAGCGCGACGATGTCGCGGCGGAGAATCTCCAGCACCGGCTCCATCTGATCGAAGCGCTGCTCGGTGAGATATTGATAGCCGTGGCTGAGCAGGCTCACCGACGGCGGCGTGCCGGGCTGGCCGGCATCCTCCGCGCGCATATGCGGATCGTCGAGCCTGAAGATGTGGAATTCGACCTCGAGGCCGGCGACGAAATCGTGGCCGCGGCCCGCGAGCTCGTCGAGCACCTTGCGATAGAGCGAGCGCGTTGCGAACGGCACCGGGCGGCCGTCGTTGAAATAGAGGTCGCACAGCACCCAGCCCGTCGCCGGCGCCCACGGCAAGACGCGAAACGTTGCGGGATCTGCGACCATCAGCACGTCGGCCGCGCCCTCCATCTCCTTCATGCCGAAGCCGCCACCCGCGGTGAACACCGGAAACACCGTGCGGTGCGAGGTGTCCTTGGCGAGCATGGTGGTGGTGATGGAGCAGCCGCTCTCCAGCGAGGCGATCGCCTCGGAGGCGATGATGGTCTTGCCGCGCAGGATGCCGTGCTGGTCGGGGAAGGCGAGGCGGATGACTTCGAGATTCTTCTCCTCGACGAGGCGGCGCATGCGCGCCGCCGCGTCCTTCTGCTCATCCGACCACAGCGCATGACGCGCGACGAAAGTCACTCGACTACTCCCCGATAGCTGTCGTTCCGGGATGGTCCAAAGGACCAGACCACAGGTGCGCAATTGCGCACCGGGGAACCTCGAGATTCCGGGCTCGATGCTATCGCATCGCCCCGGAATGACGATGCCCCAAAAATCACTCCGCCGCCGTCAGCCGATGCACCTTGCCTTCAATTTCCTTCGGCACCGGTGCCGTCCACGGCGCGCCGCGGCGGCGCTTGACGTCGACTTCCATCCAGTAGGTCTCCCAGCCCCGGGTCGGCCCGATGCCGTCCATTGTCGCCGGGCCCTGGATGCTGCGTGCGTTGGCCTCGTCCAGGAACAGCATCGGCTTCGCGCCGCCGGAGACCTTCTCGATCTCCTGCCGCAGCAGGCGGCGGTATTGCACGATCGCTTTGTCGGATTGTCCGAGATGCTCCCTGGTGCGATCCTGGATCGGGCCCATCGATTCCACCGCCCATTGATCGTGGACGTTGATGTCGTTGCCCATGCCGGTATAGGTCGCGGTCTGCTGTTCGTGCGGATCGAAACCGTAATCGTTGCTGCTGTTCTTGCGCGACTTGTAGTCGGGCAGTTCATAGAGCTCGAGCCGCTGGTCGCGCATCCTCTGCTTGTCGACCGGGTTCGTGTAGCTGGTGAAGATCGCGTACCAATAACAGTTCTCGTCGTCGACCGGCACGTGCCACTGCGTGATCGTCATCTCCGTGCTCATGGGAATGACGAAGCCGTGCGGGAACAGCTGGTTGGTGACGCGCACATGGGTGCGCTCCTCGTCGATCTCGCGCAGCGCGATCAGCCTGAGGCCATATTCGGTGTGCTCGACATTGATGATCGGCCGGTCGTATTCGCGCAGGATTTTTGTCATCGGCAGATCAGAGCCTGCCGAGGCGCCGCGGAACTGCTTGCCGTAGGCGGTGGAGGTGTCCTCGTCCTCGAAGAAGCGATGCAGATAGGAGGCGTGCGCGGGATCGATGCCGACCTCGAGCGCCTGCAGCCAGTTACAGGCCATGTGGCCCTTGAAAGCGAAGGTGTGGGAGCCGGGCGCGACAAAACAATCGATCTCCGGGAAGGCCGGTGGCTCACCTTCGCCGAGATAGGCCCAGAGGATGCCGCTCCTTTCCACGACGGGATAGGAGCGCTGGCGGATGTTCTGACAGAGCTTTGAATCCTTCGGCTCGGCCGGGGTCTCGATGCACTGGCCGGCGGCGTCGAACAGCCAGCCGTGGAAGGCGCAGCGCAGGCCGCCATGTTCGAGCCGTCCGAAGGCGAGGTCGGCGCCGCGATGGGCGCAGTGGCGATCGATCAGGCCGTAGCGGCCGCTCTCGTCGCGAAACAGCACCAGGTTCTCGCCCAGCAGTTTGACAGGACGGATCGGCCGCGCGCCCTCCAGCTCGTCGACCAGCGCCGCCGGTTGCCAGTAGCTCCGCATCAGCTTGCCGCAGGGGTCCTTGGGCCCGGTGCGGGTGATCAGGTCGTTCTGCTCCTGGCTCATCATGGCGCGTGCATCCTTGTGGAGTGGCGTTTGTTCGCCTATTGAACGAATGGGCGAATTATGACATGTCTTGAAGCGGCAGCAAGCACTATTTTGCAGGATCGTCCCACACCCATGCCCAAGCTGAGGCGAAACGAAAGCGAGGAGCGTGCGACGGACTTTGTCGAGAGCCTCGATCGCGGTCTGCGCCTGCTTCAGTGCTTCGGCACGACGGCCGGGCCGATGACGTTGAGCGATCTCGCCCGAGCTGCGGAGCTTCCGCGCGCCACCGCGCGGCGCATGCTGTTCACGCTCCAGCGCGGCGGCTTCGTCTCCGGTGACGGAAAGCTGTTCTCGCTGACGCCGCATGTGCTGACGTTGGCAGCGTCCTACCTGCGCTCGAACCAGCTCGTAGCGGTGCTCCAACCCGTGCTCGATCGCATCGCGACCGCCGCACAGGAGATCTCCTCGCTTGCCGTGCTCGATGGCGATGACGTCGTGTTCATCGCCCGCGGCGGTCCGACGCGAGTCTTCTCGGGTGGTGGCTTGGAGATCGGCTATCGCCTGCCGGCGTTCTGCACCTCCGTCGGCCGGGCCCTGCTCGGCCAGTTCGACGATGCCGATCTCGCCGCGCGGCTGGAGACGATGCCGCGCGAGGCGCTGACGCCGCAGACCGTGACTGATCCGAAGGCGTTGCTCGCGCGCATCGCAGCCGACCGTACGCAGGGCTATTCGCTGGTCGATCGCGAGGCCGAACCGCATTTCCGCTCGATCTCGGTTCCGGTGTGCCGTTACGACAATGTGATCGTCGCCGCCATCAACATGGGTGCCCATGTCGATCGCGTCCCGGAACAGGAATTGATCGATCGTTTTCTGCCGCTGCTGCAGGAGGGGGCGACGTCGCTGCGGTCGCAACTCCTGTAGCTGCATTCCCGTTGTCTCAAAGCCGGTGCTATAATGGTTCCAAGCATGAGAGAACAGGGAGGACGCCATGCACCATACCATGGTTCCCAGTGATCGCGTGGAGCGTGTCGCCGTCTATGGACGCGACGGGACGAGGCTCGGCACGATCGAGCGGCTGATGCTCGACAAGCTGAGTGGAATGGTTGCCTATGCGGTGATCAAGACCGGTGGACTGCTTGGCACCCATCATCACTACCCTCTCCAGTGGAGCGCGCTGAAATACGACCCAAGCCGCGAGGCGTTCCAGATCGAGTTGACGCTGGACGAACTCAGCAGCGGCCCGTGCGAGTTCGATGGCGATGCGTTCGACTGGGGCGACCGTTCGCGGTCCTACCCGCATCCGCATTACTGGTCGATCTAGCGGGTAAGCCGGCCTGGCAGCCCGCATTCTCGGCATGGGCTGGCGGGGCTCGAACTGCGGCCGTCGAGCCGCGTCTGACGTGATCGTCCGGTTATCCGGCGAGCGGCTCTTCGCCCACTTTGGGCCAATAGGTGCCAAAGCTCCAGAGGTTGCCCTCCGGATCGCGCGCGGCGAAATCGCGGCTGCCATAATCGGTTGTGTAGGGCTCCATTTCGATCTTCGCACCAGCGGCTTTCACCTTATCGTAGAGCGCGTCGGGATTATCAACAGCCAGATACACGGCATCTGTCCGCCGGCCGCTGATGTCCCCAACCTGCTTGGCGTAGGCGTCGTCGCGATGCGCCCCCAGCATGAGAATCGACGATCCGAACGCCAGCTCGGCGTGAATGACCGTGCCTTCCCTGCGGTACACCACGCGTTCGGCGAAGCCGAGAACGTTCTTCAGCCAGGCGATCATCGCCTCCGCATCCTTGCAGCGCATGGTATGGTAGAGGCGCGGTGCTTCGTAGCCGTTCGGCTGGTTCATGAAACTCTCCAAGTCCGGTGCAAGTTCGGCGCAAGTCCTTGCAAGCTTGTTGCGACGCCGACCCTAATTCGGATCATGGCGGCAGGCTTGAACAAATGGGACTTGAGCGTTGCCTCGCGCCGTCCTGGCGGCTAGCCGCCGCCGTCCCGCATCAGGCGTGGATCGACGACATCGAGCCGCGCGGCCCATCCGGTCGGCGTCTCGCCGCTGAATATCCGGAAATCGCGAGCAAGATGCGCCTGGTCCGCATAGCCGGCGTCTGCTGCAATTGTGGCCCAGCCGCCTGCGCCGTTCGTCCGGGCCAGCGCACAGGCCCGATGAAAGCGCAGCATCCGGGCCAGCGTCTTTGGCGGAACGCCGATCTCGTTGTGGAAGCGA
>NZ_AJQE01000099.1 GCF_000261685.1 Bradyrhizobium genomosp. I (2014) | reverse complement strand
CGCCCCCAGCCGATGTCGGAGGCGATGTCGGCGATCCTGATCGCGCCTGCGCGTCCCAAGAGCGTCTCCAGGGCGAAAGCTACCGCTGGCGAAGGCTCGTGCACGGCGCGGCGAAGCACGAAGTCTTCCACGATCTCGAATCGCCGCAGCCAGCCGACTGCCTCGGCCACCCTGGCGCGGAGGTTCTCACCATCCCGTCCGAGAATGTCGTCAAGGCCGACCATGCGGGCGGTCAAATCGGGCACGGCTCCTCCGAAGAAGCGATACGCCCCGAGCGGCGTGAAATCGACCTGAACGCATTCGGCGCGGCCGTCGGACTCGATCAGGACCGGCCCGGGAAAGAGACCCGCCGCGAAACTCGGCCGCGCGTCGGCAGCATCCGGTTGCTGCCCGAGCGCGATGCGGAAGGGCGTTCCCAAGTTCACCAGCAGAGGAAGCGCAAGCGGAGCGGCGTGGCGGAAGGCGGCCAGGCCGAGGCCGCGCTCGCGGTAGAACGAGATACTGGAAACCAGCCGCGCAAGGCGTGGTGAGGCAGATCGACGGATGATATCGGCAGTTGCGTCCATCGCGCGTCTCGCTCGTTCGCGCCCAGCATAGCGTCGCGATGGCGCCCGTCCAAGTCTATCGCTACGGGACCGTGCTCTGCCGCGCTTCCGCCTCACGCTCCATGTCGCGGCCGGACAGATCCTCGCCCTGCATGTTGGCGTAGTCATGCGCCATCTCGCGCATCAGGAATTTTGCCGGCACGTCGTGATAGGTGCCGCGGTCGTTGACGTATTGCATGTAGGCGCGGCCTTCGCCGTCGAAGGGGTGCAGCAGCGCATCGGTGTGGCCATCGAAATCGAGCGGGACCACGCCGACCTTGGCGCAGAGCGTGTCGTTGAACGTCGGCGTCGCCTTGCGCCAGGCGCCGTCGACATGCACCTCGGTAAAACCGTGCCAGGTGAAGATGTCGGTGCCCATGCTGGCGCGCAGTTTCGCCGTGGTGAGATGGTTCTTCACGTCGGCAAAGCCGACACGGGCGGGAATGCCGTGGACGCGGCAGGCGGCTGCATAGAGAGCAGCCTTGCCGACGCAATAGCCTTGTCCGGCGGCGAGCACGCTCGAGGCACGAAAGGTCTCGGCGACTCGCATGCTGACATAGGGGTTGTAACGGATCCCGTCGCGCACCGCCTTGTAGAGGACGCGGGCCTTCTCGCGCGCGCTCGCATCCGCGCGCACCGCGTCTTTCGCGAATTGTTGCACCGTGGGATGATCGCTGTCGATGTACTCACCGGGATCGGTGTAGAGACGGCGGATGGTATCGGGGAGGGTGTCGGTCATATCGAGAGCTTAGCAGGCGATTTGTCCGGAGTTCAATTCAAGCAATGCATGGCGCATTGCGCGAGAGCATGGGTGCGTCCTCAATTTGCGTCGAGGCGCTGCCGTATCAGGGCCGGTTGCGCATCCAGTCGGCGAGGCCCGACATCGCGCGATCGAGATCCTGGCGCGCGGCGATATCACTCACCGCCTCTTCCAGCGCCCCACGCATGCAGAGCATCCACGCATCGCGCTCGGCATCGCCGATGGCAAAGCCGATGTGCCGCTGCCGTAGTCGCGGATGGCCTTTCTCGGGGGAATAGAGCTTCGGGCCGCCCGTCCATTCGGTGAGATAGCGCTTCAAGACGTCCCGGATCAGACCGAGGTCGTCCGCATGCATCGCTCGGATGACTTTCGCTTCCGGCAACACGTCCATGCGCTCGTAGAAGCGGTCGACGAGGGCGTCGATCGCTGCGCTGCCGCCGATCCGATCGAACAGGGAGGTGGTCGCGTCGATATCGGTCATGCGAGGACGGAGCTCAAAGCGCGACGCTGCGCAGGCCGAAGCTGCGGGCGTCGTTCTGCAGCACCGGCCGCACCGCATCGATCAGCCGTGCGGCAGCTGCATCGACCGACAGCCCAGCCGTATCCACCACGGCCGTTGCGCGCGAATACAGCGGCTCGCGGCTGAGCAGGATGTTGCGCAACTCCGCCATTGCGGAGCGATCATCGGCCATCGGGCGCAGGTCGCCCTGGCGGCGGACGCGCGCCATGTGCTCCTCGGGCTCGGCCTTCAGCCAGATCGTGTAGAACGAGGTCAGGACCTGGTCGAAGGTCAGCGGCTCGGAGACGATGCCGCCGCCGGTTGCCAGCACCATCAACTCGTTGCGCGCGAGCAGCTGTTGCAGCGCCGCCTGCTCCATGCGGCGAAAGCCTTCCTGGCCGTACAGCGCGATGATCTCGGCGACCGAGAGGCCGTTCTGCTGCTCGACCTCCTTGTTGAGCTCGACGAAGCTCCAGCCGATCTTCTTCGCCAGGATCTTGCCGAGCGTGGACTTGCCGGCGCCGCGCAGGCCGATCAGCGCGATGCCGCAGAATGGCGCGCGACGCGGCGCGGAGGCGCTGCCTCCGGCGAGCAGATCCTTGGCCTGCGCGATCTGGGCCGGCGTCGCCTTGCGCAAGAGGTCGCGAAACATCTGCCAGTCCGGCGTCGGATCGGTCGAGGGGAGCAGATCTTCGAGGTGCGCGCCCATCGCATCCGAGACGCGGCGCAGCAGCACGATGGAGACGTTGCCCTTGCCGCTTTCGAGCTGCGCGATGTAGCGCTCCGAGATCCCTGACACCTTGGCGAGCACCTTGCGCGACATGCCGCGCAGCGCGCGCATGGTGCGCACGCGTTGGCCGAGCTGTTCGAGGAAACGGGATTCGGCGTCGGGACTGTCGGTCATGAGCCTTCTTTAGCGGATGCCTCTTGAAGGAGGTCCTGCGGCGCGTTTTAATGAAACATAGTGCCTGCTGGCATTGACAGCAAGCTGCCGCGGTGTCTTTCTATGAATTATAATTCTAAATTCGGGGGAGAAGTCCGTGAGCGAGGGATCCTACAACGCGGTGAACTGGCTGCTCGACCGTAATGTCGAGGAAGGCCGCGGCAACAAGCTCGCCTTCGACGACACCGTCTCGCGGCTCACCTATGGCGAGCTCCAGCGCGAGACCCGGCGCGCCGCCAATATGCTGCGCCGGCTTGGCGTCCGCCGCGAGGAGCGCGTGGCGATGATCATGCTGGACACCGTCGATTTCCCGATCGTGTTCCTGGGCGCGATCCGCGCCGGCGTCGTGCCGGTGCCGCTCAACACGCTGCTGACCGCGGATCAATACGCCTACATTCTCGCCGACTGCCGCGCGCGCGTGCTGTTCGTCTCCGAGGCGCTCTATCCCGTCATCAAGGACGTCGTCGGCCGCATGCCGGATCTCGAGCATGTCGTGGTCTCCGGCGCCAAGCAGAACGGCCACAAGCAGCTCGCCGAGGAGCTCTCAGGCGAGAGCGACCAGTTCACCACCGCCGCGACGCATCCGGACGAGCCGGCGTTCTGGCTGTACTCGTCCGGCTCGACCGGCATGCCCAAGGGCGTGCGGCACATCCATTCGAATTTGCAGGCGACGGCGGACACCTATGCGAAGCAGGTGCTCGGCATTCGCGAGAGCGATGTCTGTCTGTCCGCGGCAAAGCTGTTCTTCGCCTACGGCCTCGGCAATGCGCTGACCTTCCCGATGTCGGTCGGTGCCACCGTGATCCTGAACAGCGAGCGTCCGACGCCGGCGCGCATGTTCGACCTGATGAACCGCTACAATCCCTCGATCTTCTACGGCGTGCCGACGCTGTTCGCGGCGATGCTCAACGACGAGGCGATGAAGAGCGAGCGTGGCGGCGGCGCCTTACGCATCTGCACCTCGGCCGGCGAGGCGCTGCCGGAGTCCGTCGGCAACAGCTGGAGGGCGCGCTTCGGCGTCGACATCCTCGACGGCGTCGGCTCGACCGAGCTCTTGCACATCTTTCTCTCGAACGCGCCGGGCGACATCAAATACGGCTCCTCCGGCAAGCCGGTGCCGGGCTATGCGGTGCGGCTCGTCAACGAGGCGGGCCAGGACGTCGCCGACGGCGAAGTCGGCGAACTCCTGGTCGATGCGCCCTCCGCGGGCGAGGGCTATTGGAATCAGCGCCACAAGAGCCGCCGCACGTTCGAGGGGCCATGGACCCGCACCGGCGACAAGTATGTCCGCGACACCGATGGCCGCTACACCTTCTGCGGCCGCGCCGACGACATGTTCAAGGTCTCCGGCATCTGGGTCTCGCCCTTCGAGGTCGAGAGCGCGCTGATCACGCATCCGGCCGTGCTGGAAGCCGCCGTCGTGCCCGAGGCCGACCCGGAAGGGCTCTTGAAGCCGAAGGCCTTCGTCGTGCTGCGGCCGGGCGCAACGACGACGGATTTGCAGGAGATGCTGAAGGAGCACGTCAAGCAGAAGATCGGCCCCTGGAAATATCCGCGCTGGATCGACGTGGTGGAGTCGCTGCCGAAGACGGCGACGGGAAAGATCCAGCGGTTCAAGCTGCGGGAAGGTGCGAATTGAGCGAGACGGTGCGTCGTATGACTCGCGCTATCGCCGCACACACCGCTGCGCTCCCTCCCCCCTTGCGGGGGAGGGTGGGGGAGAGGGGTAGCCCAGCAATCGGCCTTCATCGTCGCGCGCACGGTGTTCTTCATCACGCTGGGAGTCCCCGTGTGGCACCCCCCTCCCTAGCCCTCCCCCGCAAGGGGGGAGGGAGCGACGGAGTGCGCCGACGCGTCTCGTCCTCATTGCGAACAAGAGTGACACCATGACCAATCTCACCCCCACCGGCTTCCTCGGCATCGATGGCGC
>NZ_AJQE01000098.1 GCF_000261685.1 Bradyrhizobium genomosp. I (2014) | reverse complement strand
GGCTCGTGCCGCAGGCCGCCGATGCGCCGACCATCGTCATGCTGCATGAAGGCCTCGGCTCGGTCGGACTCTGGAGCGACTTCCCGGAAAAGCTCCAGCGGGCGACCGGCGCCGGCATCTTCGCCTATTCACGCGCGGGCTACGGCCAGTCCAGCCCGGTCGCTCTGCCGCGGCCGCTCGACTACATGCAGCGCGAGGCGCTGGACGTGCTGCCGAAGCTGCTCGATGCGATCGGCTTCAAGCGTGGCATCCTGCTCGGCCACTCCGACGGCGCCTCGATCGCGACCATCTATGCAGGGGCGCATCAGGATCATCGCCTGAACGGTCTCGTGCTGATCGCGCCGCATTTCATCGTCGAGGACATCTCGGTGAAATCGATCGCCGCGATCAAGACGACGTTTGAGACCGCGGACCTCAAGGCAAAACTCGCGCGCTGGCACAGGGACGTCGACAACGCCTTCTACGGCTGGAACGGCGCCTGGCTCGATCCGAAGTTCCGCGACTGGGACATCTCGGAATACCTCGCCTATATCCGCGTCCCCATCATGGTCCTGCAAGGCGCGGACGACCAATACGGCACCCTGCGTCAGGTCGAGATCGCGCAGGAAGAGTGCTACTGCCCGGTCGATCTGAAGATCATCTCGGGCGCCGGACATTCGCCGCATCGTGAGGCGCCGGCGGCAACGCTCGAGGCGATCGTGCCATTCGCGAAAGCGGCCCTGCGCGACGATCAGGGACTGCAGGGGCGCGCCGCATGATGGCAGCGGGGATGTAGCCTCCGGCCGGCACGGACCGAAGCGCTGGCGTCACGGTGCGGCTTTGAACGGCGACCATGAAACAAAGTGCATGCTCTGGCCATTGGGGGCTAGACGCGTTCAAAAAGATGCACTATTGTGCATCTAGTGCTACGGCGATAATGCATACTCAAGCTCAGGGGTGACCCATGGCCGGCGAAGATCGGCGCCTCGCAGGCGGCGCGACATTCATCGATTTCCAGACCGAGCCGTCCCGCTACCGGCACTGGAAGCTCGCCGTCGACGGCGACGTCGCGACGCTGACCATGGATGTCGACGAGAATGGCGGCCTGTTCGAAGGCTATCTGCTCAAGCTCAATTCCTACGACCTCGGCGTCGACATCGAGCTGGCCGATGCGCTCCAGCGCCTCCGCTTCGAGCATCCCGAGGTGAAAGTCGTGGTGATGCGCTCGGCCAAGAACCGCGTGTTCTGCGCCGGCGCCAATATCCGCATGCTCGCGGGCTCGACCCACGCTCACAAGGTCAATTTCTGCAAATTCACCAACGAGACCCGCAACGGCATGGAAGATTCTTCCGAGAATTCCGGCCAGCGCTTCATCACCGTGGTGAACGGCTCCGCGGCCGGCGGCGGCTATGAGCTGGCGCTTGCGACCGATCACATCATCCTGGCCGATGACGGCTCGTCCGCCGTTGCGCTGCCCGAAGTGCCGCTGCTCGCGGTGCTGCCGGGTACCGGCGGCCTGACGCGCGTCGTCGACAAGCGCAAGGTGCGCCGCGACCATGCCGACTTCTTCTGCACGATCGAGGAAGGTGTGAAGGGCAAGCGCGCGGTGCAGTGGCGTCTCGTCGACGAGATCGCGCCGAATTCGAAGCTGGAAGGCAAGATCGCCGAGCGTGCCAAGGAATTCGCGGCGGCTTCGAAGCGCAACGGCGGTGGCAAGGGCATCGCGCTGACGCCGCTCAAGCGCGTGATCGACGAGACCAGCATCCGCTACGGCTTCGTCACCGTCGACATCGACCGTGCCGCCCGCATCGCCACCATCTCGATCAAGGCGCCGGAGGCCGCGCCGCCCGCCGACATCGACGGCATGATGGCGCAGGGCGCTGCGTTCTGGCCGCTCCAGGTCGCGCGCGAGCTCGACGACGCCATCCTGCATCTGCGCATCAACGAGCTCGAGATCGCGATGCTGGTGTTCAAGAGCCACGGCGACCGCGCCCACGTGCTCGCCTGCGATGCTTTCCTCGAAGCCAACAAGGCGCACTGGCTGGTCAACGAGATCAGGCACTACTGGAAGCGCGTGCTCAAGCGTATCGACGTCACCTCGCGCACGCTGGTGACGCTGGTCGAGCCCGGCTCCTGCTTTGCCGGCACGCTGGCCGAGCTCGTGTTCGCCGCCGACCGCTCCTACATGCTGATCGGCACGCGTCAGGGCGACAACCGCCCGCCGCCGTCGATCGAGCTGTCCGGCATGAATTTCGGTCCGTATCCGATGAGCCATGGCCTGACGCGACTGCAATCGCGCTTCCAGGCCGACCCGTCCGACGTGGAGCGCGCGGAAGCCACGCTCGGCACCGCGCTCGACGCCGAGCAGGCGGAAGAGCTCGGTCTCGTCACCTTCGCGCTCGACGACATCGACTGGGACGACGAGGTGCGCGTGTTCCTCGAGGAGCGTGCCAGCTTCTCGCCGGACAGCCTCACCGGCATGGAAGCCAGCCTGCGCTTCGTCGGCCCCGAGACGATGGAATCGAAAATTTTCGCGCGCCTCACCGCCTGGCAGAACTGGATCTTCCAGCGTCCGAACGCCGTCGGCGAGGAAGGCGCGCTGCGCCGCTACGGCAGCGGCCAGAAGCCGAAATTCGATATGACCAGAGTCTAGCGAGTAGGGAGTGGCGAATAGCGAATAGGGATTTCCATTCGCTACTCGCCATTAGCTATTCGCCCCTTCAAACGAGTCAGTCCCCCACGGGAGGTCCACCATGAACATGAACATCATGAACGTCGACTACTCGACCAAGATTCCGAACAACGTCAACCTCGCCGAGGACCGCCAGGTGCTGAAGGCGCTGGAAGGCTGGCATCCCGGCTATATGGACTGGTGGAGCGACATGGGGCCGGAAGGCTTCCAGGAATCGCTGGTCTATTTGCGCACCGCCTATTCGGTCGATCCGCGCGGCTGGGCCAAGTTCGATTACGTGCGCATGCCCGAATATCGCTGGGGCATCTTGCTGGCGCCGCAGGAGGAGAACCGTGTCGTGCCGTTCGGTGAGCACTACGGCGAGCCGGCCTGGCAGGAAGTCCCGGGCGAGCACCGCGCCATGCTGCGCCGCCTGATCGTGATCCAGGGCGATACCGAGCCCGCGTCAGTCGAGCAGCAGCGCCATCTCGGCAAGACCGCGCCCTCGCTCTACGACATGCGCAACCTGTTCCAGGTCAATGTCGAGGAAGGCCGTCACCTCTGGGCGATGGTCTACCTTCTGCAGAAATATTTCGGCCGCGACGGCCGCGAGGAAGCCGACGATCTCTTGCGCCGCCGCTCAGGCGATGCCGACGCGCCGCGCATGCTGGGCGCCTTCAACGAGGCGACGCCGGACTGGCTGTCCTTCTTCATGTTCACCTATTTCACCGACCGCGACGGCAAGATGCAGCTGCACTCACTGGCGCAGTCCGGCTTCGATCCATTGTCGCGCACCTGCCGCTTCATGCTGACGGAAGAAGCGCACCACATGTTCGTCGGCGAGACCGGCATCACCCGCGTCGTGCAGCGCACCTGCGATGCGATGCGCGCGGCCGGCATCACCGATCCCGCCGACATCGCGAAAGTCCGCGCGTTGGGGGTGATCGACCTGCCGACCATCCAGAAGAAGTTGAACCTGCACTACACGCTGTCGCTCGATCTGTTCGGCTCGGAGGTCTCGACCAACGCGGCCAACGCCTTCAACGCCGGCATCAAGGGCCGTTATCACGAGACTCAGATCGAGGACGATCACCAGCTCAAGAATTCCACCTATCCGGTGCTCAAGCTGATCAACGGCGAGGTCAAGCTGGTCGACGAGCCGGCGCTGACCGCGCTCAACATGCGCCTGCGCGACGATTACAGCCAGGACTGCGTCAAGGGCATGCTGCGCTGGAACAAGGTGATCTCGACCGCCGGCTACGATTTCCAGCTCAAGCTGCCCAACGTCGCCTTCCACCGCCACATCGGTGAGTTCAAGGACGTCCATGCCACGCCGGACGGCCTCCTGATCGACGATGCCACCTGGGCCAAGCGCAAGGACGAATGGCTGCCCTCGAGCGCGGACGGCGACTTCATCACCTCGCTGATGCAGCCCGTCACCGAAATCGGCCAGTTCGCCTCCTGGATCTCGCCGCCCAAGGTCGGCATCGACAACAAGCCGGGCGACTTCGAATACGTGAAGATCGAGTCGTAAGCGCCGGAAGCAGATGCTCTTGCCACACTGAAAGCTGTCATCACCCGCGAAAGCGGGTGATCCAGTATTCCAGAGGCCGTTGCGTCTAAACCGAGAAGCCGCGGCGTACTGGATGCCCCGGTCAAGCCGGGGCATGACAGCGGAGTTTGAAACGGGGATCTATCCCGCGATCTCCAGCCCCGCATTTGCATACACCACGCCGCCATCGACGGCGATGGTGTTGCCGACCACGTAATCGCCCGCACGCGAGGCGAGATAGATCGCCACCCCTGCCATGTCCTCGTCGGTCCCGATCCGCCGCGCGGGGATGCGCTTTGCGACCTCGTCCGAATGGTCGCGCGCGGCGCGGTTCATGTCGGACTTGAACGCGCCCGGCGCGATCGCGGTGACGTTGATGTTGTCCTTGATCAGTTTCGTCGCCATGCGCCGCGTCAGATGGATCACCGCGGCCTTGCTGGCAGCGTAGGAATAAGTCTCGCTCGGATTGACGAAGATGCCGTCGACCGAGGCGATGTTGATCACCTTCGCCGGACCTTCGGCGCTCGCGGCCGCGCGCAGCGGCTTCGCCAGAGCCTTGGTCAGGAAGAACAGCGACTTCACGTTGAGATCCATCACCTTGTCCCAGCCGTTTTCGGGGAATTCGTCGAACTCCGCGCCCCAGGCCGCGCCCGCATTGTTGACGAGGATGTCGAGCTTCGGCTCCAGCTTGATGATCTCGCCAGCCAGCCTGTCGCAACCTTCGACGGTGGAGATATCGATCGGCAGCGCGATGCATTCGCCGTCATATTGCGCGGTGAGCTCCTTGGCGGTCGCCTCGCACGGTCCGGCCTTGCGCGCGGTGATGTAGACCTTTGCGGCGCCGGCGCCGAGAAATCCCGCCGCGATCATCTTGCCGATGCCGCGCGAGCCGCCGGTCACCAGCGCGATGCGGCCTTTGAGCGAGAACAGATCCTTGAACATGGTGCCTCCCTTGGTTGGTGCTGTTTTGGGCGGGGAGGAGAGGGGAGTCAAGGAAGGCGCTGCGATGACAGGGGCGAGGCGCAGTAGCGACCCAACCAACTCGGTGTCGTCCCGGACAAGCGAAGCGCAGATCCATAACCCCAGGGAGCAGTTTGGCGATGACTCGTTCGGTACCTCTACCAACCGCAACCGATAAATCTCGCGTATGGGTTCCCGCGTGCGCGGGGACGACGGCGGAGATTGGAGCTGCTACGCCGCCGCGATCCGACGAAAACCGTTCCACATCGCGGTCGCGGCGCCCGAGGTCAGCACCGGCAGGATGCGCGCGTCCTGGTAATTGCCATTGAGCGAAACGCGGGGCAGCGCGGTCATGTGGCTGGCATTCTCCGCGAACAGCATGCCGGGCCGCGTCGTCACCGCGGTCTTGAAGCCGGCGGATGCGGCGAGGGCGAATTCGCGCATCCCCGCGGCGTCGCGATCGCCATAGGGATAGGCGAGATGCAACACGGGGTGCTCAAGCACCTGCTCGATCCGCGCGCGGCTCACGGCCATCTCCTGCGCGGCGATGTCTTCCGCCTGCTTGGCGAGGTTGCCATGGCTGACGCTATGCGCGCCGATCGTGACCAGCGGATCGGCGGCAAATGTCCTCACCTCGGCCCAGGACAGGCACAGGCTGCGGCACAGCGCTTCCATGTCGACGTCGTACCTCGTGCACAGCGCTCCGATCTCGCGCGCAAGATCGTGCTCGCCCGGCAGCGCGCGCAGCCAGTCGTGCAGGCGATCGAATGCCGCCTGCTTGGCGGCAGGCGTCGTCGCATCGATCCGCAGCGCGGAATTGCCGATTCTGACGTCGATCTGCTCGGCTCTGGCGATCACGGCCTCCAGCGCCACCCACCACAATCGTCCGGTGCCTTCGGCAAAATCGCTCGCGACATAGACCGTCAGCGGCGCGTCAAATTCGCGCAGCACCGGCAGCGCATAGTCGAGATTGTCGCGGTAGCCATCGTCGAGGGTGAAGGCGGCGAAGCGGCGGTCGAAGCGGCCCTGCAGGAGCCGCTCATGCAGCTCGTCCATGGTGACGATGTCGATGTCGCGCGAGCGCAAATGGAACAGCGTCGCGCGCAGGAATTCGGGAGTGACTTCGAGATGCCGGTTCGGCTGGAACCCGGCCTCGCGGGCCGGGCGTACATGGTGCAGCATGAAAATGGCGCCGACGCCCGACAAGAGCGGGCGCAAGAGGTGGTGTGCGCCGCTGAAATAGAGTGCTCCCAGCCCGGCGCGGATGACGTTGTTACGCAGTTGTTTCATGACCGGCTGGGGGACTCTGGCATTCCGCCCTTCAACTTACGGAGGAACCCTTGAAGAAAAAGTTATTCCGATTGTCCAGGCAGGGCCTTCGGAACGGCGCCATTTCCGGTTTGACAGCCTGCCAAGGGTTTGTTTTGTCTCCGTTTCCAGAGTTCGGGTCGTCGAATGAAGAAGCTTTTCAGGTGGGCCAGCAAATGGTGGCCGGGGCTGATCCCCCTGGCCATCATGTGGGGATTTGCGGCCTGGAATAATACCTTACCGGTGGAGGCCGATCTGTCGGCCCGCAGCTCGGCTGCGCTGAAAGATACCGTGCTGGACAAGACCCGGATCGCGGTCGATGGCCGCGACGTCAGCCTGGCCGCGGACGCCTTCTCCGAGGCGGGTCGCCGCGACGCCGTTATGGCGGTCGAAACCGTCCCCGGCGTGCGGCTGGTCGACGACCGAACCCGCCTTGTTCCTGAGGCCAAACCCTTCGTCTGGAACGCCGAGCGCGACGTGGTGCGGGTGACGCTGTCAGGATCCGCGCCCTTGCCGTCGATGAAGTCCCGGCTGACCGAGGCGGCCCGCAAGGAGGTCGGCGGCGCCGAGGTGGCCGACCAGATGGGCCTGGCGCGCGGCGCGCCACCTCGGTTCGAGGCAGCGGCGATGCTGTTGCTGGATCAGATCGGCAAGCTCAAGGACGGCAAGATCACGATAACGGACACCAGGGTCAATCTGTCAGGCATGGCGCGCGAGCTGGGCGGCCGTGAGGCGATTGCGGCCGCGCTGAAGAACCTGCCCGAGGGCTTTTCGGTCGCCGCCAACGAGATCAAGGCGCCGCCCTATATCTTCCAGGCCTACAAGGATCCGGTGGCCGCGACGGTGACGCTGACCGGCTATGTTCCCGACGCCAATGTCCACGCCGCGATCGCCACCAGCGCCTCGCGAAAGTTCTTCACCGAAAAGGTCGTCGACAATCTCAAGGCCAGTGTCGGCGCACCCGGCTCCTTCAACACGGCGGTCGTCGCAGCGCTCGGCGCGCTGTCGCGGCTGTCGACCGGTACGCTCGTCGTCTCCGACCGCGAGGTGAAGCTGTCGGGCGATGCGCTCTACGAGGGGGCTGCCAACGACATCCGCGCAGGCCTCGGCAAGGACTTCCCGAAAAACTGGCAGTACAAGCCGGAGATCACGGTGAGGCCCGCGGCAGGCCCGGTCGATGGCACTGTGTGCCAGCAATTGTTCTCGGAGCTCCTGACCAAGGGCAAGATCCGCTTCGCGACCAGGCGCGCGGACATCGATCCTGACTCGGCAGGCATCCTCGATCGTCTCATCGAGACGGCGCTGCGCTGCCCTACCAGCAATATCGAGGTCGTCGGGCATACCGACGCCGACGGCGAGGACTCCTTCAACCAGGCTCTCTCGGAAAAGCGCGCACAGGCGGTGATCGACTATCTGGTCAAGGCCGGCCTGCCCGCCAGCCGCTTCACCGCGGTCGGCCATGGCAGCACCCAGCCGGTCGCCGGCAATGATACCGATGAAGGCAAGGCGCAGAACCGCCGTATCGAATTCCTGGTGAGGTGACGATGCCCTATCTCGTCTCGTTCCATCTGGGCTGGCTGATCGGCTCGCTGCTGCTGGGCTTTTGCATGGGCTGGATCTCTGTGGTTCAGCGCGGCAACGGCACCTCCAAGGTGACCGCGCGTTGGCTCGCCGCGCTTGCCGCGGGCCTGGTCGCAGCTTCGTTCACCCATGTGGTCCCCGGCCGTTTCGGCTATTGGCTCGACCTCGGCCTGATCATGTTCGCCTGCTATCTCGTCGGTTGCACCATCGGCGCCTGGCTGCGCGACCGGGTCGTCTCGCGCAGCATGCCGACAGCCGCCTCGTGATGTTGCCGTGCACCCTCTCTTGAGAGACGGTGCCCGTCCGCCACGGCCTTTCGGCGCATCAGACGCCCGTGACCTGCCGCTTCGACCCCCCTCCTTCGACAGGCGGCCTGCCCCATAGATTGACGTCGGCTTAAGTCGCGACGGAACATTGCACCGTCGTAATCATCAAAACTTCATGGCGTCTGCGCAGGATTGCCAAGGAGATTCGCGTCGAGCTTGCCGCCGAAGGCGCCAAATCGTGCATCAGGAGCCGTGACCCTGCCTAAAATATTGAAGGCACGTGTTTTTGTTCGAATTGGCGAATTCCACTTTGCCGGAAAACGCGCTAGTGGAGGGGGAGGGGCATGCGCGATGCCGGAGCCGGCGGCGAGGGGTCGTTGAGTGCCTGTGCGTCGTCCGCCTGTCCGCCGGCCACCCTGGCCGCCGAAGCGTTGTTGTTCGAGGTCTAGATGCTGGAAGCCATACGCAGGGCGACGTCGTTTCTGCGCCAGAAGCAAATCCTGCATAAGCTTGGAGTTGTGATCAGCATCGCGGTCATCGGCATCGCTTGCTATGTGCTCTACCACATGCTGCGCGGCATCGATTTCAACGAGGTCCTCGAAGCGATCAAGAGCACCGAGCCGTCCCAGATTGCGATGGCGGCGCTGTTCGTCGCGGCGGGCTATTTCACCCTGACCTTCTACGACCTCTTCGCCACGCGCGCGATCGGCCATTCCCATGTACCCTATCGCATCAACGCGCTCGCGGCCTTCACCAGCTATTCGATCGGCCACAATGTCGGCGCCAGTGTCTTCACCGGCGGCGCGGTGCGCTACCGCATCTATTCGGCCTATGGGCTGAATGCGATCGATGTCGCAAAAATCTGCTTCCTCGCCGGCCTGACCTTCTGGCTGGGCAATGCCGCCGTGCTCGGCCTCGGCATCTCCTATCATCCGGAGGCCGCGGCCTCGATCGACCAGCTTCCGCCCTGGCTGAACCGGGTGCTGGCACTGATGATCATCGTGGCGCTGGTCGGCTACGTGGTCTGGGTCTGGACCCATCCGCGGGTGGTCGGCCGCGGCCCCTGGACCGTGGTGCTGCCGGGCGGCCCGCTGACCCTGCTCCAGATCGCGATCGGCATCATCGATCTCGGCTTCTGCGCGCTGGCGATGTATGTCCTGGTCCCGGACGAGCCCAATCTCGGCTTCGTCGTGGTCGCGGTGATCTTCGTCTCGGCCACCCTGCTCGGCTTCGCCAGCCATTCGCCCGGGGGACTCGGCGTGTTCGACGCCGCCATGCTGGTCGGCCTCTGGCAGATGGACCGGGAGGAGCTTCTGGGCGGCATGCTCCTGTTCCGGGTGCTCTATTATCTGTCTCCCTTCGTCCTATCTGTAATCTTGCTGACGTTTCGCGAAGTTATCATCGGTGCGCGATCGAAGCGCTTGCAACAGGCGGCGCTCAAGCTGGACCCCGGCCCGGCGCATGAAGCCGCCTATGTGAGAGAGCGCAGCGACAGCGGAGCCTAAGTCCCCCAGGAGAAGCCCGCCCCGATGGCGATCGACGCCCCATCTTCTCCCCCCGCCCAGCCCTGGTCCGACCGGCTGCGGCACTCGACCATCATCCTGATCGCCGCGGCGCTGGCGCTGTCCATCGTGGTCTCGCTCGGCGAATTGTCGGCGCTGCCCGCCGCGATCGTGTTCCTCTGCATCGCGGCGGCGGCCCTGATCCCCTGGCGGCTGCACGATCCCGCCGCCTCGCGCGACGATGTCAGGCGTATCAACCCGGTCGAGAGCGCGGCGGTGGCCGCGGTCGTCGCCGGCATGCCGGATCCCGCGGTACTGCTCGACCGTGCCGGCCGCGTCATCCACCTCAACGCCGCGGCAGCCCAGCTTGCGCCGGCGCTGCGCAGGAACGAGCTCGCCCAGTTCGCGCTGCGCTCGCCGGAGATCATCACGGCGCTGCGCGAGGCGATCGCGACCACCGAGCCGCGCCGCGCGACCTATCTCGACCATGTTCCGGTCGATCGCTGGATGGAGCTCATGATCACGCCGGTGCCGGTGCCGACCAGCTTCGGCGGCGCCGACAAATGCATGCTGATGACCTTCCACGACCAGACACCGCTGCGCCGGGTCGAGGAGATGCGCGCCGACTTCGTCGCCAATGCCAGCCACGAGCTGCGCACGCCGCTGGCCGCGCTCTCGGGCTTCATCGACACGCTCCAGGGCCAGGCCAAGGACGATCCCAAGGCGCGCGAGCGCTTCCTCGGCATCATGCACAACCAGGCCACTCGCATGGCGCGCCTGATCGACGATTTGCTGTCGCTGTCGCGGGTCGAGCTGTCGGCCCATGTCCGGCCCGACACCTTGGTCGACCTCGTGCCGATCATCCGCCAGGTCGCCGACGGGCTCGAGCCACTGGCGCGCGAGCGTCAGGTCGAGGTGGAGATCCATCTGCCGGAACCGCCGGTGATGATCGCAGGGGACCGCGAGGAGCTGCTCCGCCTGTTCGAGA
The DNA here is from genome assembly GCF_000261685.1 of Bradyrhizobium genomosp. I (2014). Classification (GTDB taxonomy): domain Bacteria; phylum Pseudomonadota; class Alphaproteobacteria; order Rhizobiales; family Xanthobacteraceae; genus Bradyrhizobium. The sequence goes on along the minus strand of NZ_AJQE01000098.1, from coordinate 61,358 downwards.
ACCTGATCGAGAACGCGCTCAAATACGGCGCCTCGGGCGGACGCGTCATCGTGTCACTGACATCGAGCGCCGCCCCTGATGGAGCTCAGGAAATCCGGGTCATGGTCCGCGATTTCGGCCCCGGCATCGCGCCGGAGCATCTGCCCCGGCTGACCGAGCGGTTCTATCGCGTGGACGTCGGCGACAGCCGCTCGCAGGGCGGTACCGGGCTCGGATTATCGCTGGTGAAACATATTCTTAACCGTCATCGTGGCCGGCTTCTGATCGAAAGCGTGCCCAGGCAGGGCGCCACTTTCACGGCCTGTTTTCCTCAGGTGAAGCCTCTGGCCCAGAGCTAAAAATCAAGCATTTTCAATTGCTTGATTGTGTCATCCAGCTGTCACGAAACCTTCGTAAAAGCTCAGTCGACCGCTCCTAAACGGACGGCGCGGGGAGCGCGATCGGGCGCGGTTGGCGCTTCGCTCCCCTCTATGGAGACCAGCATGAATTTCCTCAAGACGATGGTCGTTGCCGGCTTGGTCGCCGCATCGACGACGGCGGCCTTTGCGGCCGACATCACCGGAGCCGGCGCGACCTTCCCGTTCCCGATCTATTCGAAATGGGCTGACACCTACAAAAAGGAGACCGGCAACGGTCTGAACTACCAGTCGATCGGTTCCGGCGGCGGCATCAAGCAGATCCAGGCCAAGACCGTGACCTTCGGCGCGACCGACATGCCGCTCAAGGTCGAGCAGCTCGACAAGGACGGCCTTGCCCAATGGCCGATGGTGATGGGCGCCATCGTTGCCGTCGTCAACATCGAGGGCGTGAAGCCCGGCGAGATGGTGTTCGACGGCGAGACGCTGGCCAACGTCTATCTCGGCAAGATCACCAAGTGGGATGATCCGGCCATCAAGAAGCTCAATCCGAACGTGAAGCTGCCGTCGGAGGCGATCACCGTGGTCCGCCGTTCGGACGGTTCGGGCACCACCTTCAACTTCACCAACTACCTCTCCAAGGTCAGCGCGGACTGGAAGAGCAAGGTCGGCGAGGGCACCGCGGTCGAGTGGCCGGTCGGCGTCGGCGCCAAGGGCAACGAAGGCGTGTCGGGCAATATCAGCCAGACCAAGAACTCGATCGGCTACGTCGAGTACGCCTATGCCAAGCAGAACAAGCTGACCTACACCGGTCTCGTCAACAAGGCCGGCAAGACCGTGCAGCCGACCGTCGAAGCGTTCCAGGCGGCCGCCTCCAACGCCGACTGGGCCAAGGCGCCCGGCTACTACGTCATCCTGACCGACCAGCCCGGCGACAAGTCCTGGCCGATCACCGCGGCGACCTTCATCCTGATGCACAAGTCGGCGACCGACAAGGCGGCCTCGCAGGAAGCCATCAAGTTCTTCCGCTGGGCCTTCAAGAACGGCGACAAGGCGGCCGAGGAGCTCGACTACATCCCGATGCCGGACAGCGTCGTCCAGCAGATCGAGAAGACCTGGGCTGCCGAGATCAAGAGCTGAGGCTCCTCTCTCGCGTCCCGGACGCGGCGCAGCACGCAGTGCTGCTCCGCAGAGCCGGGACCCACAAGAACTAGGCCCCGGATCAGCGGCGCAACGCTTCGCGCTGCACCGCATCCGGGGCATGAGACCAAAAAAGAGTTTATTATTTGGTACAGGGGATCGGCGTGGCAGAAATGGCCGTTCAGAGCGATGTAATCGACGACGCCGGACCGTATGACCGCGCCAAGGCCTTGAGCGCGTTCAAGCTCGGCGACGTCACCTTCTATTGGATCACGCGGTTGTCCGCGATCTCGGTGCTGCTCATTCTCGGCGGCATCATCATCTCGCTGATCGTCGGTGCGTTCCCGGCGATGAAGGAATATGGACTCTCCTTCCTGTGGACGCAGCGCTGGGCGCCGTCGGCCGATCCGCCCGTGCTCGGCGCGCTCGGGCCGATGTACGGCACGCTCGTCACCTCCTTCATCGCCATGCTGATCGCCATTCCCGTCGGCCTCGGCATCGCGATCTTCCTCACCGAGCTCTGCCCGCAATGGCTGCGCCGTCCGATCGGCATGGCGGTCGAGCTGCTCGCCGGCATTCCCTCGATCATCTACGGCATGTGGGGCTTCTTCGTGCTGGGCCCGTTCCTGGCCAACACGTTCCAGCCCTTCATGATCAGGGTCTTCGACGGCGTTCCCGTGCTGGGGGCGATCTTCGCCGGTCCCCCGTCCTATCTCAGCCTGTTCAACGCCGCGCTGATCCTCGCCATCATGGTGCTGCCCTTCATCACCTCGATCTCGGTCGACGTGTTCAAGACGGTGCCGCCGGTGCTGAAGGAAGCCGCCTACGGCGTCGGCTGCACCACCTGGGAAGTCGTCCGCAGCGTGGTGATTCCCTATACCCGCGTCGGCATCATCGGCGGTGTCATGCTGGCGCTGGGCCGCGCGCTCGGCGAGACCATGGCGGTGACCTTCATCATCGGCAATTCGTTCCGCATCTCCTCGTCGATCTTCGCTCCGGGCACCACGATCTCGGCGGCGATCGCATCGGAGTTCGCCGAGAGCGACGGCCTCCACCAGTCCGGCCTGATCCTGCTTGGCCTGCTGCTGTTCGTGCTGACGTTCTTCGTGCTCGCGGCCGCGCGGCTGATGCTGCTGCGTCTGGAAAAGAAGGCGGGGAAGTGACATGAACCCGATCTACGTTCGCCGCCGCCGCAAGGACATCGTCATCCGCGGGCTCTGCATCTGTGCCGCCGCCTTCGGCGTCACCTGGCTCGCGCTGATCCTGATCACGCTGCTCTACAACGGCCTGACGGGTCTCAACCTCCAGATCTTCACCGAGAGCACGCCGCCGCCCGGCTCGACCGAGGGCGGCCTGCTCAATGCCATCGTCGGCTCGCTGATCATGACCGTGCTCGGCGTCGGCATCGGCGCGCCGCTCGGCCTGTTCGCCGGCACCTATCTCGCTGAGTACGGCCGCAACGACAAGCTGACCTCGGTGATCCGCTTCATCAACGACATCCTCCTGTCGGCGCCCTCGATCATCATCGGCCTCTTCATCTATGGCGCGGTGGTGGTGCCGATGCGCGGCTTCTCGGCGATCGCAGGCGCGCTGGCGCTGGCCGTCATCGTCATCCCGGTGGTGCTGCGCACCACCGAGGACATGCTGCTGCTGGTGCCGAACGCGCTGCGTGAAGCTGCTTCCGCGCTCGGCCTGCCGCGCTCGCTGGTGATCAAGCGGATCGCCTATCGTGCGGCCCGATCGGGTCTCATCACCGGCGTGTTGCTCGCCACCGCCCGCGTCGCCGGCGAGACCGCGCCACTGCTCTTCACCGCGCTGTCGAACCAGTTCTTCAGCCTCAGCCTGAACAAGACGATGGCGAACCTGCCGGTGACCATCAACAACTTCGTGCAGAGCCCCTACGCCTATTGGAAACAGCTCGCCTGGAGCGGCGCGCTGCTGATCACGCTCACCGTGCTTGCCCTGAACATTGGCGCCCGCATCCTCGGTGCCGAGAGGACCGCAAAATGACCGATCTGTCCGTATCCGTGAGTTCCAACGCTCACCTGGCCTCACAGCAGCCGCTGCCGGAAGCTCCGGCCAAGGTAACGGTGCGCAGCCTCAACTTCTATTACGGCGAGCACCACGCGCTGAAGAACATCAACCTGACGCTCGGCACCAACCGCGTCACGGCGTTCATCGGCCCGTCGGGCTGCGGCAAGTCGACCCTGCTGCGCATCTTCAACCGGATGTACGACCTCTATCCGGGCCAGCGCGTCACCGGCCAGCTCATGCTCGACCAGACCAACATTCTCGACCCCAAGCTCGACCTCAATCTGCTGCGCGCCCGGGTCGGCATGGTGTTCCAGAAGCCGACGCCGTTCCCGATGACGATCTACGAGAACATCGCCTTCGGCATCCGCCTCTACGAGAAGATCTCGAAGTCCGAGATGGACGACCGCGTCGAGAAGGCGCTACGCGGTGGCGCGCTGTGGAACGAGGTCAAGGACAAGCTCAACGCCTCCGGACTGTCGCTCTCGGGCGGCCAGCAGCAGCGCCTGTGCATCGCCCGCACCGTCGCGGTGCGCCCCGAGGTGATCCTGTTCGACGAGCCCTGCTCGGCGCTCGATCCGATCTCGACCGCCAAGGTCGAGGAGCTGATCCAGGAACTGTCCGAGAACTACACGATCGCGATCGTCACCCACAACATGCAGCAGGCCGCGCGCGTCTCCGACAAGACCGCCTTCATGTATCTTGGCGAGCTGATCGAGTTCGACGACACCAGCAAGATCTTCACGTCGCCGACCGACCGGCGAACGCAGGATTACATCACCGGCCGGTTCGGCTGAGGAGACGGGACATGGGTACTGAACATACCGCAAAGGCTTTCGACACCGACCTTCAGGAGCTCACCCGCCTGGTCGCCGAAATGGGCGGCATCGCCGAGCGCATGATCGTCGATTCCGTTGACGCGCTGATCCGCCGCGACGTCGCGCTCGGCCAGCGCGTCGTCGCCACCGACGCCGATCTCGACACGCTGCAGAAGCGCATCGAGGAGCGCGCGGTGCTCACCATCGCCCGCCGCCAGCCGATGGCGGTCGACCTGCGCGAGATCGTCGGCGCCATGCGCGTTGCGACCGATCTCGAGCGCATCGGCGACCTCGCCAAGAACATGGGCAAGCGCGTCGCCGCGCTGGAGACCGACTTCCACCCGCTCAAGCTGTTCCGCGGCCTGGAGCACATGACCGACCTCGTGCAGCAGCAGGTCAAGTCGGTGCTGGACGCCTATGCCGCTCACGACCTGCCGGCGGCGATGGCGGTGTGGAAGGGCGACGAGGAAGTCGACGCGATCTGCACCTCGCTGTTCCGCGAGCTCCTCACCTACATGATGGAGGATCCGCGCAACATCTCGTTCTGCATCCACCTGATGTTCTGTGCCAAGAACATCGAGCGGATCGGCGACCATGCCACCAACATCGCCGAGACCGTGTTCTACATGATCGAGGGCCAGGCCATCACCGACAAGCGGCCGAAGGGCGACATGACCACGTTCGCCACGACGATCCCGAATACCTGAAGACTTAAGGAGCGACGGCACCATGGGCGCACGCATTATGGTGGTTGAGGACGAGGAAGCTCTCACCGAGCTTCTCCGTTACAACCTCGAAGGCGACGGCTATGACGTCGAGACGGTGATGCGCGGCGATGACGCCGACACCCGCCTCAAGGAGCACATTCCCGATCTGATCGTGCTCGACTGGATGCTGCCGGGCCTGTCAGGCATCGAGCTGTGCCGGCGGCTGCGCACCCGCTCCGAGACCAAGCAGCTGCCGATCATCATGCTCACCGCGCGCGGCGAGGAGAGCGAGCGGGTGCGGGGACTTGCGACCGGCGCCGACGACTATATCGTCAAGCCATTCTCGGTGCCGGAACTGCTGGCGCGCGTGAAGGGTCTGCTCAGGCGCGCGAGCCCCGAGCGGCTCGCCACGGTGCTCGCCTATGGCGACATCGAGCTCGACCGTGACAAGCGCCGCGTCGCGCGTTCGGGCCGGCCGATCGACCTCGGCCCGACCGAATATCGCCTGCTGGAGTTCTTCCTGGAGCATCCCGGCCGGGTGTTCTCGCGCGAGCAACTGCTCGACAGCGTCTGGGGCCGCGACATATACATCGATGAACGCACCGTCGACGTTCATATCGGTCGTCTCCGCAAGCTGCTCAATCTCGGCCGCGAGCAGGACCCGATCCGCACCGTCCGCGGCGCCGGTTATGCGCTCGACGATCGCTTTGCGAAGGCGGAGCAGACGTAAGGTCGGGCGAGTTGTGGGTTGGCAGCTCGGGCCACAACCGCAGCTGTCGTTCCGGGGCGCGCGCAGCGCGAGCCCGGGCCCCATCACCACAGGACGTGGTTTGGCGAAGACTCGGAGTGACCATCGCGCGCAACAATTGCGCCCTGTAGTTATGGATCCCCGCGTTCGCGGGGATGACACCGAGTAGTTGGAGCCGTCATCGTGTGACGGCTGCAGTCCTGGCGACGAGAGACTTCCGCGTACTCAGCGCGTGCCCGGCTTGGCCGGTGCGCGCCGGCGATCTGCCGCCGGCTGATAGGCCACGCGCGAATGCTGGGCGCAGTAGGGCAGGCCGGACAGCGCCTTGCCGCCGCAGAAGAAGAAATCCGGGCTCGAGGGATCGCCGACCGGCCAGTGGCAGGTCGCCTCGTTCAATTCCAGCAGCGACAGTCGCTGGCTCATCGGCACCACGTTGTCGTAGGTGACCGGCTCGGCCTCCACCTCGACCTCGAAGGCCTGCGCCAGCGCGGTGTTGCCGCGCGCAACGGGGCGGGTCACCCGCATCATGTGCTGCGCGGGCCGTGCCTTGCGCGGCCGGGGCGCTGCCGAAGAAGGGCTCTTGGCGCGGCCGGACAGGCCGAGCCGGTGCACTTTGCCGATCACGGCATTGCGGGTCACATTGCCGAGCTCCGCCGCAATCTGGCTGGCCGAAAGTCCGGCCTCCCAGAGCTTCTTCAGCTGCTCGACGCGATCATCGGACCAGGTCAAAACCGTCATTGCACCCTTTCCCTCGCTGCGAGCCTGCCATCCTGGAGCCTTCGCAGCGAATGCCTAAGCCTTGAAAACCCGTGCCGCCAGAATCCCTTAAGGCTCGCCGGGCGCACTAAAGACGCCCGAACGTTTACGCCGGTACATGAGGACTCTTGGGATCAGGACCGCTGCACGAGATGTCGTATCTGACAGTCCAAACGCTACAATATGGCGTGACTCCCGCGCAAGAGTCCGCCGACTCGCTTCCACATGTTCCGTGGTGAAAACCCCGCAAAACCGGCACCGCAAGACTACGGATTCAGCGTTTCGCGAGGCTTTCCGGGCGGCATTGACACCCGTTTTGTCAGGCATAAGATGGCGTCACGTGCCGCCCTTAAAAGGCGGCACGTTTCGTTTTCCGGGCCGGGCAATGGTGCGTTGCGCAATGCACGCTTCACGCCGTCCGCAACATTCAAGTGACGTCATGACCAACAGCGCCGCGCCGCATTTGCTCCCCGTTTTCGCCAGGGCCGATCTCGGTTTCGAGCGCGGCGAAGGCTGCTGGCTGGTCGCGACCAACGGGGATCGCTATCTCGATTTCACCTCGGGCGTGGCGGTGAATGCGCTCGGCCATGTTCATCCCGCGCTGGTCAAGGCGCTGCAGGAGCAGGCGACGAAGCTCTGGCACATGTCGAACCTGTTCCAGAGCCCCGACGGCGAGAAGCTCGCAAGCCGCCTCTGCAACGAGAGTTTTGCGGACTTCGTGTTCTTCTGCAATTCCGGCGCCGAGGCGCTGGAAGGCGTGATCAAGCTGGTCCGCCATCATCACTTCTCCAAGGGGCATGCCGAACGCTATCGCATGATCACCTTCGAGGGCGCCTTCCACGGCCGCACGCTGGCAACGCTCGCCGCTACCGGATCTGCAAAATATCTCGAGGGCTTCGGTCCGCCGATGGACGGCTTCGACCAGGTGCCGCACGGCGACCTCGAAGCTGTGAAGAAGGCGATCGGCCCGCATACCGCCGGCATTCTCATCGAGCCGATCCAGGGCGAGGGCGGTGTTCGTTCTGCGCCTCCCACCTTCCTCAAGGCACTGCGCGAGCTCTGCAATGAGCGCGGCCTGTTGCTCGCCTTCGACGAGGTGCAGACCGGCATGGGCCGCACCGGCGAACTCTTTGCCTACAAGCGCACCGGCGTCGTGCCCGACGTGATGTCGCTGGCGAAGGCGCTCGGTGGCGGTTTCCCGATCGGCGCGGTGCTCGCCACCGCCGACGCGGCGCGCGGCATGGGGCCGGGCTCGCACGGTTCGACCTTCGGCGGCAATCCGCTCGCGATCTCGGCTGCGAACGCCGTTCTCGACGTCATGCTCGAGCCCGGCTTCTTCGATCACGTTCAGAAGATGTCGCTGCTGCTGAAGCAGAAGCTCGCCTCGGTGATCGACCGTCATCCCGATGTCGTCAGCGAGGTGCGCGGCGAGGGCCTCCTGATCGGCATCAAGGCCGTGGTGCCCGCAGGCGACCTCGTCGCGGCGCTGCGCGCCGAAAAATTGCTCACCGTCGGAGCAGGCGACAATGTCGTGCGCTTCCTGCCACCCTTGATCGTCACTGAAGCGGAGATCGAGGACAGCGTCGGGCGGCTCGAACGCGCCTGCACTGCGATCTCATCCAGCCAGACCAAGCGGGCGGCAAGCTGATGAACAAGACGCCCAACAAGACTCCAAAGCACTTCCTGGATATCAACGAGCTGCCGCTGTCGGAGCTCAAGAGCATGCTCGCCGCCTCTTCCGCCATGAAAGCGAAGCAGAAGGCGCATCAGCCGGTCAGGCCGCTTGAAGGCAAGACGCTGGCGATGATCTTCGAGCGGCCCTCGACGCGGACGCGGGTGTCGTTCGATGTCGCCATGCGCCAGCTCGGCGGCGAGCCCATCATGCTCACCGGCGCCGAGATGCAGCTCGGTCGCGGCGAGACCATCGCCGACACCGCGCGGGTGCTGTCGCGCTATGTCGACGCCATCATGATCCGCATCCTCAATCACGAGGCGCTGCTGGAGCTTGCGGCCTATGCGACCGTGCCCGTGATCAACGGCCTGACGCGGCGGTCGCATCCCTGCCAGGTGATGGCCGACCTCATGACCTATGAGGAGCATCGCGGCCCGATCGAGGGCAAGACTGTGGCCTGGACCGGCGACGACAACAACGTGCTGGCGTCCTGGGCGCACGCCGCCGAGCGCTTCAAGTTCCAGCTCAACGTCGCAACACCTCCGGAGCTCGCGCCGAAAAAGGCGATGCGCGACTGGATCAAGACGACCAATGCGCCGATCGCGCTCGGCACCGATCCGGAAGCCGCCGTGCGCGGCGCCGATTGCGTCGTCACCGACACCTGGGTGTCGATGGGCGACAAGGAGGGCGAGCACCGCCACAACGTGCTCAAGCCCTACCAGGTCAACAGCAAGCTGATGTCGCTCGCCAAGCCCGATGCGCTTTTCATGCACTGCCTGCCCGCCCATCGCGGCGAGGAGGTCACGGACGAGGTGATCGACGGCCCGCAATCGGTCGTGTTCGACGAGGCCGAAAACCGTCTGCATGCGCAGAAAGGCATTCTGGCCTGGTGCTTTGACGCGGTGAAGTAATTGCGGTGGTGGGGCCGCCTCGATGGCCCCATTCTCCGCTGTCATCCCGGACAAGCGCCGCGCAGCGGCACGCCGATCCGGGATCCATAGCCACAGGATTGAGTTTGGCGAAGACTCGGAGTTGTCATCGCCGGTCACAACGTCATCCTGTGGTGGGTCCCGGGTTCGCGCTTCGCGCGCCCCGGGACGACACCGAATTTGAGGCGGCTTGTTACCGTTCAATCCGCATCCGGAACACACCATCTCCGTGCCCCTTCCAATCCCCACTCTCCGACCCCAGATAGAGCGCCATGGTTTCCCAATTCCCTGACATGAAGACCGGGTCCGAAGGCCCGGTTCGCGCGCCATCAGCGGTTCCGATCGATGACGCCGTGCTGCCCTACGAGGTCGACGCGCTCGACGTGCGCGGCCGCCTGGTGCGGCTCGGCCCTGCGCTCGACGACATCCTGACCAAGCACGATTACCCAGCGCCGGTCGGCAAGTTGCTCGGCGAGGCCATCGTGCTGGCGACGCTGCTCGGCTCGGCGCTGAAATTCGAAGGCCGCTTCATCCTGCAGGCCCAAACCGACGGCCCGGTGTCGTTCCTGGTCGTCGACTACAAGGCGCCGGACCATCTGCGCGCCTATGCCCGCTACGACGCCTCGCGTCTGGGCACGGCGAAGGATTCCGGCACGCTGCTCGGTCGCGGCCATCTCGCCATGACCATCGACCAGGGCCCCGACATGAGCCGCTATCAGGGTCTGGTCGCGCTCGACGGCGGCAGCCTGGAAGACGCCGCCCACGAATATTTCCTGCGCTCCGAGCAGATTCCGACCAAAGTGCGCCTTGCGGTCGGCGAGGAGTGGCGCTCGAGCGACGGCGGCAAGCATCGCTGGCGCGCTGGCGGCATGCTGATGCAGTTTTTGCCGAAGGCGCCGGAGCGCGCGCGGCAGGCGGACTTGCATCCGGGCGATGCACCCAAAGGCGTCGAGGCGCATAGCGTCGCCGAGGACGACGCCTGGGTCGAGGCGCGCTCGCTGATCGAGACCGTCGAGGACGTCGAGCTGATCGATCCCGAGCTCTCCGGCGAGCGGCTGCTCTACCGCCTGTTCCATGAGCGCGGCGTGCGCGTGTTCAAGCCGCTGTCCTTGCAGGCGCAATGCTCCTGCTCGCGCGATGCGGTCGCGTCCATGCTGAAGAGCTTTTCGCCCGACGACCGCGCTGCCATGGTCAAGGACGACAAGGTCGTCGTGACCTGCGAGTTCTGTTCGTCGGTCTACCAGTTCACGCCGCATGAGGCGGGCGTGGAAGACGCGTAAGTCTTTCTTCCGTCATTGCGAGCGCAGCGAAGCAATCCAGACTGCCGCCGCGGAGGGATTCTGGATTGCTTCGCTGCGCTCGCAATGACGGTGGGGAGAGAGCGTGCCACACCCTACTGCGCCCCCTAGTTCAACACCCGCTTATGGTCCGGGCTGTCCAGCGAGAACGTCGGCACGTCGATCTCGAAGCGCTCGCCGCTTTCGCTGACCATCTGGTAGCGGCCGGTCATGAAGCCGGAGGCGGTCGTGAGCGGCACGCCGGAGGTGTATTCGAAGCGCTCGCCGGGAGCCAGGATCGGCTGCTCGCCGACGACGCCCTCGCCCTTCACCTCCTGCTGGCGGCCGGAGGCATCGGTAATGATCCAGTGCCGCGTCTTGAGCTGCACGGTCTCCTCGCCCGAATTGGTGATGACGATGGTGTAGGACCAGAAATAGCGCGAGCGGTCGGCCGACGACTGTTCCGGAACAAAGTTCGGCTCGACGGTCACTTCGATCTGGCGGGTCACGGCGCGGTACATGGTTGCCATAATAGCCAAATCCGTCCCGGGAACCAAACGCTGCAGACGGCTCAGGCGACATCGTCCCGCCAGAATTCGAAGGGAAGGACATCCCAGAGGGAGATTCCCCTATATGATCCGGCCGCTTTGCGAGACGACGGCTGGATCGCTACATTCCTTCAACGTCGCGATTTGCGGAAGGGTTTTTGAGCCCCCGATGACCATTGCCGACCGAGTGACGGGATCGACGATCGCGGGGGCCGCAGAGGCCAGACCCGCGGGGACCAGGCCGCGCACCGCCGTGCCGGCCATCACGCTGCCCGCCATCGGCGAGCGCGAGCTCCGGCTCGATCTGTTCCGCGGGCTCGCGCTGTGGCTGATCTTCATCGACCACCTGCCGCCGAGTCTGTTGACCTGGTTCACGATCCGCAACTACGGCTTCAGCGACGCTACGGAGATATTCATCTTCATCTCCGGCTACACCGCCGCCTTCGTCTATGGACGGGCGATGCTGGAGAGCGGCGTCGTCATCGCCACCGCGCGCATCCTGCGCAGGGTCTGGCAGATCTACGTCGCCCACGTCTTCCTGTTCACGATCTTCCTTGCCGAAATCTCCTACGTGGCGACCAGGTTCGAGAACCCGCTCTACACCGAAGAGATGGGCATCATGGACTTCCTCAAGCAGCCGGACGTCACGATCGTGCAGGCGCTGCTCTTGCGCTTCCGTCCCGTCAACATGGACGTGCTGCCGCTCTACATCGTGCTGATGCTGGCGCTACCCCTGATCCTGTGGTCGATGAAATGGCGACCCGACGTCACCCTCGGCCTTTCGGTCGTACTCTACGCGGTCACCTGGGAGTACGATCTTTATCTATCGGCCTATCCGAACGGCTTCTGGGCCTTCAATCCCTTCGCCTGGCAATTGCTGTTCGTGTTCGGTGCATGGTGTGCGCTGGGAGGTGCGCGCCGCATGTCGCGTATTCTGTCGTCACGCGTCACGATGTGGATGGCGATCGCCTATCTCGCCGCGTCGTTCTACGTGACGCTGACCTGGTATGTGCCGCAGCTGTCCCAGTTCATGCCGAAGCTGATCGAGCAATGGATGTATCCGATCGACAAGACCAATCTCGACGTGCTGCGCTTCACGCATTTCCTGGCGCTGGCCGCGCTCACGGTGCGCTTTCTGCCGCGGGACTGGCCGGGCCTGAAGTCGCCCTGGCTGCGGCCGCTGATCCTGTGCGGCCAGCATTCCCTCGAGATCTTCTGTCTCGGCGTCTTCCTTGCTTTCGCCGGCCACTTCATCCTGGCCGAAGTCTCCGGCGGCGCAGCCATGCATGCCTTGATTAGTCTCTCCGGAGTCCTGATCATGTGGGGGGTGGCCTGGGTCATTTCGTGGTACAAGCGCGTGGCTGACAAGAGCGGCGCGAAAACCAAAAACGCCGTCGGCAACGCCGATCTGGCGGGAGGGGGCTGATGAAGGCGAAGGTTCTCCTGAGCCTGATCCTGCTATGCGGTGGCCTCGCCGCGCCTGCGGCGCGTGCGGGCGATGCTGCGCCCGCCGCTTCCCCTCCACCCGCTTCCTGCGAAGTGCCGGCCTATCTGCTGACCAGCGAAAGCCCGCTGCCCAAGGTCGCCGATGCCATCAGGGCCGGCAAACCGCTCGAGATCCTGGTGATCGGCAGCCGCTCGACGACCATTCCAGCTTCGGAGAACAGCTCGTATCCGGCGCGCATGGAGGCGATCCTCAAGGAGAAGCTGCCGCCGTCGGAAGTGGTGCGTGTCTCCGTAGAAATACAGAGCAAGAAAACGGCGGAGGAGACTGCCTCCACTTTCGTTAAACTGATGGAAGCAAAAACGCCTACGTTGGTCGTCTGGCAGACCGGGACCGTGGACGCTATCCGAGCCAGCGATCCCGACGAGTTTCGCAGTGCCGTCACCGAAGGGGTTGCCGCGCTGCAAAATGCGGGGGCTGACGTCGTCTTGATGAATCTGCAGTACAGTCCACGCACCGAAACCATGATCTCGGCGCAGCCTTTCCTCGATAATATGCGGGTGGTGGCGCAGGAGCACGGTATCCCGCTGTTCGATCGTTTCGCGATCATGCGGCAATGGAGTGATCAGGGCCAGTTCGACCTGTTCAGCCCGTCCCGTGGACCCGACCTGGCGAAGCAGGTCCATGATTGCCTTGGCCGGGCGTTGGCACAGTTCGTGTTCGACGCAGCCCGCCTCGAGCCGGCCCAGCAGCAAAATTGAGGTCTAGCGTTAATGAGTTCTCTCCGCCCTTTTTGCCTGACGTCATGGCTGGCCGGGTTCGCAGCAGCAGTGCTGCTGGTGCTGACGCCGGCCGCGCAGTCGCATGCGCAGACGCAAGCCGCGCCGGCGACGCCCGCCGCCGCGCAGTCGGCTGATCCCGCCCCGACATCGCCCTCCCAGACCACCGTCGCCGCGACTTCGCCCGAGCCGCGTGGCATCGCGGCGCGCGCCCTCGACAAGGTGAAGCAGGCCGCCAAATCCGCCGCCGACATCTTCAACCGTGTGCCCTGCCTGCCGCCGAAGGGCGGCTCGAAGGCGATGGGCTCGCTGCCGCACGTTGCCGGCAAGCTCGTCGCCGGCCGGCCCGTCGTCATCGTCGCGTTCGGCTCGTCCTCGACTCAAGGGTTCGGCGCGAGCTCGCCGGAGTTCAATTACCCCAATCGTCTCGCGGCGCAGCTCCGCCGGCACTATCCGACCGCCGACATCAGCGTCATCAATGCCGGCGTCGGCGGCGAGGACGCCCCCGAGATGATGAGGCGCCTCCAGACGCAGGTGATCGACGTGCACCCGGATCTCGTGATCTGGCAGGTCGGCACCAACGCCGTGCTGCGCAATCTCGATCCCGGCGACACCGCCAAGCTGGTGGAGGACGGCATCAGCCGCATCCAGGCTGCGGGCGACGCCGACATCGTGCTGGTCGATCCGCAATATTCGCCGGCCGTCAATCAGCGCGCCGAGAGCGCCGGCAAGATGGTGAAGCTGCTCGGCAAGGTCGCCGAGCTCCGTCACGTCGGAATCTTCCCGCGCTTCGAGGTGATGCGCGACTGGCATGAGAAGCAGGCCATTCCGGTCGAGGGCTTCGTGATCGCCGATGGGCTGCACATGAACGATTGGGGCTACGCCTGCTTCGCTCAGCTGTTGGGTGACGACATCATCCGTTCCGTCGGCCAGATCAAGCTCGGGGTGAACGTGCCCGCGGACGTGAGGACGTACCGGCCGATGTAGGTTTACTTCACCCTCCCCTGGAGGGGGAGGGTCGATCGCGCGCAGCGCGAGCGGGGTGGGGTGATCTCTCCACTCGGGCACCGTACGAGGTGGAGAGACCGTCACCCCACCCCGCTTCGCATTTCGCTTCGCTCCATACGAAGCGACCCTCCCCCTCCAGGGGAGGGTAAGAGCGCTCACGCCTTCTCCAGCGCCGCCGTCAGATCCTCGATCAGATCGTCCGCATGCTCGAGCCCGGCGGAGAAGCGGATGAACCCCTCGCTGATGCCGAGCGCGGCACGGTCCTCCGGCTTCAGGCGCTGATGCGTCGTCGTCGCCGGATGCGTGACGAGGCTCTTGGCGTCGCCGAGATTGTTCGAGATCTTCGCGAGCTTCAGTTCGTTGAGCACGCGGAACGCCGCCGCTTTGCCGCCCTTGACCTCGAAGCCGACCAGCGTCGAGCCGCCGCGCATCTGCTTTTTCACCAGCGCCGCCTGCGGATGATCGGCGCGGCCGGGAAAAACCAGCCGCGAAATCTTCGGATGGCTCGCCAGCGCGTCGGCGATGCGCGCCGCGTTATCGGTCTGCGCCCGCACGCGCACGCCCAGCGTCTCCAGGCCCTTGAGCAGAACCCAGGCGTTGAACGGCGAGATCGAGGGGCCGGTCTGGCGCATGAAATTGTGGATGTGCTCGGCGATGAAGGCCTCCGAGGACAGGATGATGCCGCCCAGGCACCGGCCCTGGCCGTCGATATGCTTGGTCGCGGAATAGACGACGACGTCGGCCCCCAGCGCGAGCGGGCTCTGCCAGATCGGCGTGGCGAACACGTTGTCGACGACGAGCCGCGCGCCGCCCTTGTGCGCGATCTCGGCGATGGCAGGAATGTCGAGCACATCCAGCGTCGGGTTGGTCGGGCTCTCCAGGAAGAACGTCTTCGTGTTCGGCTTCAGCGCGCGCTGCCACTGGTCGAGATCGAGCCCGTCGACCAGCGTGGTCTCGATGCCGTAGCGCGGCAACAGGTCCTGCACGACGTAGAGGCATGAGCCGAACAGCGCGCGCGAGGCCACGACGTGATCGCCGGCCTTCAGCGGCGCCAGGATCGCGGTCGTCACCGCGGCCATGCCGGTCGCCGCCGAGCGGGCGGCCTCGGCACCCTCGAGCTCGATCATGCGGCGCTCGAACATCGCGATGGTGGGGTTGGAGTAGCGCGAATAGATGAAGCCCGGATCCTCGCCCTTGAACCGCGCCTCGCACTCCTCGGCGCTGTTGTAGACGTAGCCTTGCGTCAGGAACAGCGCCTCCGACGTCTCGCCAAATTGCGAGCGCAGGGTCCCGGAATGGACCAGGCGGGTTTCGGGACGGTAGTTGGCAGGCGACTTCGACATAGGACCCTCCGACATGACCATTCGAGCAGAAATGGTCACAAAAAAACCGGCCTGGATATATCTCCACGGGCCGGGATCACAGAGGTCCCCGGCCTGTTTAGCGACTTATTTAACGTGGCTGCAAGCCGGCCGGCTCAAATCACCACGGGATAAGTGATGCTCATATTCCGCAATGCCCTTTCCGTCAAGGCGTCCATCGGATAGCCGTAAAAGCTTGGTATTTTCCGCATGTGCGGATGCGTTTGACCCCTGACGAGGGCCCCCGGTTGAGTTTCACGGTCGCCGCCGACGCCAATGGTATCCTGCCCGACCGCATGATCGCGGCGATGGCGGAAGCGGGGCTCATCCTGCCCGAATACGACTTCGTCGAGAGCCAGATCCAGCCGGCGAGCCTCGATCTGCGTCTCGGCGACATCGCCTATCGCGTCCGCGCCAGTTTCCTGCCAGGTCCCGGCGCCACCGTCGCCGAGCGCATTGACGAATTGAAGCTGCACGAGTTCAGCCTCGCCGACGGCGCGGTGCTGGAGACCAACTGCGTCTATATCGTGCCGCTGCTCGAAAGCCTGGCACTGCCGCCGGAGATCGTCGCGGCCGCCAACCCGAAGAGCTCGACCGGCCGGCTCGACGTCTTCACCCGCGTGATCGCCGACGGCACCCGCCGCTTCGACATGATCGGCGCCGGCTATCATGGCCCGCTCTATGCCGAGATCAGCCCGAAGACGTTTCCAGTGCTGGTGCGCGAGGGCTCGCGCCTCAGCCAGGTGCGCTTCCGCACCGGCGACGCCATCCTCAACGCCGACGAGCTCGATGCACTGCACGCCACTGAGCGTCTCGTCGACGTCGACGATGCCGACCTCTCCGGCGGCGTCGCCGTCTCGGTCGATCTATCGGGCGAGAAAGCCAACGGCTTCGTCGGCTACCGCGCCAAGCGCCACACCGGCGTCGTCGACGTCGATCGCCGCTCCGGCTACGCGGTCGAAGACTTCTGGGAGCCGATCTCGGCGCGCCCCGACGGCAGCCTGATCCTCGATCCCGGCGAGTTCTACATTCTCGCCTCCAAGGAAGCCGTGCAGGTGCCGCCCGATTACGCCGCGGAGATGGTGCCGTTCGATCCCCTGGTCGGCGAGTTCCGCGTGCATTATGCCGGATTCTTCGATCCCGGCTTCGGCTATGCCGGCGCCGGCGGGCAGGGCGCGCGCGCCGTGCTCGAGGTGCGCTCGCGCGAGGTGCCGTTCATCCTCGAGCACGGCCAGATCGTCGGCCGTCTCGTCTACGAAAAGATGCTCGCCCGCCCCGACGCGATGTACGGCCAGCGCATCGGCTCCAATTATCAGGCCCAGGGCCTCAAACTATCGAAGCATTTCCGGGTGTAGCCCCCCACTCTACTGTCGTGCCCCGGCTTGACCGGGGCATCCAGTACGCCGCAGCCTCTCGATCCGATCACTGCTGTCTCGGAATACTGGATCGCCCGATCAAGTCGGGCGATGACATCCAATGTGTGGCAGGATGCGTAACCAATCCGGGCTGCTTGCGAGGTGATGACATGACCGATCATTCCCAACTCGACGCAAACATCCTCAACGATGTCGCGGACGCGCTGATCTATTCGGATCGCTCCGGTACGATCACGCGCTGGAATCGTGCGTCGACCGTCTTGTTCGGCTTCTCCGCCGCGGAAGCGCTGGGCCAGAACCTCGACCTGATCATTCCCGAGCATCTCCGCGCCGCGCACTGGAAGGGTTTCGAGGCCGCGCTCGCCAGTGGCGCGCTGAAGCTTGCGGGCAAGCCGACGCTGACCCGCGCGCTGCACCAGAGCGGCCGCAAGCTCTACATCGAGATGACCTTCGCGCTGGTGCGGGACGCCGGTGGGGCCGTGGTCGGATCCGTGGCAATGGCGCGCGATGTCACCGAGCGGGTCGAGCGAGAGCGCGCGGCCAAGGCGCCGCCGCAAACTTCGTGATGCGGAATTGACGATCGCTCGCGCAGAGCGCCCTGCATGGACCTCATGTTGCCTGCCGGCGGGTGCAGTGACACACTCGATCAAACCAACGATCGGGAGTGAACATGGCCGCCGCTCTGGACGCCGCGCAGGAAGCCCAATGGAAGCGCTGGCGCGCGGTCGCCGACCTCTATCACGCCTGCTTCACCGGCCTCATCCTCACCGTCGTCACGCGGCGCGGCAGCGCTGATGCCGCCGAGTTCGTCTTCCGCGTGTTTCGCCGTCAGCAGCAGGAGCGCTTCCTGCCGGGCCTCAAGAAGCTCGGGATCGATCATCTGCCGCCGGCGGTCGCCGCCGCGCAATATCACTACCTCTCCAACTGGATCGGCGGCGTGCATGTCGAATACATGTATGAGAGCGACACCAAGGCCTGGATCCGCTATCCGCCGCCGCGCTGGATCTGGAAGGGCACCGCGATCTGCGGCGTGCCGGGCGAAGTCAGCCGCGCGATGCTGCGCGGCTGGCACGCCAACAACGGCGTTGCGCTCGGCGACCTCAGGCTGGGCTTCGTCTGCACCAAGCAGAGCGTCGACGGCCAGGACGGGCTCGAAGGCTACTACCACCAGTACGACCACCCGCTCGAGCTGGACCAGCGCCTGGTGTTTTCGCGGCATCTGGAGGCGCCGTTGTTCGATGCGAAGACCGCGCCGGCGCTGCCGGTCGAGAGCTGGCCGAAGCCGCGTCTGGAAAAAGCCTATCGCAACTACGCGATGGAATATGTCCGCACCGCTGCGCCCGTGATGGTGCAGCTGTTCGGCCCGGAGGATGCCGGCTATCTCCTGCATCTCACCGGCAAGCTGATCGGCATGCAATATTTCGACGAGGTTGCCTCGGCGCTGGCGATGACCCGCGGCGGTGCGAGCGAGTTCGCATCGTTCCTGAGCGCGTTGCTCGCCGCGCAGGATGATGCGGCCGAGATGACGCGATCAGAAGGCACGTTCGAAATCCGCCAGCGGAGCTGGAAGCTGATGGACGACGTCGCCGACCATCACCGCGCTTGCACGAGGGTGCTGGAGGGACTGGTCGAAGGGCTCGCCGCGGGTTGCGGCCGGCATATCGGCGTGCACATGCGTTCCGCAGTCGGTGGCCGTCCGCCACTGGTCTGGACGATCGGGTAAGTTCACCTATTGGAATGCGCTGCCGCAGGGCACGCCTGCATCCGACGCAGGAGGAACCGGCGCGCACCATGCTAACAAGCCCCCGCCGCGCCCTGCGCGCGAATAGATTGATTGGCACACCTGTTCATTGCCGCGCCGCAAATGGTGCTCCTGCCCGGGAGAGGACATGTCGGACATCGCCGAGATCCCGGTCGATGAGCAAGAGCGACCGTTGCGGCCGCCCCCGCGCCCCGTCAAGAGCGCGCTGACCGACGGGCCGATCCTGCGCACGCTGCTGTCCCTCGCCTGGCCGAACGTGATCGGCTTGTCGGCCGGCATCTGCGTGGTGATCGCGGAGACCTCGTATGTCGGCCGGCTCGGTGTCGAGGCGCTGGCGGCGATGGCGCTGGTGTTTCCGACCGTGATCCTGACCATGACGATGTCGGGCGGCGCCATGGGCGGTGCGGTGGCCTCGGCCATCGCACGCGCGCTCGGCGCCGGCGATCGCGAGCGTGCCGGCACGCTCGCGGTGCATGCGATGCTGATCGGCATCAGCTTCGGCCTCGTCTTCATGCTGGGCATGCTGATCTTCGGGCCCACGGTACTCGAAATGCTCGGCGGCCGCGGCAATGTGCTGGCGCATGCGATCGCCTACACGCAGGTGTTTTTCGGCGGCGCCGTGCTGCCCTGGTTGCTCAACACCATGGCGGGCGTCCTGCGCGGCACCGGCAACATGAAGCTGCCGTCGTTCCTCATCCTCAACTCCGCGGTCTGGCAGATCGCGCTCGGCGGCACGCTCGGCCTCGGTCTCGGCCCCATTCCGCCGCTGGGCATGCGCGGCGTCGCGGCCGGCGCGCTGATCGCCTACTCCATGAACGTCTGCATCATGGGCTGGTACCTGTTCTCCGGCCGCGCACGGATCGCACCGAAGCTTCGGGGCCTGCGCATCCAGTGGGCGATGTTTTTCGACATCCTCAAGGTCGGCGCCATCGCCTGCTTCTCGCCGCTGCAATCGGTGCTGACGATCTCGATCTTCACCCACATGCTGGCGAAGTTCGGTACCGCGATCCTCGCCGGCTACGGCATCGGCGCGCGACTCGAGTTTCTGCTGACCTCGATCGCGTTCTCGTTCGGCATCGCCTGTGTGCCGATGGTCGGGATGGCGATCGGCGCCGGCCGCATCGCGCGCGCCCGGCGCATCGCCTGGACCGCCAGTGCCGCCGCTTTCGTGGCGGTGGGCGCGCCGGCGTGTCTCGTTGCGATCTTCCCCGATCTCTGGGTCAACATCTTCACCGACAGCGTGGCCGTGCGCGCGGCGAGCCATCAATATCTCTCGACAGTCGGGCCGTTCTACGCCTTCTTCGGCCTTGCAACGACGATGTATTTCTCCTCGCAAGGCGCGGCCAAGGTGATCGGACCGGTGCTGGCGCAGACGGCGCGGCTGGTCTACATCGCCGCTGTCGGCTGGTGGCTGTCGACGCACGAGGCCAGTGCGCAAAGCTTCTTCTGGCTGGCCGCGAGCTCGATGGTCGTGCTCGGCGTGCTGTCATGCTCCAGCGTGGTGCTGACGCGTTGGGGGCCGCACGGGAGCAAGACTGCGATCAGGCCGGCTCTGTCCGGCGCCACCGACTAGACTAGCGATGCTTGCGGCGGCGATGGCCGCCACCGACATTGGCGAGCCGCATCAGTTGCGGGATCATCGCCATCATCTCGCTGCCACCGGCGCCGCCGATCATGCCCATGATGTCGCCGCCACCGAACCCGGCCGGCATGGTGCCTCCGCCCATCGGCGTGTAGCCGCCGTAATTGGGCGCACCGAATCCGCCGCCAAAACTGCCGCCTGTCACTCCGCCGGGCCCGCCGCCGCCGTTCTCGATCATGCGGCTCATCATCGGACCCATGGTCTGCATCAGCATGGCGAAGCGGCGCTTGCCCATCTTCGCCTTCATCATCTCCAGCATCGGCGCCATCTGGGTCATCATGTCCTCGCCGCCGGCACCCCCGCCGCCGAAGCCTGCGAACTGCGCCTTCGCCGGCGTGCTCGCGAAGGAAAACAGCAGCAGCACGGCGGCTGCCTGGCAGATCACCTTGTCCGCACCTTTCATGGCATGCTCCTCGCGTGCGCTGCGCCGCCGGGAGAGCGGAGCCAACCGGACGCACGCGGGCATGATTGCGGACGGCGAGGGCGGAGCTCTGTGAGAAAACTCACAGAGGGCAGTCAGGCCGCGGCGGCCGGAAAAGCCTTTTGCATGGCGATGACGGCGTCCTTGGTCTGTCCCTGAACGTAAGGCGCAAGCTCGTTCGGCAGCATGTCGATGATCCACACCAGGCGGCTTCTCCGCTCGCCGTCGGCGATCACCTGCACCGAGGCGCTGTAATGCTTCAGCCGCTCGTTGTTGATTGCATAGACGAGGCGCTGCCGCGCATCGTCGCAATCGACCAGCACCTCGCGCGCGACCGAGCCGTTGGCGAAGGTGACGATGCGCGCATCGCCGTCGAGCGTGCAGGCGGTGACGAAGCCCGGCACCAGCCGCTGATGCAGCGCGCCGAAGTCGCGCACCGCATCCCAGACGTCGTGCGCGGAGGCGGGAAGGGGGATGTCGTTCAGGATGGAGGCCATGATTCTTTCTCATCAGATGGAGTCATTCCGGGGCGCGCGAAGCGCGAACTACGGCGCGCCGTTGCGCGCCGGAGAATCTCGAGATTCCGGGTTCGGTCCTTCGGATCACGCCGGAATGACGGTGCAACAAACTCAGCTACAAACCGCCTCGACATTGTTGCCGTCGGGGTCGATCAGGAACGCCGCGTAATAGGTCGGGCTGTAATCCCTGCGCGGCCCGGCACCGCCATTGTCGCGGCCGCCGCTCTTCAGCCCTTCGCTGTGGAACGCCTTGACCGCGTCATGATCTTTGGCGCGAAACGCGATATGCGCGCCATCGGCCTTGCGGCCCTTGTTGAGATGCAGCCACAGCGCCGTCTCGCCTTTCGGCCCGAAGCCGGCATAACCGTCGCCGCTGGAGCAGAGGACATAGCCGAGCGGGGCGAGCACCGCGGTGTAGAAGCGCGTGGCGGCGTCGAGGTCGGCAACGCGCAATCCGATGTGGTCATACATGATCGTCTCCATTGCAAGGCGCGCCGAAACTGGCGCGCGCCGGAAACGACCCTAATCAGTTGAGCGCAAGCCGCTCTTGGAGAATCTTGCGCATCCCCTTCGAGGCCTGGCGGAACCTGGTCGGCGATACCCCGGCGGCGCGATGGAAGGTGCGGACGAAATTGGAGAGATCGCCGAAGCCGACGTCATAGGCGATGTCGGTGACCGCGATGTCGTCGTCGGCAAGCTTGCGCGCGGCGTGCCGCAGCCGCGAGCGCACCAGATATTGGTGCGGGGTGACGCCGAGCACGCTCGAGAACAGCCGCAGGAAATGGAACGGGCTGAGACCGGCCTGCTTTGCTGCCTGTTCGAGATCGACTTCGGCATGCGAGTTGTGGTCGATCCACAGCGCGGCCTCCACCGCGCGGCGGCGGTCGCGCGCGGTCGGCGTCGCCGGCTTGCGCGCCTTGCCGGACACAACATCCACGAAGCGGCCGGCCAGGATCTGGCCGATCTCGTCGACGCCGAGGTCGCTGTTGCCATCTGCTGCCGTCTGGGCCAGCTCGCCCAGCACCATCAGCTCGGGCAGCGGCGGCGTCGCGCCGACCTGCCAGACCGCGCGCTGTCCACCGAGAGTCTCGACCAGCTCCGCGCTGAGGAAGAAGCCGAGGCAGACGTCGCCGCTGACATGCTCATGCGTGCAGGTGTATTCCTCACCGGGGGCACCAACCAGCATCGAGCCTGCCACCAGCTCGAAGAAGCCCGCACGGCAATGGCAGCCGAAGCTGCCCGAGCGAACATAGGCGATGGAATGGCCGCCGCGGCATTCGGCAAACGGCGTGTCGTCCGGTCCCGCATCGCAGCGAAATTCGGAGACCGTCATCGATGGCGTCGTCAACAGCGTGGTGGCGTCCATGCCGTCTTATCTAGGTGGACGGTCTCGGCGGAGCAACGGGTAGCAGCACCTCGAACAGCGTCTTGCTGGCGATGGGATGGGCGCCTTCGAGCGCCAGCAGCCGCCGCTTGGAGATCACGCCGCCATAGGGCGAGTGCCGATCGGTATAATTGCCGGCCTCCAGCACCCGGTGGCAGGGCACGATCAGCATGTAGGGATTTCTGGCGATTGCCTGCGCCACCGAGTGCACGGCGCCGGACGCGCCCAGTGCCTTGGCGATTTCGTGGTGGGTGCGCGTTTCGCCGCGCGGGATCGTACAGGTGTGCTCGTAGACCCGCCGGTTGAAGCCGGGCACCCCGCCGGCGTCCAGGCTGACGCCGGAGAAATCCGGCTCGGCGCCTTGCAGCAGGCCTGTGATGCCCTCGATCGCAAGCTCGGCGTTCTCGGACGGGCGCTGCTCGCGCGCCTCGGGATGGACCTGGAAAATCCGGCGGCGGGTATCGATCTCCCGCGCCTCCGGCAATTGCACGGCGACCACGCCGGTGCTGCTCCAGATGATGGCGCAGCGCCCCAGCGCCGTGTCGAATATCGCGTACGCGCGCCCCACCATGCACACGCCCCGCTCAGTGCACGTTTTTCCCCAGACGCGCGATCATAACACCGCCACAATCCGGCGCACCTGGAAATCTTGTCAGGACGTTAACAACCGTCGGGCCGGGCGCGCCAAACCGCTTGGCGGGAGGCGCCGTCTCGGCTAATCAGGATGGGCGCGAAGCGCGCATGAGCGGGCGTAGTTCAATGGTAGAACGGCAGCTTCCCAAGCTGCATACGAGGGTTCGATTCCCTTCGCCCGCTCCAACACGCCTTTGCCCAGTAAAATAAGGCATTTACGGACGTTCCGCGTCCCGAAGCCTCGCCGATTCTGTAATTTGCGTACAACCCTCGTACAAATAGTTATCCAGAATCTAGCGGATGGCGTGTCGGCATGCCCGCCATCGAAGTTAATCGCCGCCGGTATCGACAACAGCACGTCGGCTTCACCATCATCATGGTGCCGACGACGATACCGACGATTATGATCGCGGATATCCGTAAGGATGTTATCGGTCGCCGCTCTGGTCGTCCTGCAACGTGCCCTTACCAGCCTTTTCGAGCCCGAACTGGACCATCCCGATCGTCTGATGGGATCGCCGCGTCCAAGAACTTTCCAATCGTGGAATATGGTGTCAGGTTCTTAACCTGCAGCACGCGAGCAGCGCGGGCGAAGTGTAGCGCCCATCGCTTAGTGTGTTCTCGCACTAAGACTTCCGGCCGTAGCGACTTTAGTATCGCCTCAGCATTTTCATCGTCATTTGTTTCGATGGCTGGCTCTTCGTCGATCTGGTCGAAAAAGTGCGCCAACTCATGCACGATCAGGGGCACTGCGCGCTTTTCGTCGACCGTGAAGTAATCGGCGTTTAACAAGAAGACATCGGTCGGCTTGGACAGGCCCAGCAGCTTGTGAGCGCCGACCCGGAAGCCGGCGTCGTTGTCGAAGAAACCCTTGCTTTCGATGATTTTGAAGTCGTTTGGGTTCATTCCGCAAATATCGAGGTAGCGCTATTCTTGGAATCTATCCCAATCAAAACCAATTCATGGCCACGGGCTTGGAGGATCGCATCTAGATTTTTCCCAAATGCAACTCTCGCATAGCGAGCGAGAGCCTTCCTCAATTTCGCGCAAAGATCCGGGTAGGCCATCGTTCACCTGCAAGTAGTCGACGATTTCAGGCGCGGCGTGTTCACGCCGAGTATTGCTGCACGATCGCTTTGCCGCGCGCGGAGATTCCGTCCAGCATCGTGTCAAGCACCGGTTCTTTCAGGCCCTCGACCCTCGCCTCCTTCACTACGTCGCTTAGCGCGTCGGGAATCTTCTCGCCGAGCGCCACCAATCGCGCGATCATCTCGTCGGGATCCATTTTCATCAGTTCCGCCTGGCGTCTCCAATGCCGCGGCAGGACTTCTGAGAACTTGTAATAGCCGCCAATCTTCATCGCCATGCGCAGTCGCCGCCGCTCATGTTCGTCGTCGTCGTAAGGCACGAAGCTCAGAACGTCGTAGAGCGGCGCAAGAAACATCCGCCGACCCGGGAGCTGGATGACAGAGAAGTTCTTCGCGTGCGCGTCGGTACCGAGCACCAGGAAGTTGAAGGCGATCATGTCGGCGAACGCGGCCTTGTCCGCCTCTGGATCGGTGGCGTAGCGCAGCACGTCGTTGGAGATCTGCTCGATCGAGGGGCCGCCATCGCTCTGGTACTTGACGGCCGGATGCACACCGAGCGCCTGGCACATGTCTTCTTGGTGGAAGCGTCTGACGACGCCGTCCTTGTCGATCTCGCGGTCGTACCGGGTGACGACGATCGCGACCTCTTCGCCAAATTTCCCGACCTTAACTTCGGCCGCCGTGATCCCGACGTGGTTCGCGAGACGCAGGCACGCGTACTCGTTCTCGGTCGTGCCTCGGAGGTGAGGCATCGGCGGCTTGAGGATGTGCGTAGTCGCCAGGCGGCCGCTCGGTACGCCCCACCGCTTTCCGTCGAACAGCAAGGCCATCTTCGGCTGCGCGCCGGCGAGACTGAAATGTCCTCGGTCGCCGTCGCGACGGCCCGTCCAGGTTCTCTCCTCGCGCAAGCGCTTGAGGCGGTTCGCGACCTCCGCCTCGTCGATCCACTGGACTTCCCCGGGCGAATTAGCGTTGGCGTCCATCCACTCGTCGGTGACGATCTGGATCGCGCCCGCGCAGTCCTCTCCGACCTTCGACAGCAGAGCGAACGCGCTGTTCGGGGACACGCCGTATATCTGTCCCCATTTCTGCAGGGTCTGGTCGTTGTCCGGAAGCAGATTCCAGAGATAGTTGGCCACCTTCGCGCCGGAGTGCTTCTTGGCGGCGAGAGGCAGGGACATCGAAAGCGGGATCTGGACCCTGTCGGCGGCGAGCCAACGATCGGCGTACTCGATGGCGAGGACGCCGGTATCCATCTGCTCGAGACGGCCGATCGGTACGCCGCCCATCAGGACGTTCATGAATTTACTCATCGCCGCCGTCCCTTGAGGAAGCTTGGCTCGTCGAGCGCGAGATCACCGGTGTCCAAGTCGTCGTTCCGTGCAGACTTCGGCAGACTGTCGATGTTCAGGTCGATCCCCAGCGTGGCGAAGGCCTTTAGCACCGTTCCGAGGCTCGGGTTCTCTAGGCGGCCGGTCTCGAATTGCGAGATCCATTCCTGAGTGGTCCCTAGCGTCTCGGCAAGTTGCTTTTGGGTCAGCTTCCGCCGATGACGGGCTTCCCGGACAGCCAGCCCTAAGTCGCTGATTGTCTTTAAAATCATGCCGATCATCCCTATGAGTTTTAAGACATATAACGGATTTATGAGTTTTACGCAATATCTTGAGGATATTAGTTTTAGCTCATAATCAGGCAATATGACTTAAAACTAATGCCGAGCTTGGATGCCTTGGTACCATCGTCATCGGCCGCTTTTTCCGCATCGCGACCAGCATCATGGCCCACCCGTGCCGACGCCGGGACCTGAACGGTCGGGCGGTCGTGGCGCCCGGATGCGCTGGTCTCCTCGTAAGCCGCCAGACCGACGTTGGCACGCAGGTCGCGCACCACCCACAGGATCAGCATCAGCAGCAGCAGCACCGTGCGGACCGCCTACATGACCGCGTACCAGCCGAACCTATCCTCCCTCTCGTTTGTTGGGCGAACAATCCGCATTGCGAGATTTGGCCGGATCAGGCGGCGGTGTCAGATTCCGATTTCAAAAGGTCCTCGGGTACGATGACTTTGGTTTCGGCTGGAAGCGAAAACAGCTTGTGAATCCTCTCGCCGTTCCACAGGAAGCAGAAGTGCTCAGTCTGTGCGGCGGGCGGCACAAAGGCCGTTGGTCTAAGCACCACCGCCAACGGGTTGCCCGCTCCTCGCGGTCCCCGCACGAGCACTCCGTATGATTTGTTGGCGCGCAGTTCGGCGATACGCGTTCTCAGGGTTGGGTCGTCAGTCTTCAGGTCGGTGAGATCGGTGAAAGCTGCCTTCAACGGTACTTTGATCACGCGCATCACTAGCCGGCATGGTCCTTCGGCGGTGCGACGAAGGAAGATTTCGCGTCGCGCGATTGCGAGCAAGAGAGCCGAGTGAAGCGTCTCGGCAACGATCGAAAAGCCGAAAGATCCATCACCGTAAGCGGACGGTTCCGGATCGGGGTAGGCAAATGGCGCGACCAACCAGTGCTGCTCCACCCTACCTTCATCCTCAGGCAGAAGGACGCCTTTCCGAAGGCGAGGGTTAGTGGACGCTTCGATGCGTTTGATCGCGTCCCAATCTTCTGGTGAAGCCACACCGGCGTAAAGCTCCACGGGGGGGAATCGCGACGGAATCAGCCTGTAGCAGCTTGACCAATCGATCTGCCTCTTCGGCTCACGCTTCAATTCAACCCCCGCGCTGCGCGTCTAGGTAGCTTCTAACCTTGAACACGTCCGCTACATGGCCTGTCTCGGTCATGTAGTCGATTGCTGAGATCCCATTCAGGAACGGCGCTTGGTTAGGCCTTCTGATCCAGCCGTCGCTGGCGCCATCGTCGGTGAACAAGATTTGCAAACATTTGTGGATGTTGAGTATGTGCGACAGACGCTCGACGGTGTCGTTCGAAAGCGCGCCGCCTTCCTTCTTCCATTTGAAGAACGTTGAGCGAGGCGGCGAACCAAGAAGTTTGATCTGCTCGTCGGTCGACAATTCCCACAGTGCGGCAATTCCGAAGAATGCTCTGAGAGCGGCCTCAGCATCGTGCTCACGTCTCTCTTCTTCTTGTTCTCGGGGTGGTGCTGTCATACCTCCTCCTGTCTCGTTGTAGACTTTTTAAAGATTTAGTCTATATATGGATAGTCCAGTGCTGGACCCGAATCACATTCTAGTCCGGCGATCCGAGCCGGGGAAGCGGAACGGCATTGGAGGACGGCTTGTCCGTAAGAGTGCAATCCGCGCGGTTCGGCTTCCCCGACCGCCAGCGAGAAGGACTACCCATGAGCGATATTGTTGAAGACCGCCTGATGGTCGTGTTTGCGACAGAAGGCACCGGCCATTACGAAGCGGAGATCGGTTCCACCACCACCGTGACGGAGTTCGTCGAGATCGCCGTCACCAAGACCGGGATCGAAGGCTTGATCGAGGTCTATGTCGAGGACGCCGAGGAGCCGCTCGGTCACGACGCGGTCCTGATCGAGCATCTGTCGGTCGAGTTCGCGCCGCTTCATGTCGCCAAGCCCGGCAAGATCGCGACCACGGTCCGCTACCAGGGCCGTCACGTCGAGCATCCCTTCCGTCCGTCGGCGACGATCGCGAAGGTGACGAAGTGGGCGGTCAGCCAGCTTGCCTCGACCGAGGACCCGATCGACTTCCAGCTGAAGCACGACGGCCACGTGCTGCCGCCGGACTCGCATCTGGGCCAGGTGGCTCGCGGCGAGAAGTCGATCGTCCTCGATCTCGTCTTCAAGGTGAAGCCGCAGGGCTAGACCATGGGACCCGATCATAACGCGCTCATGCGCGATCTGGCATCGCCGACCTTTAAGGTCGGCATGCGCCGAGGTCGCTGGGCCTTGCTCGGCATCAAGTTTCCGATCGCGATGTTCTTCGTCGCGGCACCGGTTCGTCTCGGCGGTCCGACCGGTTTCCTGCTGCGGTCGGACTGTTCCGGATACCCGGCGACGGCGCCGACCTCTCAGCTTTGGCATGGCCGCGACGACCAGGCGCTCGCTGATGCGCACCGGCCCAAGAACAAGCAAGGCGGCACGATGGTCTCGTTCGCCCAGTGGTCGACGCCGTGCCTCTATCATCCAGTCGACCGGCTGGCGCGGAGCCACTGGCCCGGTCAGTACCAGGAACTCTGCTGGACTGCCGACAAGACGATCATCTTTCTGCTGGAGACCGTGCATGGCCTTCTCGATTCTACGGAATATTCGAGCGCTAGTCTTCCCGCCGCGGCGCTTGAACTGCCGCAGGAGTTTGTGGCTGGAAACGTTGTCACTGCTGCGTGAGCGCGGCCGGGGTCATCGCGAGAGCGGCGGTTTCCTTCTCGGCCGCGGGGTCGACGGCCTCAGGACGATAGAAGCGTTTCTGCCATACGACGATGTCGATCCGCACGCGTTGCAGGGTGCGATCCTGTTCGATGGTTCGAAGATGGACATCGTCTGGGATCTATGCCGGCGCGAAGGACTGGAGGTCGTGGCCGACGTCCACACCCATCCCGGCGGCGGTGTCGGCCAGAGCCAGACCGATCGCGACAACCCGATGATCCCCGAAGTCGGGCACGTCGCGATCATCGTGCCGAATTTCGCGGATCGCGCGTATCTGCCTGGCGAAATCGGCATCTACGAATATCGCGGTCGTCGGCAGTGGGCCGATCGCAGCGATGATGCCGGCAGTTACTTCGCGGTCAGGAGGTTCGCATGAACCTTTCGATCGAAGACGATCGCTTGGCGCAGCTGCTCATGCGCGGCGACGGTCATCTCCGCTACGACGAGGCGCGGAGAAGGCTCGATCAAGCCGCGCTTGTTCTCACCGCCGATGCCGCGACTGGCGCGCCGTGGATCCAGGCGGCGCTGTTGACAGCGGCGGAATGCGGCGTGCGGATGTTTCCCGGTGGCGTCTATCTCGGCTCCGATTTCGGCGACACGACTGTGGTCGGGCAATTCGGCAGATGGCCCGTCCGTCGGCATCTCGAACTCGCGGGATGCCGCTCTACGGCTGCGCCCGCGCACGCCGTCGCCTTGCACGTCGGTATCGAGCGCCGGCGGATACAGGGCGGGGCGCTGTGCTGGGCCGATGGCTGGGCAGGCGTCGTCGGCATCGCAGCGCCGGCCGATCCGCCCAGGGACGGCAACGAAATCGG
Source organism: Bradyrhizobium genomosp. I (2014) (assembly GCF_000261685.1). Classification (GTDB taxonomy): domain Bacteria; phylum Pseudomonadota; class Alphaproteobacteria; order Rhizobiales; family Xanthobacteraceae; genus Bradyrhizobium. The sequence goes on along the minus strand of NZ_AJQE01000098.1, from coordinate 31,799 downwards.
CGGCGTGATCGCGGCCGCTATGGGCATCGGCGAGGTCTTCCGCAGTGTCGTGCTCGGAGACAAGCTCGCCTGTCGCAGGACTTCGAGATTGTCGGCGTTGTCGCCGGGCTGCGAAGACGCTGCCGGCATCGATCTCGCCTACCTGCCAGCGGCGTACTGGATGTTGGGGCTCGGCAATCTCGGTCAGGCCGCGCTGTGGACCATTGGACTTCTCCCGTATGCCGATCCGGGTATGGTCTCCCTGTTTCTTCAGGACGTGGACAAGTCCGAAGTCGGCAATCTCGCCATCCAGTTGTTGACCAAGCCGGACTGGATCGGCCGTAAAAAGGCCCGCAACGCGGCGTCGTGGGCGGAGGCGCGTGGCTTCGGCACCACGGTCATCGAAAGCCGGTTCGTCGATGGCACCAAGCGCTCGGCGGACGAGCCCGGCCTGGCGATCGTCGGCGTCGACAATCTCGCAGCTCGGCGCGCCGCGGCCGGTTCGAACTTCGATCTCGTCGTTGACGCCGGCCTTGGTTCCACGCCGTCGGAGATCTTCGACATTCGGCTCCACGGCTTCCCCGGGAGGCGCTCGCCCGAGAAGGCTTGGCTCCAGCAGGACGGTCACTTGGAAGTTCCTCTTGTCCCGGCTCTCCAAGAGCTCGTCGACGCCGGTCGAATCGATCACTGCGGGGCGTTGATGATTGCTGGCCGCAGTCTCGGCGTGCCGTCGACAGCGGTCGTCGCGGCCGCAATCCAGGTGGCCCAGGCCTGTCGGGCCGTCAGCGATGGTGGCTTCGTTGATCTCGCCGACGTGTCACTGACGAATTGTCGTCGCGCGACCGGCCACCGCCACGCATTGACTAGGCCGGGAATCCTTCCGTTTGTCCGGCCGAGGAGGGGAGGTTGAACCGTGTCCACCGAAAAGCACCGGGTGCCATCGCAGAGGTCGGGCATTGGGGGCGGGTAATGCGCAATTGCGAGTCTTGCCGCCTGGGCAATCGAGGCAGGCGCAGCCTAAGGACTGCTCAAACGCTCGGTAACTTTCGTTCGGCTGCGTTTAGTCGCGATGTCGCGAAAACGTATTTCCACCATTGAACCAAAGAGGGAGTCCCTTTTGCTTGCGAGCCGGTTGTCCGCGAGGCAATATGCAAGCGAAATCAAGGGGGCATAGCTTGTTCTGAGGGGCCGGAAGTCGGCAATTCAGGAAGAACGAGACGGCATGCCTGGCGACTCAGTTCAGGTGGCAGTTCCAGTTCATGACGACGTTCGGGCAAACTAGCGGCGACAACTCTTCTCGCTCGACCAGATCCAGTGAGGGTATCTCTGGCATCGCCGAGTTGGTGCGAGAAGGCGTCCGCAAAGCCCGAGATAAGCTGATCGACCTCAGCATGCGCAATACCATGCTGAACTTTCGTCATTCGGAGACATCGGCAAAGCACGTTCGCATCGTCGACGAAGATTTGACGCTCCTCATCGGAGCCTTGGCTACGGGCAAGTCCCTCGATGTCATTCCGGTCCCGCCTGTCGAGCAGGTTCCTCACGACGAGGAGACGGACGAATTCCGAGCCGCTCTGAAGACGGCTAAGGAAACCGATCCCGACTGGCTGGCCGCTGAAGATGCGCGTCGCGCCGCGGGTAACCGCCGTCGAACGAAGGATAAAGTCGCTGAAAGAGCGCTGCGCGATCGTGTGAGGGCGAAGCTCGGGATGCCGGAATGGCGGGTCGCGACCGATGCTAAAGCAAGAGCCCGGGAACTCGGAATCGACCCATCGTACGATCTGCCGCCGTCCAAACGCTCCGCGCAAAAGCACCATGCAGACAACACTCTGCAGACACTCTTTTTTCCGGATCGCCTGGAGCCGAAACTGGCCAGCATCCACAGTGCCGCGCGGGCGCTCCAGGAGGATGCCGGCCTCAGCGCGCTATACTTCGCGGTCGGCTTCCTCGAATGGTACGAACAGGACGATTCGACTGATCCATCGTACGCTCCCCTCGTCTTGTTGCCCATCAACATGGAGAAGCGCATCGCGAGCGGCGAGTACGTCTATTCCATCGCCGGACGGGACGACGACGAAGCGAGCAATGTCGCGCTTCGCGAAAAGCTGAAGCGCTTCGCGATAGATCTGCCCGAGTACGATCCAGAGGCCGGAATTGAAGCCTATCTTTCCGGCGTAGCTGCCTGCCTCACCAACAAACCTCGATGGACGGTTCGGCGCTTCGCGACCGTCGGGCTCTTTTCGTTCGCCCGGCAGGCGATGTGGAGCGATCTCGACTCGGCTCGATGGCCGGCCGACTCCCGTCCCGAGTCTCACGAATTGCTGGGGCAAGTCTACGGGGATGTCGCCGGCGAGCACGGCGACAACGTCGCTGCGGTCTACGACGTCGACCATCCAGAGCTCGAGTCTCAAGCTCCCGCGTTGGTCATCGAGGCCGACGCCTCGCAGCTCAGCGCCGTGATCGACGCCACAAGCGGAAAGAACCTCGTCATCCAGGGGCCGCCGGGCACCGGCAAGTCGCAGGCGATCACCAACATCATCGCCAACGCGCTTTGGCACGGCAAGACGGTCTTGTTCGTCTCCGAAAAAATGGCCGCGCTGAAGGTGGTCAAGGACCGGCTCGATCATATGGGCCTCGGCCTCTATTGCCTCGAGGTGCACTCGGCAAAAGCTTCGAAGGCGTCGGTCCTCAAATCGATACGCGAGCGCATGGAAACCCCGCGCAGCGCCGCGAACGTCCAGGAAGTCGAGAGCGCCCGCGAAGCTCTTCGCCAGGTGCGTCAGCGTCTCACCGAATATGCGAGTCTGATCAACAGCCCGGCCGGCGCTACCGGCCTCAGCATTCATCAGGTTCTTTGGGGTGACTTCACCAGAGCCGGTCTGGAGCCGGCACCTCCAAAACCGACGACGGAGTTCCGCTTTCCGGACCCGTTGGGCATCGATCGATTCAAGCTCGCCGAACTAGTCGGACTCGGCAAGGCCTTGGACGACTGGGCGACGGCGATGGGGGCCGCCGCCGAGCCGAAGCATCAGCCTTGGCGCGGCGTCGGCAACCTCAACCTAAACCGCTTCGATCGGACCAAGGCCGTTGAGGTCGTGGCGGGTTGGGGAACCGCGCTGAGGCAGCTTCTGCAGCACGTCGAGGCACTCGCCAGCGCGGCGTCGTGGGACGGCCTAAATTCGCCGGCCGACGCCTCCGCGGCCGCGAGGGTCGTTTCCGATCTGCCAGCAACCCCAGCGGATGTGGAGGAGAAGTTGCTCACCCTCGCGACCGGCGAATCGGCTCGGAAGTCGCTAGACGATTGGGTCGATCGCTGCATAAGAGCCCACGATCTCGAACTGCAGGTCGACGGAATTTGCTCCAAGCAGGCGCTCGAAACCGACGGCGAAGCCGTCGGGCCGCTGCTTGAGCGGGCGACGGCTCTCGGAGTAGCCGGTTTACCCGTCGAAGGGATATCGAGGGCTCTCGAATTGGCGAGAGAATCCGCAACCAGACTCGGTTCCCTGGTTCAACTGATGGCGGACCTGCTCAGTGCGGCGAAGCGTGATCCGAATGCCCCATCCGACGTCAAGTCAGAGGCGATGGCCGCGGGCTACCTTCTCGTCGTTCCCAAGATCCGGCAGGACAATCTTCGCTATCGCTCGCAGGCACTCACGGCGGAAGCGGCGATCGACGATTTGGCTGCCGCCCACGAGCTTGCTGGTGAGGTCAAATCCGCGGCGGCCGAAGCAAGCTTCTCGGAGCAGGCTACGACGCGGCTTGCTGACTCCATTCCGTCCGTGGCCGAACTGCGTCGAGCTGCAGGAACGTTTCGCTCTACCGGCTTCTTCGGCAAACTCTTCGGAAGAGAATGGCGGGCTGCACGCGCCGTTTGCCGCCAAACCTTTCCGGACGATCCCAAGCTTCCTCCGGTCGATGCTGCAAAAAGGCTCATAGCGGCGGCTCTGTGGAAGGATCGGTTGCAGCGGTTGGAGGAATGCGCCGAAGCAAAAGCTGCTGCCGGTCGACACTGGAAAGGGGCTGAAACTCCGTTCGAGCGCCTCATTGAAGTATCGGAATGGATGCGGTCGGTCCAAAAAGTAACTCCTCCGGGCGAGTCAGGCGCGCGAGAATTGCGACGGTTGGCGTTCGAAGGCGGCCCCGACGAATTCGCGATGCTCGTCCGCTTCGCGGAAGCCGCCGGCAGTTTGAATCTCGCCGATGCGTTCCAGACGGCATTCGCTGCGCGATCCACGATCCACGCGGAGGCCGATCGCCACGAAGCTCGCGCGTCAGCCCTCGATTTGATCGTCACGACCAGTCAACAGTTTGGTATTCAGCCCAGCCAGCCGGTGGCCTCTCTTCCGAAGGCCCTGCAGATGCAGACAGAGGCCAAGGTCCTCCGGCAGCAAATGGCCGCAGATGCCATGGCAACGAACGCCTGCGCGTCGATTGCTGCGGGATCTGAACTGGAGCGGGCTGGCCGTGTTCGAGCGACGACTCGCTTCGTCGAAGGTGTGCAGTCGATGCAACTCCCGCCTTCAGCCGCTCGCTATCTCCTACAAGAGGGCTACGGCGATCGATCGTCCGGCTTAAAGCGCACCGCAGAGGATCTGAAGGTCGCGATCGCCGACGTCGACCGAGCTGCCGGGGAGGCAGATGAGCTCCTCAAGCTTCGACCCGAGGAATGGTGCGGCGGCCCCTGGAAAGCCGTGCCGATCCGGACGCTATTGCAAAAGTGCGAGCGAGCGTCTCAGGCTCCCGACGCTCTCGAAAAGCAAATTGCGTTGCTGTCGACGGAGCTGGAAGCCGCAAGCCTTGGTTTGAGCGACCTTATCAGTTGCTGGCCGGCGGAAGGGCTGCGCTACTCGGGCGTCGCCCTCGCCATCGAAGCCGCATTCTATCGTTCGGCTGCGGAGAAGCTCATGAGGGAGCATCCCGTTTTGACGAGGCATGCCGGGAACACTCACGAGCAGGTACGCAAGCGGTTTCAGGACCTGGATCGCGAGATACTTCAACTGAATCGCAAGATGGTCGCCGCCCAGCTTCGCGCCCGGTCGATTCCTCCCGGTCGACGCGCGGGCTCGACGCGCGACTATACCGACAATGAGATGTTGACGCACCAAACCGGCCTGCAGCAGCCGCGGATCGCACTGCGCCGACTGTTCTCCAATGCGGGAAACGCCATTCGAGCGTACACGCCCTGCGTGATGATGAGCCCGATGTCTGTAGCGCAGTACCTCGAACCTGGCCGACATAGCTTCGATATACTCGTGATAGACGAGGCTTCACAGATGCGCCCCGAGGACGCGCTGGGCGCGATGTTGCGTTGCAAGCAAGCTGTCATCGTAGGCGATCCTGAACAGTTGCCACCCACCGATTTCTTCAGCGCATCGGACGATCCGAGCGACGAAAAGGCGGAGGATGCGCCCGAGGAATCGATCCTCGAACTCGGCCGTCGCTGTTGGCATCCGATGAGAATGCTGGAGGTCCATTATCGATCTCGGCATCAAAGCTTGATCGCGTATTCCAATCGCGAATTCTATGGCGAGCGCCTATTGGTGTACCCCAGCCCGGTGCTCGAAGACCCGGATTTTGGAGTGTCGTGCCGTAAGATCGACAGCGCCTACGAGGTTGGGCAGGGGCGGAATCTTCCGGAAGCTCGCGCGATCGTAGAAGAGGCTGCGGAATTGATGCGGACGCGGGCCGATCGTTCGATCGGCATCGTCGCGATGAACCAAGCCCAGCGGGATCTCATCGAGACGCTGATGGACGAACGGGCTACGAGCGATCCGGACGTCCAGGCATATCGCGAGAAATGGGCCGATAAATTGGAAGACTTCTTCGTCAAGAATCTCGAAAACGTGCAGGGCGATGAGCGGGATGTCATCTTGATCTCGACGGTCTACGGGCCAACTGCTGAAGGTGTTTTCCATCAACACTTCGGCCCTTTGAACCGTGCCTACGGTCATCGGCGCCTCAATGTGCTGTTCACTCGCGCGAAGCGTCGGCTCGCGGTGTTTACCTCCCTCGATCCCGGTCGCATCGTCGCGGACGGAAATCGCCGAGGCGTCAGGGTTTTGAAGGAGTTTCTCGAATATGCAAGCCGGGGCTCCTTTACACCCGGCCGCGGGACAGGGGAGGAGCCAGACAGCGACTTCGAGCGGTGGTTCCTGTCGCGCTTGAAGGCGGCGAACTACGAGGCGCATCCTCAAGTCGGCGTCGCAAAGTACCGGATCGACATCGGCGTTGTGCATCCCGACAAGCCAGGTAGTTACATTTTGGGTGTGGAGTGTGATGGAGCGACCTACCACTCCTCGAAGTCGGCGCGAGATCGGGATCGTCTGAGGCAGGACGTCCTCGAAGGGCTGAATTGGAAAATCTACAGGGTTTGGTCGACCGATTGGTATCGAGATCCTGAGAGAGAGTTCAGCCGCCTCGTCGACAAGATCGAGAGGTTGCGCGCACTGCAGTGAAGTTCTTCGCGGTAAGATGCGCTGTAGGTTTTTGCACATCTTCTCGATCGATCCGGAACTCGGTCGGTCAGGGTGCAAGCTTGATCCAATCGACTTGGCCCGAAGTCATATAGACGATGGCGCCGCGGCTCGATCCGACCGCCCGAAGGTAATGAGCGAGTTGTCGCCGATAGGTCGAGAACTCAGCTTCCCTGGGATCTACGTCGCTCTTCCAGTCGAAGACGACCGTGCCTTCGTCGTCGCGGGCGATCGCGTCGGCCCGGCCGCCCATCAGATCGTCGGGGCCGGCCGCCGTACCGTAGACCGGCACCTCCGCAACGAGCTTTCCGCGGTATCTGTCGACGTCCGGTAGTCGCAAGGTCTGCAGCGCGGTCGAAGCGAGCTCCCGCACGTCGATCGCGGCGTGCGTCGGCGCCATCGAAGACAATTGATCAAATAGTTCGTTGGACCGGGCCGTCGCGGCTTCCAGGTTCTCCTTCAACTCGCCGGAGATGAGCTCCTCCATCAGCTTGTGGAGAAGGATGCCCCGGATGCGGCCTCCTTCGACCGTGGCGGCGGCGCGAGGCACGTGTTCGCCCGTCTCGAAGGACAGTTCGCCCGTAATGACGTCGGGATCGCCGTCGCTAGGCTTGATCCAACGGATGCGCGGCGCGGCTTCGATGCGCGATCGCTCTTCCGCGAAGATCTGCGCGGTCTGCCCGTTCGCCACAGGAGCGCGAAAGGCGACGGGCGCGCGGGGAAGACGGCCGATGTCGAGTTCGGGAGCGGTGTCCAGTTTGAAGTCGAGAAGCTTCGCCCATGAAGCGTCGTTGCTCCAAGAGAAGTCCGGAATGACTAGGAGCTCCATCGCCCGCGTGCATGCGACGTAAAGGAGCCGCACGTTCTCGTCCCTCTTCTCGGCCTCTTCCGTCCGCAGCGCTTCGCCTAGTCCCGGCGGCACCACCTGGCCCAGCGCCCAATGCAGGCTTTCGTCCCGTCTCCGGTGAACGAACGCCTCCCCCCGCCGCGGCATGGACGAGCGGTTGATCGGAATCACGACCGGCCACTCCAGACCTTTCGACGAATGCACGGTGACGATCTCAATCGACTGTCCGTCGGCCTCCATCATCGCTTCCGGTGATGCCGATCCGCTCGACCATTCGTCATCGATGTCCCTAGCGAACTGGACGAAGCCGCGGACGTCGTAGCTTCGTGCCCGTTCGACGAAGCCGTCCACGTTCGCGAGCGCGCGCGCCGCTTGGTCGCCGCTGCGAGCCGCGACTATGGCGCGGATGCGCAGACGCTCGATGGCCTCGGCGAGAACAAAGGCGGGCGCGGTCGCGTTGATGCGGCGGCGCAGGTCAGTCAGGACGGTCAGCACTTCCCGTGCGACCGGGTTTCGGACCGCCGCCGGGTCGGTCCGGAGAGAGAGACCTGAGATCCGGTCGCGGTCGACGGGAAGATCGGCGGTGATGTCGAGCAGCTCCTGTTCGGTCAGGCCCACGAGCGGACCGCGCATGAGCGCTCCCAGCGCCAGCGTGTCGCGGGTGTCCGCCAAGGCGCGGATCAGCGCCACCAGATCCTGCGCTTCCTGCCGCTTGTAGAGGTTTTTGCCCGCCTGCGAGGCGAAGGGCAGTCCAGCCTCCTCGAGAGCGCGTTCGTACCGCCAGAGGTCCGTGGAAACCGGTGCGAGCAGAGCGATGTCGCCCGGACAAAGGCGCCTGGTCTCTCCGTCGTTAAGCTTGATGTCGACGTTACCGATGAGGCGCGCGCAAACTTCGGCCACGGCCTGGGCTTCCTCGTCGCGGGCACTGTCGACCCTCGTCAACGGGGGAAGCTCTATGGAAACCTTCGCCACGCACGGCAAGCCGTGCTCGCTGGCCGCCCTCGTGGTCTGCAAGGCCACGTAACCGGCCTGCTGCGACGAGAGCCGCTCCTCAAAGCACCGGTTCACGTGGTCCAAAATCTGGCCGCGAGACCGAAAGTTCGCGGTGACCCTGAGGATATTGTCGGGGAATTGCGCCTTGATCGTCTCGCGCACCCTGAGATACGTCGCTAGGTCCGCGCCGCGGAATGAATAGATGGCCTGTTTCGGATCGCCGACTACGAAGAGGTGGCCCGGCCTAAGCGATCGCGCGTGCCAGGCGCGGTCATCCTTCGCCGTTCCGCACAACAGAAAGATGATCTCCGCCTGCACGGGATCAGTGTCCTGGAACTCGTCCACCAGAAGTCGCGAGAAGCGCTCGGCGGCGGTCGCCCGGACTGAAGGATGGTCGCGCAGCACCTCGCGCGACGTGAACAGAAGGTCGTCGAAATCGAGGACGGCGGCCCGCCGTTTGAACGTCTCGTACTCCGTCATCACGTCGTCGAGCTCGGCCGAGAAGATCCCGATGATGGCCGTCGCGATCCGTCCCATCAGTTTGCGGTAGGCCTGGCGGCATCGGCCGAAATGCTCTTCGGCCTGGTTCGCCAATCGCTCGCCGTCCGCGCCGCCAGCCTTCCGCCATAGCGTCCGGCGTCTGTATTCCCGAAGATCGGACGTATCCTTGCGCATGATCGGCAGCCACGCGGGATGCGCGAGCTCCAGCAGGCCTTCGAAGGCGGGCATCGGATCGAAGCGTCCTCGGAAGTGGGAGACCAACGTCTCGAGCGCGACGATGTCCGGATCAGCCTCGGGGGGCACGTCGACCTGGTCGCACCAGCGCCGGAATTCCCGTACGCTCTCCGCGAATTCGACGTCCGCGTGCGCATCCAAATCGGCGGGCAACGGCCGCGCTCCCCGATGGCGTCGGCGAAATTTGGCGAAGCTGCGCAGCAGTCCTTCGGCGTTGATCGGATCACGCCGAGCAACCGATGCGATCGGATCCCCGGCCGCCGGCGCGGTCCGGTCGAGCCTGCCGCGCCACCACCTGTCGAAGATCGCGTCGAACGCGAAGTCGGCCTGATCTCCGTCCAGGACATCCGCGCCGGGATCGATCGCGGCTTCGACGGAATACGTCTTCAGGAGGTCGTGGCAGAACGAATGGATCGTACCGCAGGTCAGTTCGTCGAGGCGCTTCGCGGCGGCGCGCAGCATCTCGGTCTGGGCGGCGTCGGGACCGGAGGGCAGGGCCGGCCGGAGCTCGTCCGGAATCCGGCCCTCGATTATGCGATGGAGGTAGGAGGCGATGCGCTGACGCAGTTCGCCCGCCGCGAGTTCGGTGAACGTGATGGCCGCGATCGACTGCGGATCGACTCCGTGCGCGAGCAGCATCACCACGCGACCAGCGAGCAGGGAAGTCTTCCCCGTGCCTGCTGCGGCTTCGACCAACAGGCAGGACTCCAGATCGGTCAACGCTCTGAGACGTTCGGCCCCGTCCACCATCTCCATCACGGAGCGCTCCAATATCGCGAGATGGTTGCGTTGATCTTGTTGCTTGCGGCCAGCTTGCGCCTTTCGTATCCGGGCGACGCCGGGAGCGCCAATCGAAGTTCGTTCGATCTGTCGAAAGAAAGCCGGCCAGAGGTAACGACGCCCTTGCGCATCATCGAGACCGCGACGTTGACGAAGGCGGCGATCTGCTCGACGGCGGCATTGAGATCGGGTAGCCTGACGGCGAGAGTATCGCCGCGGAGATAGAGCAGCCGGGCGACGACCGTCGGTTCGCCATCGAGAAGTTGTCGGCAGGCGAGGCCGTACAATGCCCGCTGCAGCTCGGCTCCGCCGTCGATCACGATGCGCGCCGGGTTTCTGGGCGCCTGGCCGGTCTTGTAGTCCCAGACGCGCACGGCGGTACCTCTACTGTTGAGATCCAGCCTGTCGATGGAGCCACCGAGCTTGACGGGCGTCCCGGGTATCGTGACCGGTATGGTCGGATCCCACGGCAGTTGCCGCTCAGTGGCGTCGGCGTTCGGTTGGCCGAATGGTACTTCGGTCCAACTTCGGGTGCCCGCGTCCGTTATCTCCTTGCGCAGCAATCCCGCGAGAGCCAACGATGCCGCGAAGTCCACAGTGTTGCGCCATAGCAGCGCCGGCGGCGTCTGTCCCCGCAGCGGCCACGCGTCCCTCACGGCCGATGAGGCGTCCGCCACGGCGGTTTCGATCTCAGCGTCCGACGCTCGTGCATATCCGGGCACCGGTTCGAGCGCGTCCACCGCGCGCCGAAGAAGCTCGTGGACCAGCTTGCCGAACTCGTCGGGCAAGATAGTCAGCGGCTGCTCGCGATCGCGAGGCGCATTCCAGCCGAGCGCGTAGCGCCACACGAAACCGAGCGGATCCCGCAGCATCCTTCGTAGGGATGTTGCGGACTGCACGCGTTCGATTGATCTTTCGACGACCGGATGCTCGGCGTCGAACTTCCCGTCGTGCGGCGTAAACCGCTCGAGATGCCAATCGCGCCAGCATGCATCGGCCGATCGTACTTGCCCAATCTCGGCCGCATCCTGCGGTCGGGCCATGATGCGATCGGCCTCGTTCCAGGCGTGCTCCGGAACGCGCGCTCTCGAGAGGTACTCTTCTGGCTGGCCCTCCGAAAGGGGACTCCGGCCCACGCGGCCTCCCTGCGCGCTTCGGCGGCCGCGAGAGAGCACGGCTCGGCCCGTCGCCGCCTCGACGATGATGCGGAAATGTCGTCGATCGGCTTCGGCGACCGGATCGACATCGACGATGGCGCTCGAAAGGACGTGATCCGGGACGACGGAGTCGTTGGCTTGGCGGCGAGGCCAGTGCCGGTCCGTCAGCCCGAGAAGCCGGACGTACGGGCGCGGCGAGGTGGCCAGCTCCCGTGCCGAGCACCACACCACGGAGTCAGCAGGGTCGTGATCGGATTCGAAGCGCGAGGTCCGCAATGAGAGCTCGATGGCCTCTGGAGGGGCACTGCGCAATGCGCTTTGCCATAGCTGGAGCGCCCGATTGTGCAGAATGAGGACCGCGGCTTCGGCGGCCGCCGAGATGCCACGCGCGAGGACATCCACGATCGGCAATGCATTCAGTGCGCCCGCCAGAGATGGTTCGTTCGCCGCGGCAGCCGAGATCGCGCGTCGCCACTCTTCCGGGCGCGACAAGGTCGCGCCGCGTGGCAGCGCGGCGAGCCAATTCGGCGGCAGGCTTTCGAACGCGCTTCGCTCACCACGACAGAGGGAAACGAGGCGTCGCAACCGTTGCTGGTTCAGACCGTGTTGGAGGACGTCGGCCAGAGCGGCACAGCGCTGACCGTCGCGGGTCGAAAGCGCGGGAATCCCATGCGGGAAGGCCAATCTGAAGCCGGCGTCCGGCCCTAAGGCGCGGAAGTGATCGCCCCACGGGGTCGTTCCCGCCGACACGATCGCGATCTGGTCCGGCCGGGCGACGCCGGAGGCGATCAGATGGCGCGCCCACCGCAGACTTTCGATAACCTCGTGATGCGGATCGGCGCAGGACACTGCGGCCGGCGCGGGACTATCTGTCTCCGGCGGCCGCACGATCCTTCCCGCGAACCAGGCGGTTTCCGCGTGAGGTGACGCGATCCATTCGACCGGGACCTCTCTCGCCAACGCATCGATAAGCCGTCGCCAAAGCGGGGGAATCCAGGAAAGGCGATCGATCATCAGCGGTCCGATCGTACGGTCCGCGTGCAGCACCCGCGACAAAGCAGCGTCCCGCAGATCGATCGGAAGCGCTGCCGCGAGCGGCAGTTCGCGTCGCAGGCGGTTTTCGATCAAAGCCAGATCGGCGAGACGTGCATTCGTCGCGTCCGCCCTAAGCGAGATGTCGGCATCCCAGACCTTGCGCAGGGCACGCGAGACCGCTCGCGTCATGCCTGGGAGGTGGCGCACCTTCTCGATTTCCAGGAAGCCGCCTGCCGCGAGAGCTTGCTGGATAGCGCGATCGAGTTGCTCAGAAGGTACAAGCGACCTGAAGCCTCCGGCCAAGCGCGCCGCGAGATTGGGAAGGGTCAGGATCTGCAGACCGCTTTCGTTAGCTCGGGCTGCGGCCGCACGGCGCATCTGAAACGCGAGCGCACTACCAACTATCGAGGTTCGCAGTTGGACCATCGCCGCTGGAGCTCCCCATGGTTGCACATTTCGAACTCATCGTACCACCCCGACGCGGCTTTGCAGCCCGAATGGCTCGCGATTATTCGCGAAACTTGGGATTTCGAGCTGGGCTGCCGAGCGCGGTGACGCGTTCCGGTGGACCGCGGTCTTTCCGGGCTGGTCCGATGCTTCGTCGAAACTTCAACCTGCGCACGCCAGTAACCGTTGGGTCGTCCATCGCAACTTCGGTTAGGCGCGGGTCCGCCGCCGGCCCGGCCTTGTTAGAAGATCCACGACAGTGGTCTTCAAAACCGCCGCGAGCTTCTCGATCGTCATCAGCGTCGGATTGGCGCGCTTGGTTTCGATCAGCCCTATGGCGGACTGGTCGGTACCGATCGCCTTGGCGAGATCGGCCTGACTGAGATCGAGTACGGTCCGGAGCCGTTTGACGTTCTCACCGAGGGTCTCTGCGGTCGACAGCCGGCTTTCCTTGAATCTCTCCGCGAATGGCTTGTTGGTCTTTTCGTCCTCGGCCTTCTCGGCGCCGATCTTTGCTCTCGGCCCGCGGTTCGGTCCGGCCTTGCGCTTCGTGGCGGTCCTCGTCGGCTTGTTCAAGGGGCGGGAGTCCTTGCATCAGGGGCGCGTCGCTTCCCGGACGGAGCGGACTAGCATACCCAACCTACCATCCATAGGAGGAAGGATTCGATATTCGTCTGGAGATTTCCACCGTCGCGCCAACGTCGACGGGGCCGGCGCGAGGAACGCGGCCGTGCGCGGGCGGAGCGGCCGTAATGCAATCCTTGGAGCGGCGCGCGCCCGCGGGACTATGACAAGATGAAAGAGAAATTCGGAGCGGCTGACCGTGTCGCCTCGGTCAAACCCGGGAGCGGCGCTAACGCCGTTACGAGCCTGGCGCGCCAACCCGCCTAATGACGGTGTACTTACCGTCCTTGTACTCGTACAGGCGGTTTTCAGGCTCATTTCTCGTATGATTGCGGAGCATCTGATAGAAACGCGTCCGCTTCTCCGGAGGAATGTCGAGAGCCGCGGCGATTTCCCTTCGCTCCATCCCGCGCCGGGCCTTGTAGAGGACTGCGGCAATATCGTTTAGGATCGGCTTGTTTGCAGACCGGGTCAGCGAGGCAGCGGTGCCCGTCCGCTTGTAGCCCTTCTGGGTCTTTTGCCCGGCTGCGTAGTCAGCAGGCAGAGAACGGTCGTTGCGCCACCATTTGCCGTCGTCGAGCCGGATGAGGACATTGGACAAATCAACGATTTCCTGAAGATCGCGGTTGATGTGCTGCTCGTCGGTCAGGTCCGCCAATTTGTTCGAAAGCCTTCGAAATATCTCGCGCGCCGAGGGCGGTCGCTTGAACGAATTTTTGGCGTCTTCGCGCAGGAGCTCCTCGATCCCCTTCCGAAGAAGCGCGACCTTTACGAGGACCGGGGGCCGTTTCGCGGGAGCGCGGACCTGCTTTTGAAAATCCTCCGCCCCGGTCTTCTGGACGTCCAGTTCGGCGGCTGTCGCCAAGGCGATTTCCCAAACCGTCCTCGCAAGGTTCTGCGCGATCTCTACGACCTGGACGGGCAGTTCGGGAAGGTCCTTCTGCTCGGCCCTCCAGGCGCGCACCATCACGCTGAGGTCGCGGTCTGAGCCGGGGGAAATGCGGTTTTTCCGCATCTTCTCCGCGACCGCGCTAATCGTAACACCGACCAGACCCCGCTCGCGCATCACGCGGTAGCAGGCGGTCCTCACCTGACCGATGTCCGGCATGTCCTTTTCCCTCCAGCACTTCCCACATCCGGGTAGCGTCAGAGGGCCCCAAACACAACCTGAAGCTTCAATCAATGGTAACCAGGCGTTACCCGAGTCCTTTTCCGCGTTCGCCCTTTGGTGCGGAATAGCGGATCGAACCTCGCCGCCGGGCTAACCGGCGGGAAGGAGGAAAACAGACCCAAAGGCAATGAAGTTCGAGTCAATTGGTAACAAGCATTCGCAGCTTCTATACCGACTCTTTGGTCTCGAATCCTGCCTATTTTGCTCCATCTTTTCGACTTCTGAGTCGGGACGTTTATCAATAAGCCCTATAAATTAAGGGGTACGCGCGATTATCAGGACAGCCAGTTGGTTATTCGTGCCAGCCTTTCCGGGGCATGCGACGGTAACGAAAGCCTAGCCGGCTAGGTCCGGAGCGGTCCGTGCCGACTCCCGCGAACGATCGTCCCGACTCGAAACGGCGAATTGGTAACGGCTTCGGGCCGGCCCGACGCCGGGCGGCGGGGCGCCGCCGTCCGGCGTCGGAGGCTTCCGCGAGGCGCTCCAAAAAAATTACCAATAATACAGCTCCGGCTTCGTGTCGTCCCGTCGAGATTTCTGGTGTCGTTTCGTCCGATCACGACCGAACGTCGTGCGACAACGATGCCAACGACGACGACAGGAGAGACTTCAGATGGCCAAGACGAACACCAAGACGAGGACCCAGGGAGCGGCTGCACGGTCCCGGCTGGCTCCGCCGACCCGCGGACCCACGGTGGTCCGGTTGCTGCCGCCGGCGTCCATCGTGGACGAGGATCCGCCGCTGCCCCCCTACATGCGAGCCCACGAGAACCGCCGGACCGGAAGCGTCCACTTCCGATGCGACGTCTCGACGCGCATGCGGAAGGCGGGATTTCCGCTGCCCAACCTTTCGCTCGGCACGGATCTCCATCAGGCACTGTCGAACTACGACGCCCAGTTCGCGCCTGTCCTCAAGGAGTGGAAGGAGAACGCGGCCGCGGTCGCGCTCGACCTCAAGCCGGTCGTGGGCAGCCTCGAGTGGGCCTACGTCGAGTATCAGACGACGGACAGGTACGATGCCCTGGCCGACGAGACCAAGCTCAGCTACGGCAAAAGCATCCGGCGTTGCTGCAATTACGTCCCCCAGACCGGCCGCTTCGCGGGACGGCGCTTCGGCACCGTTCCCGTCCGATGGATGACCGAAGCCGACGTCGACAACTTCTACTCCGAATACGTCCGCATAACCGGGGTTGACGACAAAGGCAAAGAAACCGTCCGGAAGCGCTCCGCGACGGCGAGAAACGACATCCAGACGGTGCGCACGATGCTCAACGCATTGAAGCGCAAGCACCCCAACCTCGTTATGCACAACAAGGCGAACTCTTTCGCAGGCGTGTACATGCCGCACCGGACGGTCAGCCCGCCGCCCGTGAAGCTCGAATGGCTCGCTCCGTTCGTCCGCACCGCGGACCGCAAAGGTCTCAAGAGCGTCTCGGCGATCGTTCTCTACTGCTGGGAGCTGGAAGTCCGCGTGACCCACTATCCGTACAAGTTCACGTGCGACCAGTTCAGGGGCCCGAACCACGAAGACCAGATTTTCGTCGATGCGGAAAAGGTCGGAGAGCAGGGATGGTTCGAGCTGTGGGACGACGACGGACACGAGATGTACCACGCCCTGAGGGAGCGTCTGACCGAACTCAAGGGAAACCGCTTCGGCGACGAGCCGCTCTTCCTGTCGGAGCGGGCCGACCGTACCCGCCCGTGGAGGCCCGCCGAGCTGCGCGCGGCCATTAAGGAGATCTGCGAGGAAGCCGGACTGCCGCCCCTCAATCTGAGCCAGTTCAGGAAAGGCGGCATGGAAGAGGCGCACCTGGCGGGGCTCACCCCCGCCGAATTCACCGCCACGTCGTTGCACGCCAACTACGGCACGGTGGCCAAACACTACACCCAGAAGCACAACCCCGAACTCGCGATGAACGGTCAGCACAAGCGCATCAATCTTCGCGGCCGGAAGCGCAAGCGGGGTATCGACATCGTCACCTGACGGACCGGCACCGTTGCCAAAGCCCCGCTTCGGCGGGGCTTTTTAGTGCCGGCTCGCCGAAGCCACGCAGGTCGGCTAGGATTCGCGACGTCGATCGACGCGCTACGCGGACGACTGGTCCAGCCGGAAGATCGCCGAAGCCGCGAACTTGCTCTTGGCGGCGTACGACGACCCGGGCGCGCCCACGCCGATGCGCGGACCCAAGGGAGGCTCGGTGTAGGGCAGCAGGACCAACTCCTCCAGCGTGATCGGACCATGGGAGGCAAGCGCCCCCACCTCCTCCGCGGTATCCTCCCGCAGAAGGCGGACGTCGTCGCCGGCGACACGCGTCACCACGTGGAAGATGCCGCCATCGCGCACGGCGTTGGCGGCGTATTCGAGCGCGGCCAGGTCGGTGGCCATCCGATGCACCCGGTCGGACCCGATCTGCATGTCCTTCATGATGCGGTCGTGCTCGCGCGCGGAATGCATCCCGCTGAACCACTGCGTCACGGCGTCGTAGGGCCTGGCCACGAGAAGCAATTCGTCCAGCTCGGGATCCTGCCGCAGCAGGTCCGTTTGCGCGAGCACGATTCGTCCCGGCGCGGGCAACCGGCCCGGAACGAATTCGAGGTCGTACTCCCGTTGGTCCAGACCGACGCGGCGGAGACGCGTATCGGGCGTCCCTACGCCCAGACGACGTGCCGCAGCCGCTAAACAATCGGGGTTCTCGTCCAGACCCACGAAAAGGTGGGCGCCGGCGCCGGCGGCCTCCACGAGAGCGGCCAGACCTTCACCGCGTCCGCAGCCGATGTCGATGACCTTCGTGGCACGGGTGAACGAGAAGAGGTGATCCGCCAGCTTCCGGTAGAGACCCTGCTTCTCGTAGAAGCCGGCATTCGTACCCCAGCGGTCCGCATAGACACGCCGTCCCACGTCCAGCACGTCCTCCGGGGATGCCTCCCGAACGGCCTGATGACAGTCGCGGTAGAGGAGACCACTTTCGCACGGGCAGAATCCATCGGGGTCGGTTGTCGGCATGGTGAAGAGATCGGCCTCCAAGAGCAGAATCCAAGCCAAGGCGACGAAGTCCTACGGGCCGACCGCTATTGTTCCCAGTCGCGGCTTTCGTCCGCCACACCGTGCCGGGCCGCGACGAACCTGCGGACGGCCGCTAGGGACCAGACCAACTCAGTCGAGCGGCCGACGAGACGTACGGCACCCGGTTTTGGTGCTGTTCCCGCGGCGATGGCCTTGCACAATTGGCGGGTCGTATCGAAGTCGAGAAGTGCGGCGAGCATGTCGGCGCGAAGCTCGAGCGGCCATACCCCGTCCTTGGGGTACCGGGCCGGCCTATTGACGATCCGGACCACCTGCCGTCCATACCCCGCATCGAGATCCTGGACGCTGTCACCGCGGGCCGCCGGCCGAGGCACTGCGAACAGGGTGCCCGCGCGCTCCCGCGGCATTCGTGCCAGCCGCCGAAACCGGCGTCGGGGTCTCGGGGAAACCTCTTCCATCATGCCTCGTGACGTGGCGGCGATTTCGGCCAGGGGCAATCGAAGGCATCGAATCCACCGACGCTTGCTGCGGCTGGCTTCCGCGCGTGTTCGTCGGGGGGCGGCGAGCGGTCTGAAGGATACGAATACTTCGGGCCGTCTTCCGATCGCCTAGCTCGTGCCGCAGATTCAAAGGATTTGGCCTCGGGGTCGACGAACGGGATGTCGAAGCGGTCGGAGATCTCGCTGGCCGCGATCGTGAGGTCGTCGCACTCCTCAGGATCGGCGCACCCGTCGATGATGCCGACCGTCACCGTGTCGATTCTGCTCGCCATGGTGCGGCTCACGTGAGGGCCGAGCACGAGTTCTGCTGCCCGCAGGTCCTCCTCGATGCGGCGGCGCGCCCGGAGCGACTGGGCGCCGGGGCTGCAGAATGCGTAGCCGCCGGCCCAGCTATTGGGGGCATCGACGACGACCATGTCGATCACCACCGTGTCGCACCGCGCCCGTGTCGCGACGGACCGGCGGCCGCGGCGGACCGCCTCGCGTGCCTCCTCGGGCACGGGAACGCGCATGTTGGTGACAACGGAATAGCGGCCCGATCGGCGCAGCGCGGCGAGCACCCCGCGGCGGAGGAGGTCGTTGCGCCGTGCGGCTTCGGCGCACGGGCGCGGTTGGTGGCGCGCCGGCGGGAGGGCCGGAACGGACGACTTTCCCCTCTCGATCTTCGTCATCGTTTGTCTCCTTTCGGATCGAGGGTGTGGATCGTCGCCGGCCGTCGGGGCCCGGCGCGTCTGGCGAGCGATTCGGCGACCGCGTCGCCATCGATGCGTCCGTCGGCGAGGAGGCGGGCGGCGATCTCGTCTAGCGCTTCGCGGTGATCCGACAGGATGCGCGAGGCGGCCCCGTCGGCCGCGGCGAGCTCCTGCCGTACGGCGTCGCGCACCTCGGGAAAGACCAGCAGGGATTCCGCTTCGCGCGCCGCACCCAGGTAGACGAGGTTTGCCTCGTCGTTGCCGAACGATCCGACCATCGCTGCCGCGAGCCTGGTGGCTTCGTGAAGATCGGAGCCGTCCACGCCGGCGCCGCCCCATCCAGCTTCGCCGAAGACAAGACGCTCACCGGCGCGCCCGGCCAGCCTGACCTGCAGGCGTGCGAAATTTTCCGCGTAGGTGCCGGCCAGCGGCGTCGCGCGGAACCGGAACACTGAGGCCGCGGTCCTCGCCGAGCCGGTCATGATGGCGACGGCGCCTGCCGGGCCGTTCAGGATGACGTCGACGAGGATGTGTGCCGCTTCGTGGACGGCGTGGCGCGGCAAGAGGCTCGACGGCGTCTCGACACCACCGCAGAGCGCGCGCTTGAGGTCGTCGAGAACCATGCCGCGTCCGGCGTGTCTGGCACTGCGTCGGGCTTCGTCCACGATGCGTCCGACGTCGGCGCCGGTGCAGCCGAGCGCCGCCAGCGCGAGGTCGCCGAGGTCGGCATCGGCGAGGTCGCCGCGCAGCCTCAGCCGGAAGATCGCCTCGAGCGCCGCGCCGTCGGGCAGGCCAACGCGGATCACCCTATTGAAACGGCCCGACCGCAGGATGGCCGGATCACAGCGGCTCGCGTCGTTGGTCGTACCGATCAGCGCGACCGCACGTCCGTCGCCGTGGAAGTCGTGGGACGCCGAGAGCGTATCACAGGCGGCTAGGAAGCCGTCGATCACTTGCCGGGAATAATCCCTCCATGCGTGCGTCATCGACGACCTGTCGCCGAATGCTTCAATTTCGTCTACTCCGAAAACACAAGGACTCAATGATTTCGCTCTCGCTACGTCCGCGTGCATCTGCCGGAGCAGATGGCCGAGGTGCCCCTCGCCGCTGCCCTGCCACTTCGCGAGGCTCGCGATCACCAGGTTGATCCCACTCTCGGCGGCGATCAGGCGCAGCAGCGTGCTCTTGGCCGTGCCGGGAGGACCCTCAAACACCACTCCGGCTTCGACGGCGCTCCAGGGAATTTCCCGACGTCTCCACGCCGCGACGTCCTTCACGAACGCCTTGGCCCAGGCGACGGCATCGTCCATGCCGCGGAGATCGTCGAGGCAGAGGCTGCGGACGCTCGCGCTTTCCGCCTTGGACGCCGCGAGCCGGCGCAGCTTGCCCATGCATTCATCGGCGGAACGATCGAATCTGACGGCGAGCGAGATCTCGTCCGCTCCGATCTCGTTGAGCAAGCCCTCGTCCGGCACGTCCCGCGGCATCGAGCCGGTGACGAGATGGACGGTCTTTCCGATGATGTCCGCGTCGGGACGTCCGACCGCGAGCCTGACGTCGCAGGCGCGGAGCAGGGCGTCGGGGAGGTACGAGGCGGCGAGCGGAGAGAAGGCGACCATGGGTATCGCGAGCGATAGCGCAGCCAGGGAGCGCCGTTGCGCGCGGTGCCGATCCGATTCTTTCGGCGGATCCGCGACGATCATATGGAGACATTGCGTAGCGCTCCGGGCGGCAATGGACGGCAGGATGTCGGAAAGCACGGAATGGCTTGCGGCCGCCGCGTCCCCGAGTACGACCTCCTTCCAGCAGGCCGCGACCATTCCGAGCACGGCCGGGTCCGGCACGTCGCAGATCACGACCGGGGACGCGCAGCGCATCGCCAGCGCTAGGCTCTCGGGCTCGTCGAACGCCTTCGCCAGCATGAGCTTCGTGGCGACCGCGTCCGCCGTCGGTACGCGATTCCACGCCGTTTCCGCGTGCGGCGGCTCGCCGCCCGAGGGGGCCTCCGACGCCAAGCGCGTCGTCGCGCGCGCTGCCTCCCAACGCTTCTTTTCACGGCGGAAGACGGCGCGTTGCAGCGGCCCCATGGGAGCGGGACGAAAGCCGGTCTTCTTGGCCTTCGAAGCTCCGTGGCGCGTGGCCGCGTGCGCGCGGGCGTCAGACATGGCTAGACTCCAGGATGGAGAACTCGAAGCTCTCGTTCTCGCCGAGGCCGATCGCGCGCGCGGGGTCGCGAAGCGAGACGTGGGAGGCACCGGCGATGCCGATCCCTCCCAGCCGCCACGCCGGGCCGTGCCATAACTCGCCGGACCACGCCCCACCCTGAACTCTCACGCGATTTCCTCCACCGAGAAGGTGCCGTTCGTCGGCCGCCAATCGCCCAGTCCCTTCGAGAAGCCGGCGAGGCGGTACATCTCGATCACGTCCTCGCGATTCCAGAACGAGGGGAGAAAGTGCGCGGTGAAGATGACCGACCAGTCGTGGAAGCACGGGCGGGTGCGCATCGTCCGCGAGTTCCCGATCTTGACGGAGGCGCGCAGCCGGAATTCGGGCAACAGCCACAGTTCATCCAGATCGCGCGGACCGGCATAATCGAGCTGCGCGTTGCGCTCCACGACCAGACCGGCGCGCCCCGCGTCCTTGCGCTTGCGCGACCTAGCCGCGGCGACGAACGTCGCCGCGAGCGCCTCGGCCGGGATGCAGGGACGCCCGGACTCCAGCCACAAGCAGCCGTTCCACTCGATTCGCGCGATCTCCTCGTGATCGGCGGCGGTCTTCATGCGCTTGGACGTCAGGCGTGCCAGCGCCTTGGTCGTTGGATCGAGGGGATCCGACATCCGTCCGCTGCGCATGATGAGCCGTTTGGTGCCGACGATCTTCAGCGTGACGCTTTCAGCTTCCATGGACCAGGTCTCCTAGCGGGTGGGATCGGACAGGCGCGTGCGGACGTCGCGCATACGGATCACGTCGGCGCGCAACGGGACAGCGCGGGCGAAGCGGCGCCGGCGCAGGATGTCCTCGACGTCGCGGTGGCAGTGTGCGCAGAGCGCGATTAGATCGCCGCGTGCCTCGCATCCCAGGCGCAGATAAGTCGCATGATGTACCTGAAGAGGCGAGCACTCGGTCGCCGCCTCGAAACACAAGCGACAGTGTCCGCCGGCGACCTTCAGTTCGCGCAGTCTTTCATTGTTGGAGCGCCAGGCATCGCTCACGATGTATCGACGGTAATTCAAATGACCCTCGTGCAATGTGATAAATCACATTACACCCGTAGCACGGGATCTTCAGCGAAGCTGCGTTTCGAGGTCAAAATTTTTGGAAAAGATCGGAGCGCGGATTGCGGTTACATTGGGCATGCCGGTGCCGAAGATGAGGCGATAGCATGCGTTTCGGCAAAGGAGGTGGAGTGATTCCGCCGGACAATACCCGGAAGCTCTTCTGCGCCAACCGGGCGACCGCTTCCGCCCACGTCAGCGGACTTAGGACGGCTTCCTTTGAGGTTAGGATCTACAGGCGGCGGAGAGAGTGGGACTCTCTTCCCGTTCGGCCAGGTTGCTCGAAAAACCGCGGAAAACAAGGATTCCAGAAAAGTCCCGTCGGATTTTGTGACCACCGCCGTGTACCACTTGTTCGGCCCATCGGGCCCTCGAGCGATTTCGAGACTTTCAAGGACCCGCACAAACCCGGCCCGCTCCGCCCGTCCTCCGGCATTTACGCGCATTAGCCTGACTGCGTGCCGAGGCTCTCTCCCGCACGCAGGCGCGGGTCATCGTGCCTATTGCGATATTCGAGGCCAAGCGGGCCGATCGCGGACACCTGCGTGACGTATTCGCCGGACTTTGCCCAATGGAAATGCCAGGTATCGCCGGGCAGCACGAGGACGGTGCCCGGCGGATAGGCCTCAACCTTGCCACCGTCGAAGGTCTCGCCGAGTCCTATGTAGAAGACGCCGGACATCACCGTGTAAATCCGATCCTCCGGATGCTTGTGCGGCATGAACTTCGTGCCGCCCGGCACTTTCACTCGGACGACGTAGGGACCAGATTCAGCCGGATGGCCGACCATGACGGCCAGCCGCGCGCCCGGCGGAAAGGCTGGAAACGGCTTCCACGCGATATCCTCGGGCAGGATGGCTCGGAACCTGTCTTCATCAGGCTGATGCATTTTGGTCTCCTTTGCCGAGATGTGCATCAGGCACTCACGTCTTGAGCGCGTCGGGGTCGATCGGCATTTTGCGCAATCGCCTGCCAGTGGCTGCAAAAACCGCGTTCGCCACGGCCGGGACGATGCCCGAGGTTCCCGCCTCACCCATTCCGCCGGGTGGCTCCGCGGACTTCACGAGGTAGACCTCGATGGAAGGCGCCTGATCGATGCGCAGCATCTGATAGGTGTCGAAATTAGCCTGTTCGACGCGACCGCTTTTCAGCGTGATCTCACCGTACAGGGCCGCGGTGACGCCGAACATGACGCCGCTCTGGATCTGTGCCTGCACCGTGTCGGGATTGACCACGATGCCGCAGTCCATGGCGCACACCACGCGGTGCACGCGGACCGATCCGTCCTTGGCCACCTCGACCTCCGCAACCTGCGCGAGGTGGCTTCCGAACACATTTTGCAGGGCGACGCCCCGGCCTCGCCCCTGGGGCAATGGTGTGCCCCATCCCGCCTTTTCCGCCGCGAGTTCGAGCACAGCCTTCGCACGCGGATTGTGGTCCAGCAGCGCACGGCGATAGGCGACGGCATCCTGCTTGGCCGCCGCCGCCAATTCATCAACGAAGCTCTCAGTGACGAATACGTTGTGCGAGGGACCGACGCTGCGCCAGAAAGCCGTCGGAATGCCCGGCGGTTCGACGCGAACATATTCGACATGGAAGTTCGGAAGCGAATAGACCAGGTCGATTGCGCCTTCCGTCGTATCGGGATCGAGCCCGTTCCGGAATGCGGGCGGAAGCCACCGCGCGATCACAGAGGAGCCGGCGAAACGATTGGTCCATGCCACGGGTCTACCGCTCTCGTCGAGACCGGCTTCGATGCGGTCAACCCAATAGGGACGGTACATGTCGTGTTGGATGTCCTCCTCGCGCGTCCACACGACCTTCACGGGACCATCGACTTGCTTGGCGATCTCGACCGCACGTACCGCGCCATCGGCCTCAAGGCGGCGTCCAAAACCTCCGCCAATCAGATGATTGTGAACCGTGACCTTGTCGGGCGGCAGGCCAGCTGCCTTCGCTGCCATCGCCTGGACTCTTGCGATCGCCTGCGTGCCGACCCAGATCTCGCACTCATTGCCGCGGAAGTGGACCGTGCAGTTCATCGGCTCCATCGTTGCATGCGCCAGAAATGGCAGGTGATAGCTTGCCTGGACCCGGGTCGCGGCGCCGGCCAACGCTTTCGCAGCGTCGCCGATGTCTTGCGCAACCGGACCGGCCTTCAGAGTGGCGTCCTCGAGCTCGCGGGCGATGTCCTGCGTGCTGAGACCAGCATGGCGCCCGTCCTCCCACTCGATCTTGAGTGCCGCCAGACCCTTCTTGGCTGCGCCCATGTGATCCGCGACCACGGCAACGGCATCGTCGAGCCGGACAATCTGGCGCACGCCTTTGATGGCCATCGCCGCACTGTCATCCACCTTCTTCAGTCTGCCGCCAAACACCGGCGATTGAGCCAATGTCGCGATCTTCAGCCCGGGTGGCCGCGCGTCAATTCCATAGAGGGCGGAGCCGTTCACCTTGCCCGACACGTCGAGCCGCCGGGCCGGCGTGCCGATCAGCTTGAACTCATCCGCATTCTTCAGAACCACGCTGGCAGGCGGAGGGATCATCGCAGCCTCGGCGGCGAGCTCACCGTACTTGAGGCGACGCCCTCTCGGCGTATGGATGACCTCGCCTGCCTCGGCCCGGCAGCGTTTCGCATCGACGCCCCAGCGCCGCGCGGCTGCTTCGATCAGCATCATCCGCGCGGTCGCGCCGGCTTCTCGCAACGGCTTCCAGGCGCCGCGTATCGCGTTCGAATTGCCGGTGGCCTGCACACCCAGCAGCGGGTTGGCATAGAGCTTTTCGTTAGGCGGCGCATGTTCGAGCCGCACCTGCCCGAGGCCGACTTCCAGCTCTTCGGCGATCAGCATCGGAATGGAGGTGTAGGTGCCTTGCCCCATTTCGACATACGGCATGGTCAGGACCACCTGACCGTCACGGCCGATCCGGATGAAGGCGTTCGGTTCGAACGTCCCGGCGGAGGAGCTTCTGCTCTCGCCAAGCGGCAAGCTCAGGCTCAGCACCAGACCGCCGCCGGCGAGGGCCGTCTTCACCAGAAAGCTGCGACGGGACAGCGCGACAGTGGCGTGAGACGCCGTGCGATCCGATGTCATGATCAACGCTCCTTCACCTGCGATCCGGCGGCAAGCTTAATCGCCTCGCGAATGCGGACATACGTCCCACAGCGGCAGATGTTGCCGCTCATGGCATCATCGATATCCGCGTCGGTCGGATGAGGCTTGTCAGCAAGCAGCGCCGAGGCCGACATGATCTGGCCGGACTGGCAATAGCCGCATTGCGGCACTTCGTGCTCGAGCCAGGCTCTCTGAATCTTCGCACCTGCCGGAGTCCCGCCGATCGCTTCAATCGTGGTGACCTTGCCGTCGCCGATGCTATCGACAGTGGTGATGCAGGACCGGACTGCCGCG
Source organism: Bradyrhizobium genomosp. I (2014) (assembly GCF_000261685.1). Lineage (GTDB taxonomy): Bacteria > Pseudomonadota > Alphaproteobacteria > Rhizobiales > Xanthobacteraceae > Bradyrhizobium. The sequence goes on along the minus strand of NZ_AJQE01000098.1, from coordinate 6,659 downwards.
CCGTCGAGATGGACGGTGCACGCTCCGCACAATGCCATGCCGCAGCCGAATTTCGTACCGGTCATGCCGAGCACGTCGCGCAACAACCAGAGCAACGGGGTGTCGCCATCGACGTCGACGCTGCGAGGGATTCCGTTTATATCGATCGTGAAGCTCATATGATTCTCCTTGTATTCCGGCAGAACGGCACGACTCGCAGTCGCGCGCGGGCCGTTGATTCATTTGCCCAGCTGGCCGACGTGGAAACCGAGTCGATTCTCGACGTCGCCGGGACGGTGAAAGCCGCGCGCCATGAGCGCCTTAATGCGGCTCTGGGCTGCGGGGCGTGCGAGAGCGGCCAGGAACGCGTCCCACTCGGGCTTGATCTCGACATCGGCCGGCAGGCTCGCGATATCGACGAGGCGCTTGGTCTCGGCGATGGCGTCCTTGTCGAACGTGGCGATACGCATCGCGAGCGCCTCGACGAAGCCGTCGAGCTCGGCATCCGGCAAGGACCGGTTCACATAGCCATACCGTTCGGCGAGGTCCCCATGAACGTCGTCCGCGCTCAGTAGAACCTCGAGCGCGCGGCCACGGCCTATCAGGCGCGGCAATCGTGCCATCGGTCCTCCGCCCGGAACGAGGCCGGCGCCGACCTCCCATTGCGACAGGATGGCCTTCTCGCGGCTGGCAAAGCGCATGTCGCTGGCGAGCGCGAGTTCGCTGCCGACACCGGTCGCTCGGCCGCGGATCGAAGCGATGGAGACAACAGGCGCCCGGCTGAGCCGCACCAAGGTGTCGGGCAGTGACTGCAGGCCCGTCCGTCCGGGCGGAACGGCAAGCGATTCCTCCAGCGGCGCGAGGAAATTGTAATGCGTGATGAAGAATCCTTCGACGGCGCTGTCGAACACCACCACCTTCACTTGCGGATCGGTCTCGATCGCGGTGACAATGTCGCTGAGCAGCGGAAGGTGCTTCGGTCCGAAGATATTGACCGGCGGCATGTCGAAGGTGACACGCCAGTAGGTCGGCAGCCGGCGTTCAAGGCGGATCTCGTCGGTCGCGAAGATGCTTTCGGGACGGTTCATGGTCTCACTCCTGATCTAGGCCGATTTCAGATCGACTGGCGCAGCGGGCGGAATGCGGTGCGCATCTCCGCGGTGAACAATGCGGGCTGCTCCCAGGCTGCGAAGTGACCGCCCTTGTCGAGACGGTTGTAGTGCATCAGCCTGGGATAGGCTTTCTCGGCCCAGCTGCGCGGCGCGGCATAGATCTCGTCTGGGAAAACGCTGACCGCGACCGGGATCTTCACATGCTTGGGCGCGAAGAACACCAGCTTGTTCTCCCAATAGAGCCGCGCCGACGAGACCGCGGTGTTGGTGAGCCAGTAGAGCGTGATGTTGTCGATCACATCGTCCCGCGACAGGCCTTCCGTCTTGCCTTCGAAGACGCGCGAGATCATCGCGGCGCTGCGCGCATCATGGTCGAGCATCCAGGACGCGAGGCCCGCGGGCGAGTCGACCAAGCCGTAAAGCGTCTGCGGCCGGTTGGACATCTCGATCGCATAGCCGAGACCGTGCTTGTAGAAATCGTCGAGTTGGTCGTAGGCGATGCGCTCCTCAGCCGAGAGGTTCGCCGGTCGCGTTCCGCCCGGCTGGAGTGCTTTGGCGATATCGTCGGGGACGGTGGCTGGCATGTTGGTGTGGATGCCGAGCAGCCCCGGCGGCGCGATCAGCGCCATCTGTTCGGTGACCGCATTGCCCCAATCACCGCCTTGCGCCACGTAGCGAGTGTAGCCGAGACGCTTCATCAGCACGATCCAGGCGCGCGCGATGCGCTGCGGATCCCAGCCGAGCGTGGTCGGCTTGCCGGAGAAGCCGTGACCGGGCAGTGAGGGAATGACCAGATCGAACGCGTCTCTGGCGTGCCCGCCGTGCGCGGCTGGATCGGTGAGCGGTCCGATAATCTTGATCTGCTCGATGATCGAGCCTGGCCACCCATGGGTGACGATCATCGGGAGCGCGTGTTCGTGCCGCGAGCGGACGTGAATGAAATGGATGTCGACGCCGTCGATCTCGGTGACGAATTGCGGCAGGGCGTTTAGCCGCGTCTCCATCCTGCGCCAGTCGTAATCGCTCTGCCAATAGCGCACGAGCTCCTGCACGGTCCTCAGCGGCACACCTTGCGACTGGTCGTTGACGATCTCCCGATCCGGCCAGCGCGTTGCTGCCAGGCGGCGGCGCAGATCGAGCAGGTCCTCCTCGGGCACGTTGACGCGGAACGGGCGGATCGCCTCGCTCGTGGCCGCCTTCGCCGGATGCAGCGGCAGCAGGCTCGACACGCCGGCGGCAACGGCGGCCATCGCGGCCTGGCCCAGCAATTGACGACGGTCGGGGTTGAGGATGTCGGCGCGTGCCTGCGTGGTCATTGCGAATCTCCCTTGCTATGGTCGGTGGCGATGGCCGATCTCGATATCGGGCCGTCGTTGCTTCGTGCATGGAGATTGACGCAGCCCCCTCTGCTTGGCGAGTTATCGGTTGTTAGGCCTCGTTAGCCATTGCGAGTCTGCACAATCAGACGCGCTGCGATGGTGCTTCGGGCGAGCCAACGCAAAACGGCGCACGACAGCGAGCCGTCGTGCGCCGTGGACAGAAAATGCTCTTGCCTTTATGACGACAGGGACTGACCGGCCTGCTCGCGCGCGATGTACTCGGCGTACCAATCGGGCCAGTTCTCGTCGTGCAAGCCAGTGCGCTTCTCGTGCTCGCCATGCGCTACCGCCGCACGACGCAGCGCGGCAGCCAGGTCGGCCATGGAGGCAAATGTCGCGCCGTCGCGCTCGATGCGCCCGGGCAGCCGCGTGGTCACCTCCTGCAGGAACCAGCCATTGCCGTCAGGATCGCTGAAAGAGGCGAACGAGCTGTAGCTGCCGCGCTGCGGATCGACGCCGCCGATCCGGACGCTGCCGAAGAGATAGGGGTCATCGGCGCCAATATGGACATCGCCGCCGCCATGAAAAGCCTCGCTGACAGCAATTCCGCGCTCGATCAGCTCATTCCTTGCGGCAATGAGATCTGATACGATCAGGTACAAACCGCGTGCCGAGCCCGGCGATGCTGACGTAACATTGCGGCCGAAGATCACCGAGCAGGCAGAGCCCGGCGGTGTGAACTGGACCACGCGCCATCCATCGCCGGAGGCGAAATCGGCATCCAGTCGCCAGCCGAGACGCTCGTAGAACGCCTTGGAGCGGTCCACGTCGGACACCGGAATTACGACGACTTCGAGCTTCAGATCAGCGCTATGCGATGCCGGGGTCCTTTTCTCTGCCTCGCGATCAATTTCAAGTTTTGCCATGTCGAACTCCCGATGTAAGGCGGGCCGAAAGCCGAACCCGCTGTTGCACTACCAATTTGCTCTTAGGTTATGGCGCAGCGTTCGTGAGAGCCGTCCATCTTCAGGCGGTCGTCGGCATCTCGATGGTGATCCGAGTGCCACCCTGTCCCGCCTCGCCATTCAGGCGGGCCTGAATGCTGCGCGCAAGCCCTTCCAGGATACGGCTGCCGGTGCCCCGGAGCTGATCCGTCGCACCAATGCCGTTGTCTGCCACCGTGCAGATCCATGTGCCATCTCGGCAGACGACCTCGATCCGGATCAAGGCTCCCGCCTTGCTCGGGAAGGCGTGTTTCGCCGCATTCGTGACCAGCTCGGTGATCATCAGCGCAAGCCGATGACATTGTGATGCGGGAGAACGCCGCCTTCGACCAAAGCCTCGCACCGCACGCCGGCGGGCTCCAGGACCGCTGCCGAAAGTGCTTCGCAGAGGTTCTCAAAGAAGGTTGCGACGGACACGGACGGCTCGTCGCTGTTCGAAAGCAGTTGGTAGAGCTTGCCAAAGGCACAGATTCGCCGCTCGAACCGATCCACCGCCCCGGAGACGTCCCGACTGCCGGCTCGGGTGAAGTCGCGGCGGACCGAGGCGCCCAGCAGTGTCAGCGTGTTCTTCATGCGGTGGTGGGATTCCTGCAGCACGAGCTCCCAATCCCGCGATTGCTCCTCAAGGGCAGAGACGAACTGAGATCGAACGGTGCTGCCGTTCGGAATGGAGTAGATGGCGGACATGATAGCCTCCCCGTTGGTTGAAACTGGCGTGAGCGTCATACTGGCTGCACAGCGTGGGTTTGGCTCGTTAGACGTTGCGAAATTCTGTTACGATCGTCGAGCGCGCTGTCGAGTTGCCGCGGCACCGCCATAAGCTGCTCACGTTAAAGCAAAAAGCTGCGGTCCGGGTCTCGCTCTCAACGCCTAACAATACTTAACGAGCTAACAGGCCGCTTCGGGTGCAGATTGCGCTCGCGACATCGGAGCGATGACATGAGCATTCCAGCGACCCTCGCCCTCTCAGCGGCCCTGGCTTGCGCGACCGTGCAGGCTTCGGCCCACGATCTGCGGTCGAGCCGCCGTACGATAAGCTATCACACGGTCGATATCGGCGGCCTCAAGGTTTTCTATCGCGAAGCCGGCCCGCCGGACGCGCCGACGGTGCTCCTGCTGCACGGCTTCCCTTCGTCGTCGCGGATGTGGGAACCGTTGTTGCCGCTGCTTGCGGACCGATATCATCTGATCGCGCCCGACTATCCTGGCTTCGGCAACAGCAGTGCGCCGTCGCCCTCCGACTTCACCTACACCTTCGACAACATCGCGGGCGTGATCGGCGAGCTCGCGAACCGGCTCGGTCTCACCAGCTACGTTCTGCTGATGCAGGACTATGGTGGCCCGGTAGGCTTCCGCATGGCGCTGGACCATCCGGAACGTGTTCGCGCCATGATTATCCAGAACGCTGTTGCACACGAGCAGGGCTTGAGCCAGCTCTGGGAAGCGCGTCGCAAATATTGGGCCGATCCCGCACATGAACTAGAGGCGCTGAAGGCCAACTTCACCTCTCTCGAGGCGACGCGTCAGCGTCACCTCGGCTCAAGTCCACATCCCGAGCGCTACGAACCCGACGCCTGGCGCGATGAATACGCCTTCCTCACGCGTCCCGGCCAACCCGAGATTCAGACGACGTTGTTCCTGGACTACCGGACCAATGTCGCTGCCTATCCGAAATGGCAGGATTGGCTGCGCAGGAGGCAACCTCCGATCCTGGTGATGTGGGGCAAGTACGATCCCTCCTTCACCGTCGCCGGCGCGAGCGCCTATCGCGACGATGTCCCGACTGCGGACGTCCACATCCTGGAAGCCGGCCACTTCGCATTGGATGAGGCGACCGACGAAATCGCCACCTTGGTCCGCGACTTTCTTGCACGGCTCGAGGGGCAGAAGGGCTGAACAACACAATCCTGGCCGCGCTGAAAACAACGGAACCACGATAGGAGCCTCTCATGTCAGATGATGTTGACCACGAACGCCGCCGCTTCTTCGCAGGCGCCGCGACGATGCTCGCAGCAGCCCAGCTTGCGTCAAGCACAGCCGTAGCCAAGCCTGCGAAGCCTGCTGCCGCCGTCAAAGCAGGCGGCAACACTTCGTTCCCGTCGCTCAAGCAGGTCGATGCCGGCCTGCTCAACGTCGGCTATGCCGAAGCAGGACCGGTCGACGGTCCAGCCGTGATCCTGCTGCACGGCTGGCCGTACGACATCTACAGCTTCGTCGATGTCGCGCCAATTCTCGCCTCCGCGGGCTACCGCGTGATCGTGCCCTATTTGCGTGGCTATGGCACCACGCGCTTCCTGTCTGATGGGACGATGCGGAACGGGCAGCCATCGGCGATCGCGGCGGACATCATCGCTGTGATGGAAGCGCTCAAAATCGACAAAGCCACGATCGCCGGCTTCGACTGGGGCGCGCGGACTGCCAACATCATCGCGGCGCTGTGGCCGGAGCGCTGCAAGGCGATGGTCTCGGTAAGCGGCTATCTCATCGGCAGCCAGCAAGCCGGCAGAATGCCCTTGCCGCCTAAGGCAGAGCTTCAGTGGTGGTATCAGTTCTACTTCGCGACCGAGCGTGGTCGCGAAGGCTACGAGAAGTATCGTCGGGAGTTCTCGAAACTGATCTGGCAGCTCGCGTCCCCGCAGTGGCGCTTCGACGAGGCCACTTTCGAGCGCAGCGCCGAGGCGTTCGATAATCCGGACCACGTTGCGATCGTGATCCACAACTACCGCTGGCGTCTCGGCCTTGCCGCAGGCGAAGCAAAGTATGATGGTTATGAGGCGCTACTTTCACGGGCTCCTGTCATTGGTGTCCCGACCATTACCATGGAGGGCGACGCGAACGGGGCTCCACATCCCGATCCGTCGTCCTATGCCAAGATGTTCTCAGGCAAGTATTCTCACCGCACGATCAAGGGAGGCGTGGGCCATAACCTGCCGCAAGAGGCGCCTAAGGCATTTGCCGCTGCCATCATGGACGTTACCGCCGACGTCTGATCGAAGCGCGACCGCCTGGCCGATCCGAGGTTCGGCTGGACGGCACCTCTGCTGCTTGGATGAGAGATCCGGGTTTCTACGCCGTTTTCTTCGGTTATGCAGCGCCACTTAACAACGCTTAACGAGCGATCATCCGCATTTGGGCATACCTGTCAGGGTAGTTCTCACGAAGGAAAATCGACGGATGATTGCGCTGCTGGCGAATGCAATCGAGGCTCATGGCGGCCTAAACCGATGGAATGCCCGCAAGCGCCT
>NZ_AJQE01000097.1 GCF_000261685.1 Bradyrhizobium genomosp. I (2014) | reverse complement strand
CCGCCACAATCGCGGCGGGCGGCGACGTTTGGGTCCTGAAAGGCGTCGAACAGGATCATCTGCAGCGAACCGTGCGGATTGACCTTCACCGTGAGCAGGCTCTCATGGAGCCGTTTGGAAGAAACGGCCAGCACAGCGAGTTCAGCCCCGAGCGGGTCGCCATTGTTGCCGCCGACGAACGTGTCGTCGCTGAGCGAAAGGACCCGCGCACCTCATTCGCGCGGCACGATATGCGGACGCATTGGGATCCGCTGCACCGAATTTACTTCGAAAGCTGCGCCCTCTGGACCGGCCTCACTACGCCGTTCCTGCTTTCCGAGAAAGCTTCGGAAGTGCACGAGATCGAGCCATGCCTTGAGGGAAGTGAGGTGTGGCGGGGGCTGCGGGCGACCTTCTCGCCGGCGATCGCAAGCCACAGCATCGAGCAGGACTTCTACTTCGGTCCCGACCTGCTCATCCGCCGCCATGATTATCGAGTCGAAATAGCAGGGAATTTTCCCGTCGCCGAGTACGTGTTCAACCCCGTCGACGTCGACGGCATCAAGATCCCGACGAGACGACGCACCTATCTACGTGACGAGACGACCCTGACCCCGATGCTCGATACGCTGATGATATCCATCGATCTCTGGGATTTGCGGTTCGACTGACCCTCAACCGGTCAGACGAGCGACGAATCGAGCATGAGCCGAGCGGCCTTCAGATCAGCCGTCTCAAACCCTTCCGAGAACTTCGCATAAGTCGAGGCAAGCTCCTCCAGGTGACTTAGCGTTCCCTGCTCGCGCCTCAGACGCACCATCGACATATCAGTCCGCAATCGCCAGGAGAGCGCGCCCTGCTGGTCAGCCAACGCAGCCGACGACCGGAGACTTGATTCTGCGGCATGAAGATCCTCATTGCGCAGCTCCAGTTCCGCCCGGACGCGCAAGAGCTCCGGCATGTCGAAGGCGCCGCCAGCAAGCTCGATGCGCGCGATCGCTTCGTTCAGTATTCCAAGTCCATCGGACGGTTGCCCGAGTTCTGCCAATCCCCAAGACAGGTCCGCAACGAATGCGGACGCGTAGAGCTCGTAGCGATCAGCATGCAGGCGCGGAAGTGCGATTCTCAGCAACTCGACACCGCCGCGCAAATCCCCGCCGGCGATCATCGTCTGCGCCCGGAAACCGGCCGCGACCGCCTGGTAGGGCGCGAGCCCATGCAGGCCGGCATGCGCCTCGAGCCGACCGGCCATCGCCTCGACCGCGGTCCAGTCTCCAATCCACCCGTACAGCGAGGCGGACCAGCAGAGCGCGATACAGTGCATGACGACATCCCGAGGCGCGCCGGCGCCCGTCAGTGGACGAGCACATTCCACGGCTCGATCGGGAAAGCCGCGCAGCCACAACACGCGAGCAAGCGGTATCTGCGGTGTTCTGGAATAGGCAAAATGGCCGGGTTGCGCCCCGCGTAGCGCCGCGTCGTTGCGGACGCCTTCGTCCAAATGAAGCTGCGCCTCGGCCTGGTTGCCGACGAGATGATGGGATACCCCGATGAGGGCCTTTGCGCCGGCGATGCCCGCCGCATCACCGATCAGACGAGCGACGCGCTCGGCCTCAAGTGCCACCGGCAGCAGATGCCGATAGTCGCCTGTCCGGCGATAGAACATGTTCAATCGCGCCAACAGCCTGAATGTGTTGGCGTCGTCTCCGATCTCGGCCGCGATCTCGAGTCCGCGTCGAAGTGCGGCCTCGGCTCGCTCGCTATTGCGTTCCGTGAACATGAAGGCATGACCGAGCGTGGCTTGAAGCTCCAGCTCCCACTTGCCTCCGCGGTGGCGGTCGTCGAGAACGGCAAGCGCGCGCTCAGACCAGATGCGCGCCTCATTAAGCAGGTTGAGCTCGACGAACAGACGTGCGCAACTGCCTGCGAGCGGAACACGAAGCTCATCACCGCCGTCGTGAGCGTAGCTCCATTGAAGCGCGGCGCGGGCGTCTGCCAACAGGCTGCCGCGGCCAAGCGCAGGCAACATCCGATCTGCAGAGCCAGAATCGGCCATGCCCGCTTCGAGGGAGCGGTGAATGTGTTCGGCGTGACGCCGCGCGACGTCCTGGACTTGGCCGCTCTCACCGAGCTTCTGGAGCGCATAGGCGCGGGTGGCGTCGAGCAGGCGGAAGATTCGCGACAAGCGGCTCGGCTGCGTCGACAACAGGGACTTGGCTACGAGTTGCTCCAGTGCGTCGACAGCGCCGTCGACAGGCTCCCCCTCTTCCACCACGACGGCAATCGCGTCCTGCAACGTGAAGGGCCCGGCAAAGATGGCGAGACGCTGAAGGACCAGCCTCTCGGCCTCGCCAATCAGACCGAAACTCCAGTCAAGCGTGGCGCCGAGCGTCTGTTGTCGCGGCGGCGCCGTCCGTCGGCCTCGCCATTCGAGCTTGAGCCGGCCATCGAGCAATGTTGCTATCTCTCGCAAGCCGTAAACGCCAACGCGTGCGGCAGCGAGTTCGATCGCCAGCGCAATGCCGTCAAGCTTGCTGCAAATATCGGCAAGAACCTCCGCATCCTGATCGGTGATATCCAAGCGGTGGCCGGCAGCAGCGGCACGTTCGGCGAAAAGACGCGCGGCCGGATAGCTCAGCACCTCACCGGCGTTGAGCCGAGCGCCCTGCGGGGGGCTTGGTAGCGGAACGAGTTCGTAAATGTGCTCTCCCTGCACCAATAGCGACTCGCGACTGGTCGCAAGAATGGTGATGCCGGATGCCTCGCGGTGAATCGTCTCTGCCAGACGTGCGACATCTTCAATCACATGTTCGCAGCTATCAAGCACGAGAAGCAGGCGACGTCTGCGAAGAAAGTTGATGATGCTTTCGGTTGGATCGGCGTGATGAACGACGAGGCCAAGAGCGGCGGCCACCGTGGTGGCAACGAGCGTTCCATCCTTCAGAGGACCAAGATCGAGAAAGTGGACTTTGCTCTCGAACTCCTCCCACATCTTATGTGCGATCGCGATGGCAACGGTTGTCTTTCCAATGCCGCCCGGTCCCCTCAGAGTGACGAAGCGCTCGCTCAGCAGACGTGCCGAGAGCTCGGCCAGAACGTCCTCTCGTCCGACCATTCGGTCGAGGCGATATGGAAGTGCGGACGGCGGGTCTATCGCCCCGGCCTGGATCTGCGGGATCTCCGCCGGCGGCGAACTGCGTTCGACCCGTCGCACGGGCGCGACGAAGCAATACCCTCGGCTCGGAATATTGGTGATATAGCGGGCTCCCTCCTTCCCATCGCCCAGGGCTTTCCGGAGTTCGGCAACGTGCACGCGCAGGCTGATCTCTTCTACCGCGAGGCCAGCCCACACATATGCGAGGATGTCACTCTTCGGCACGACTTCGCCGGCGCGATCCACGAGCAGGCGCAGGATGTCAGTTGCCCGGCTGCCAAGCTTGACTGGCAACCCGTCCTTTTCGAGGATTCGTGATCGAAGAGAAAAGGGGCCGAACGTGACCTGATCGAAATCCCTACCTGCCCCGGTGTTGCTGTGAGGGGAGCCGGTCGCTCCTTCCGGCTGTGTGCTGCTCTTGGGAGAGTTCATTCCGGGTGCGCGCCTTGTCGCCAAGGATACGGCGAGCGCGCGGCACTGCGTAACCTCGACTGCGATTTCGGTGAGCCAAAGTATAGGCAGGGCCGGACCGAAACACAACGGATCCGCGCGCATCGGCTGCCGGCTTGAGCTACCTATCTCGAGCTCAATCAGCGCCGATGTCGCACGCTCACGCTGTTTCCTGTCGGCGTTCGACCGAACGGCACCAACGAGCCCATACGACAGCCCGTCGAAATCGAAAAAGGCAGTGCCGCGCATGGCAAGGCCAGCTGTCCTCGGTCGATCGATCGGGAAGATCAATCACGTTCCGAGGAGCTCGCTTCAGCAACCGCTTGGCCGAGCCGCATCTCGGTTTCGGATCGGCGCTGCAGTCCTCGCTCGAGGAGAGATGCCGCTCGTTTGCGGGTGCCAGGGTGAGCCACTGACGCAAAGAACGCCGATAACGAAGGAGGGAAGACCGCATCGGCCGGCAAAGTGACCTGATCCATCAAGGCCTTGGCACCTACGATCGCGTGCTTCTCGAACGAGGCGAGACGACGCGCAAAGGATTCAACAAAGGTAGAGAGCTCCTCGTCCGGCAAGGCTCTGTTGACATAACCATAGCGTTCGGCAAGCTCCGCCGAGAAGTCGTCCGCGCCCAAGATCACCTCCAGCCCACGCCCCCGCCCCATCAGGCCGGCCAACCTCGCCATGGGATTGCCGCCCGGCACCGCACCGAGGCCCACTTCGAATTGCCCGAGAATTGCACGCTCGCGGCTGGCGAAGCGCATGTCGCAGGCCAGCACGAACTCGCTTCCGGCCCCGCGGGCGCGCCCGCGAATCTCCGCGATGGAGGCAACCGGTGCACGTGACAGCCGAACGAGCAGATCGATCCATGGATGCATGCCCGTGGGACCCGGCGGCATGGCGGCGACTGTCCGCTTGTCCGCGAGCACATCCCAATGCGCCAGGAAGAAATCCGGGTCCGCGCTTCGGAACACCACGACCTTTATCTCTGCATCGCTTTCGAGCTGTGCAAGCAGGTCCTGCAATTCGCCGATCGTGTCGGGATCTACCAGATTGATGGGCGGGTTATTGAAGGTCGCCGTCCAGAGGCCGGAAGACAGCTTGTCGATGGTAATCTGTCGAGCCATTGAGTTTCTCGCTTCCAGTCAGGAAAGACGATTCAGAACGGGGGGGCGCGCGACGGGAAGGTCACGCGGCTGACGCTGCGGAATTCATTGCCGACAACGCCTCGACGATTTCCTGCGTGGTTACGATCGCGCTGGCGTAGTTCGGGATGTTGATCTCCAGCGCGGCCCGCATCATGTCGTCGGAATAATCGGCAACTGCGTCCTTGACGACCGTCACGTCGTATCCGAGCTCGGCAGCGAAGCGCACGGTCGCCTCTATACAGGTGTGAGCGACCAGCCCTATGACGATCAAGCGTTGGATGCCATGCCGCTTGAGCTGCAGGTCGAGGTCGGTGTTGCTGAAGCCGCTGGAACACCAGTGCTCGCTTGCCACGATCTCGCCGGGCGCCGGGACGAACTCTGCGCGAAACTCTCCACCCCAGGTGCCGAATTCGAAGCTCCTGTTGTTCCAGGCTCTCCTTTGAATTGGCGCAACGTATCTCCAGGAGGCATAATCGCCGGGCCGGTAGCGGTGGTGCATGGCATAAAAGACACGGACGCCGGCGTCGCGGGCCGCATGCAGCACCTGGATCATGTGCGGAACGCAGTCGTTCCTTTCGGCCACGGCCTTGATACGGGGCCAGATCTTGCCCCCCTCAGAGATGAAGTCATTGTAGGGATCGACCACCAGCAGAGCGGTGATTTCCTTCTCGTAGGACAATTGCGTCATGGATCTCTCCTCTCGAGCCCGCCGGTTGGCTATCGGTTGTTCTGCAGAGCTGCCCGCTCGATGCTGGCCGCAAACAGCGGCGTTTCGCTCTGATTGTGAGAGATCGAGAAGGGCTGGCGCTGCGCTCGGAACAGCTCGAGCGGAATGCCCTGCTTGCCAATGAACGTCATGAACTCGTCCGTGGCATGCGTTTTGACCCTGTTAGTGAACTCACATTTGCCGGGTTCGATCTCCTTGACGCTCAACTCCCAGGTCACGTGGATCGTGGTTCGACCGTTCGGCGTGAAGACGTCCGATGTCGAGTCGAGGATCAAATGATCTCTCCGGCCGAGCGTCTCGACGTAATGCTGAACCATGAGGCTCCCGCCGATGATCTCGACATTGATGGACATGCGCTTGCCATCGGGCGTGGTCGTGAAGCCCGCGGCGATATGCGCCGGGGAGCAGCCCTGATACTCGTGCTCGGAGAGATTGAAGCACCAATCGGGAATGTCGATCCGGTCGATCGGCGCATTGATGATGGCGGTGAAGCTGGAATCGACGATCTGGTTGTTGTTCATCTCTTGATCTCCTAATGTGTTGCATGTCATCGGCACGTTCGAGCCGAAGCCTTTCGCGGATCCGCACGGGGCAGATCCTCGCTGTACATTCGGCATTGGATTGCCGCTGTCCTGCGAACACATTGCTACGGACGGCCGCCATTTGCTCGTTATGCGTTGTTATGGCTCGTTAGCTTCTGCGAGGCGGCCCTGGGTGCGAGGATCGCCGCGGCAAGGCGAGGGTCTGGCGGCCGAAACGGAAGACCCATGCCGGGCCGAGTTCCAGTGACTACTTCTCTCGGGTCATGAGCGAGACGCCGAGATCGATCGCCAATGCAAGCATCAGAGCGGCGCCGCCAAGTCCGAACAGGACCAGATAATCGCCTCCGGCCTGGGCGTAGATCCACGAGAAACCGTACGCTGCAGCCGCCTGGAATAGGGCAAAGCTGGTCGTGGCGTGGCTCCACATCCCGCGCTGGTGCTCGAGCGAGTGGGGCACTAGCTCATGGACCCGTCCTAGGACCAGGGGCACGATACCGGGCGTGAAGCCGCCGAGGACCACGCTCGATACGATCAGGGACAGCGGCGCCGTGCTGACAGTGGGCAGCAGCACCGCAGCCGTCTCGATCAGGAACGCGGCGCGGAGAGCGGGTCCGAACCCCGAACGGTCGCCGAGCTGACCGGTGACGAGTGGGCCGACGACTGCGCCGAGACCGTACAGCACCCAATAGCGGGAGCCCGCGGCAATGCCCTGGCCGAGGCCACGCGCCACGAAATCGACAATGAAAACCATGTGCGGCACCAGGGCTACCGCATTGAGACCGTATTGGAGCAACAGCGCGCGCGCAGACAGCGAACCGCGGTGGTGCTTCGCTTGATGCGACGGCGTAGCAGCAGGTTTGGCTTCGGCCGGCCAGTTCCACCAGCTCGCGAGCGTGAGGAGCGCCGAGAGCAGGCCAAGACCGTACCAGCTCTGCTCCAAGCCCTGCTGCAGCAGCAACGGCACCAGCGTGCCCGACGCAGCCACTCCCAGGCCAACACCGGCGAAAATCACCCCGCCGACGATGCCGCGCCGGGCGGCCGAGGTGTGCGGCAGGATGACGGAAGCCGTCAGCACCATGATGATGCCGCCGGTCAGGCCGGACAGGAAGCGCCACCCGAAGAACCACGTAAACGACAGCGGCGTTGCGCTCGCAAGAAACGAGAGCGTGGCAAGCAACATCATCGCCCGCAGGGCGCGGACCGCACCGACTCGGGCCGCGAGAGCTCGTGCCGCAAGCGCGCCGGCGAGATAGCCGGCCAAGTTCGCCGCGCCGAGATAGACGACATCCGACGCGCTGAACCATTTTGCCGCAATCAATGCCGGGATCAGCGGCGTGTAGGAGAAACGGGCGAGTCCGAGGCCGACCAGCGATGCCGACAGGCCCGCCACGGCGTATCGCCAGGTTGATCGTGAGTCGGATCCCGGCCGCGGCGGCAGCCGGGACTTGATGTGCTGCTTCGTGTCTGCGTCGGTCATGTCACCCTCCTGCAACGGATCAGTCCGTCCGAGCGGTGCGGCGGCGGCGGAATTCCGGCACGGGCAGGCCGCCCCAGCCCCAATTGTCGGTGTCGACCTCCTCGATCACCACGAAGGTGGAGTCGAGCGGCTTGCCGAGCACGTCGCGTAAGAGCTCGCTCGATCCCTTGATCAACGCGGCTTTTTCCTCCGCCGTGAGCGACGCCGCTCCAGGCGTCGTCCCCTCGCGGGTCACTTGAATGGTGACGATTGGCATGGTCCCGCTCCGCGTTCAGTGGCCTGCGCTCTGGCCGCCGTCGACATGCAGGATCTCGCCGGTGACAAAGGAGGCACCCTCGAGGTAGAGCACCGCATCGACGATGTCGGACATCTCGCCCATGTGGCCGACCGGATGCAACGCGTCGAGCTGCGCATGTGTCGCGACCGGATGCATCGGCGACTTGATGATCCCGGGCGAAACGGCATTCACACGGATGCCGCGCCTGGCATACTCGATCGCAAGCGACCTGGTCGCGGCGTTCAACCCACCCTTGCTCAGCGAAGCCAGCACCGACGGCACATTCGAGTTGGCCTGATCGACCAAGGTCGTGGTGATCTGGACAATGTGACCCGAGCCCTGCTTCTCCATCTCCGCGATCGCGAGCTGCGTGATGTTGAAGAAGCCGGTGACGTTCGTTCCCGTCACCGCCGCATAGTCCTCGGCCGTGTATTGCGTGAACGGCTTTGCTACGAAGATGCCGGCGTTGTTGACCAGCGTGTCGACCCGACCGAAGCGGGCGATCGCCTGCGAGACGGCGCGTTCGGCGGTGGAACGATCGGCGATGTCGCCGGCAACGGCGAGGACGTCATCGTCGTCGGATGGCTTGATGGAGCGCGCCGTCGCCACGACGCGGTAGTTGCGATTGCGAAAACCCTGGACCAGGGCTGCGCCAATACCCTGCGACGCACCGGTGATGATGGCGACCTTCTGCTCGATACCCATGAGAGGCTCCTGTTGCTGGTTGAAAGCTCCGCCAGCGCCGGCTGGCTTGCCTCCTCAGCTACGCTGCGGCGGCTTGCTTGCGAATATCCGCAGCCCGGCAGACACTCTTTCGCCAGGCGAACGAATGCGGGGCCGCGCCTCGAGGTGGTTGTCGCGACGGCGGCGAACGCCTAGCCTGCCGCCGGAATGTGATGGTGCGGCAGGAAGGCATGGATCGGCTGGATGCGATGAAGGTGTTCGTCCTTGCGGTGGACGAAGGAAGCTTGGCTGCGGCAGGGCGCAAACTCGGCCGCTCCCCGGCCGCGGTGAGCCGTGCAATCGCTTTCCTGGAGGAGCGTGTCGGCGCCGAGCTGCTGCACCGGACCACGCGATCGATCAAGCTGAGCGAGGATGGCGAGCGCTATGTCGAGGTCTGCCGCCGCGTCCTCACCGAGCTCGAGGAGGCCGAGGACATCGCAACCGCAGCCCGCGCAGCGCCGCGCGGCATTCTAACGATCACGGCTCCCGTCGTGTCAGGCGAGATGGTCTTGCGCCCTATTCTAGATGCGTTTCTGGACGCCTATCCGGCCGTGTCGGCAAAACTCTTGCTGTTCGACCGACCGGTCAATCTGGTTGAGGAGGGCGTCGACGTCGCGCTTCGCATCGGTCCGTTGGTGGATTCGACGATGATCGCCATGCGGGTCGGCGAGATCAACCGTGTCGTCGTGGCGGCGCCGCGCTATCTGAAGCAGCATCCACGCATTGCCGAGCCAAGTGACCTCGCCAAGCACCAGATCGTAGCCATGGCGCATCTGCCCAATTCCTGGACGTTCGCAGCGCAGGCCGGGTCGTCAGCGCCGCGGACCGTCCAATTCAATCCTCGCCTCATCGTCAACAGTACCTATGCGGCAGTAGCCTCCGCGGTCGCGGGGCGCGGCGTGGCGCGGATGTACTCGTACCAGGTGGCGGAGCCCCTCGCACGCGGCGACCTTGAGATCGTGCTGGCTGACCAAGAGGATCCGCAAATGCCCGCGCACTTGATCTGCCCGCAGGGCCGGCTCTCGGTGCCAAAGGTGCGCGCCTTCACCGACTTTGCAGTGCCGCGCCTGAAAAAGCAGTTTGCATCGCTGAAGAGGAGCACTACGGCACGCTGATCATTGCTGCAATTACTTGGCTAGGCCCCATAGATCCGCCGCTCAACAGGCCTAAATCGTCAGACCGGGAAAACTCGGCCAAGATGCTGCTTTCCCTTGGCGGATTTTTAGTCACGTAATTTGACGTGGCGGAGAGAGTGGGACTCTCTTCCCCAGAGCGCCGGAGGCGCGAGAACCGCCGAAAAACAAGGATTCCTAAAAGGGCCGGTTGGTTTTTGTGGCCACCGCTGTGTACCACCTGTTTAGCGCTTCGGACGTTCAATCCAAGCCATTTTCGAGGCGGTCGAGGATCGTAGGATCGGATCACAGGAGATTCTCGCGAGGGGCGGAGACACTTCGCGAAGTCGGATTAGCGGCCGCCCTAAGCCCGCCTTCGCGGCGGGAGACGGTTTATGCTAGTTATCACGGGACCAAGACAGCGACGGCCCGCCTTGACAGCCACGACCATTGCCGACCCGCAATCCTTCATCCGCGCCAACACCCGGCTGCGGTCGGTGCCGCTGGTGCCGGAAATCGCGGTCTTCCTCGCCGATGAATCGGTGCCGATCTGGCAGCAGACCGAGGACGAGCTGAACGAGGCCGGTCTCCCCCCGCCCTTCTGGGCCTTTGCCTGGGCGGGCGGTCAAGCGCTGGCTCGCTACGTGCTCGATCACCCCGTTACCGTGCGGGACCGGCACGTGCTCGACATCGCTTCTGGCTCTGGACTCGTCGGCATCGCGGCGATGAAGGCCGGCGCGGTCGGGGTGACAGTGTCTGATATCGACCCCTTCGCGATCGCGGCGGCCGAACTCAATGCGGAGGTCAACCTGGTCCACCTCACGTCGTGCGGCGAGGACGTGCTCGACACTCAACCAAACGGCCGATGGCAGACCATCCTCGCGGGCGACATTTTCTATGAGGGGGACACCGCGACGCGTGCCTTTGCATTTCTGGCCGACCATGCGCGCGCCGGTGCGACTATCTTGATCGGCGATCCCGGGCGCACTTTCCTTCCGAAGGCAAAGCTTGTCCGACTCGCCGACTATCGCGTACCGGTGACCCGCGATCTAGAAGACGCCGAGATCAAGCATACGGCGGTTTGGACCATCTCGCCGGATTGTCTGTAAGTTGCATTAGCCGGCGTTAGTCGTGCTCTCGATGAACAGGCGCGCAACAGCTCAAGCACCATCAGAAGCTCGGCGAAGCGCCGACGTTGGCCTCAGCGCCTTTTCGCCTGCGAGTACGACTGTATTTCTTCTTGCCCTCGACGTTCGGAGCGCGAGACGCGAAGGGTCAGAGTCCACAGTAAACACTTGTCATAGCGAGCAAATCTCGCCCCGCCTTCGCATCATGGAACAAAATGCCGGAACTTGGGTTAAGTTCATTCCGTTCCCTATGCGCAAATCCGCATCCCAGAAAAGTCTACTGACCACCGGCATTTGCTTGCCATAAGCTCTGAGTCAAGAAGGCATCACCCAGTGACCGAGTTGGATGACGGCTATCTTGAAGAGTGTGCCGCAGAGCCCATTAAGATCCCGGGAGCAATTCAGCCTCACGGCGCGCTTTTGGTGGTCGAACCTGAAACCCTGAAGATATTGCAACAGAGCGCGAACGCTCGCCGACTGCTTGGGTTCGATGTCCGCAATGACGCGTTGCTCTCTGCTTATGAGGAAGCGACCACGCTTTGCGAGGAAATCCGTGGGTGGTTGTCGGGAGGCGAAAACACGCTTTTCTACCTGGTTGCAGTCGGATCGCAGCAGCTTCAGCTCACCGCCCACCGCAGCCCCCAAGGACTCTTGTTGGAATTCGAACCACCGCCGCGGCCAGGCGAGTCGACGCTGGATGGTCTTTACCCGCGGTTGCGGGACTTTCTGGACCGCATATCCGGCGCCCACGATATTATTAGCATCGCTGAGGAGGTGGCCCGCGAGGTGCGGGCAATCACCCATTTTGATCGAGTTCTCCTTTACAGCTTCGACGGTAACGGCGACGGCACGGTTTTGGCCGAAGACACGAATAAAATTCTTCCTTCCTACCTCGGCCTTCGATTTCCCGCATCCGATATTCCCGCTCAAGCGCGGGAGCTCTATCGCCTGAACAGGATCCGGCTCATTCCTGACGCCAGCTACGATCCGGTCGAGATCGAACCCTCGATCAGTCCCCTCAACGGACTGCCGCTTGACCTGTCGCAGGTGGCGCTGCGCAGCGTTTCGCCCGTTCATCTCGAATACATGCGCAACATGGAGACGGCGTCGTCGATGTCGATGTCAATCATCGTCGACGGTGCGTTGTGGGGGCTCATCTCCGGGCATAGCCGCGCCTCTCGGATGGTCAACGCGCAGATCCGCACCGCATGCGACATCCTCGCTCAAGTCGTGTCGCTGCAGATTGGCTCGCGCCTGAAGGCAAGCAGTGCCGCGGAACGCCTTGAGCTGAAGAGCGTGGAGACGTCGCTGCTCAGCAAGCTTTCGGTCGCGACTTCGTTTCAGCGCGGGCTGGTAAACAATCCGCACGAATGGCTGCGGCTTGTGGATGCGGAAGGCGCTGCAGTTGTCGTGCAGGGCGGCATACTGACGACCGGTCAGACGCCGAGCGAGCGCCAGATACGTGATCTGGCGACGTGGCTCTTCGAGGCCGGGCACGACGTATTGGAAACGAATTCGCTGGCTTCGATATGGTCGGGCGGCGAGTTCTTGAGCGAAAAAGCCAGTGGTGTGCTGGCGGTCTCCATCTCGCAGATCCGGGGCGATTACATCATCTGGTTCAGGCCCGAAGTCGTCAAGACGGTTGCTTGGGGAGGCGATCCCAACAAGCCTATGGAGAGCGGGGCCGGCCGGCTTCATCCGCGCAAGTCTTTCGACCTTTGGAAACAGCTTGTCCGTCAGCAGTCGAAGCCGTGGACTTCGGCAGAAGTGGAGAGCGCGCTCGGCTTCCGCGCGTCGATTCAGACTCTTGTGCTGAAGGCTGCGGAGGAGCGTGCTGAACTCACGGACCGGCTGGAAGCCGCCAACAAGGAGCTGGAGTCGTTTTCCTATTCGATTTCGCACGATCTGCGTGCCCCTTTCCGGCACATCGTCGGTTTCGCAGAACTTCTGTCGGACAAGGAGAAAGGGCTCGATCAAAAGTCGCGTCACTACATCGAAACAATTAGGGGCGCCGCCATCTCGGCAGGAAGGCTCGTCGACGACCTTTTGCATTTTTCCCAACTCGGGCGCTCTCAGCTTCTCAAGTCGAACGTCGATGTCGCCAAGATTGTCAACGAATTGAGGCATTCGTTGCGGACGGAGACCGAGGGGCGAAACATCGAATGGCAGGTAGGGGCGCTTCCAATAGGCTATGGCGACCCCGCCATGCTTCGTCAGGTGCTTCAGAACCTGCTTCACAACGCCATCAAGTATACGGCGCCGCGGGACCCGGCCATCATCACCATCTCAGGCCACGAAGACGCGAACAGCACGACTTATATCGTCGCTGACAACGGCGTCGGCTTCGAGATGAAGTACGTCGACAAGCTTTTTGGCGTCTTTCAGCGCCTTCATAGGGCCGAGGAATTCGAGGGGACTGGCATCGGATTGGCCTTGGCCAAGCGCATCGTCGACCGCCACGGCGGCTCAATTAGCGCCGAAGGCAAGGTAGGGGCCGGCGCCTCCCTCACTTTCACCTTGCCGCGCCCCAAAGATTTGAAGAAGAGGAGCTCTTAGTTGCCGGACCTCAGACCGATTCTGCTTGTTGAAGACAACCCGCGAGACCTCGAGCTGACGCTGGCGGCGCTTGCGAAGTGCCAGTTGGCTAACGAGATCGTCATTGCTCGCGACGGAGCCGAAGCGCTCGATTACCTGGCCGCGAGAGGCAGCTTCGAAGGCAGGCCGCCCGGCGATCCGGCCGTTGTGCTGCTCGATCTAAAGCTTCCCAAAATCGACGGGCTGCAGGTTCTCGAAAAGGTCAAGAATGACCGCCACCAGCGCCAGATCCCCGTCGTGATGCTGACCTCCTCGAGAGAGGAGCGCGATCTGGTGAAGAGCTACGAACTGGGCGTCAACGCCTTTGTCGTGAAGCCCGTGGACTTCAACGCCTTCTTCGAAGCCATCCAGGATCTCGGAATGTTTTGGGCCGTGCTGAACGAGCCGCCTCCCCGCCCCTTCACCAACGAGGCCCAATGATGAAGCAAGAGCCTATCCGCATTCTGCTGCTTGAAGACAGTGAGATCGATGCCGAACTGCTGGCGGCGCATCTATCGAAGGCCCAATTGGGCTTCACACTCGACCGCGTCTACAACAGACGGGATTTCGTCGCGGCTTTGGAAGGCGGCGGCCATGACATCGTGCTGGCGGACTATTCATTGCCCGATTTCGACGGCCTCTCGGCACTGAACATCTCCACGGTTCTGCAGCCCGATCTTCCCTTCATCTTCGTATCGGGAGTCGTTGGCGAGGAATTTGCCACAAACGCGCTCAAGCGGGGCGCCACTGATTACGTGGTGAAGCGGAATCTCACACGGCTGTCGACAGCGGTAGAGCGTGCGCTCGAACAAGCCCGCCAGCGCGCATCGGCCAAGAAGATCCAAGATGCTTTGGCCCGCAGCGAAGTCAGCGCGCGTCTGGCGATGGAAGCGGCCAAGCTCGGCCTGTGGGACTATGATCCGGCGACGAGAGAGCTCAAGTGGGACGCCAGCGCGAAGGCGATGCTCGGCTGGCCGGTCCAGAAATCGCCGGGTTATCGAGACTATCTTGCCGCCTGTCATCCGGACGACCGCGACCGACTTCATCAGGCTGTCCGCCAGGCGACGAAGTGGTCTCGCGAACACGATGGCACGTTCGGTGCGGAATATCGTATCTTCTCGGACGCCGGCAGCGAGCGTTGGGTAGCCGCCCGCGGTCAGGCATTGTTCGAAGAGAAGGAATTCAAACGCTTTGTCGGGGTCGTGCGCGACATCACCGAGGAACGCAGAGCGAAGAAGGATCTGGAAGACCTCACGACCGACCTGGAACGTCGCGTCGCGGAACGAACCGCGGAGCGAGACAGCCTTTGGCGGCTCAGTCCAGACCTGTTCGCCGTGATCGGACGGGAGGGACGATTGCGGCGCCTCAACCCGGCTTGGAGCACAATGCTCGGGTACGCCGAAGGCACCCTTACGGAGAGCATGTTCGATCTGTTGCTGCCCCCCGAAGAGCGCACCGAGGTGAAGCGACAGCTTGCCGATACGATCCGCGATCGCACCGTCGGTCGCTTCGAAAGCCGTATCCGCCATGCGAACGGCGAATGGCGGTGGGTCACCTGGAATGCGGCGCCGGATGAGGAAGCCATCTATCTCGTTGGACGCGACTGCACCGCCGAAAGAGCGGCAGCGACCGCGCTGGCTGAACGCAACGCCGAACTCGCCCGGCAGATCGAAGAGCGGGAGCGCGTCGAACAGACCCTCCGGCAGATGCAGCGGCTCGAGGCCGTCGGACAGCTCACCGCCGGGGTCGCTCACGATTTCAACAACCTTCTTACGGTCATCCTGGGCAACATTGCTTTCGTGGAGAAGCGGTTCGACAAGCCGGAGCGCGAGCAGGACGTCCGATCGCGCCTCCAATACATGCGGACCGCGGCTGAGCGAGGAGCCACACTTACCGCCCAGTTGCTGGCGTTCTCGCGGCGCCAGAAGCTCGAGCCAAAGCCCGTCGACCTGAATGAAACCGTGACCGGGATGAGCGAGCTTCTGCAGAGCACGATGAAAGGCTCAATCCGGATCGAAACCGTGTTGAAGAGCGACCTAGCCCCAGCACTCGTTGACCCGACCCAGATCGAATTGATCATTCTCAATCTGGCCATCAACGCGCGGGACGCAATGGAGATCGGCGGCGCGCTGACCGTCGAAACCAGTCAGGCGGTCGTCAAAGAACCGCCGGCCAGGCCGGCCGACCCGCCTCCGGGTGATTACGTGGTCCTGACGGTGAGCGACACCGGTACCGGCATTCCTCCACATGTTCTCGACCATGTGTTCGAGCCGTTTTTCACCACAAAGGAGGTCGGAAAAGGTTCAGGCCTTGGATTGCCGCAAGTATTCGGGTTCGCCAAGCAGTCCGGCGGTGGCGTGAAGATCAGGACGGCTACAGGGGAAGGTACCAGCGTTAGCGTCTATCTTCCTCGCGCCGCCAATGTCTCCCAGGCCCCTGGGCAGACGCCGAAAAGCGAGACCGCGTCAGGCCGGGCCTCCGCCAAGACAATCCTTCTGGTCGACGACGACAGCGCCGTTCGCGAGGTGGTCGGCGTGATGCTCGAAGAGCTGGGGTACTCCGTTGTCAGCGTGGGTAGCGGCGCCGCCGCCTTGGATATCCTTGCCGGGCCGGAGCATTTTGACGCTCTGATAGTGGACTACGCCATGCCGGCGATGAGCGGCGTGGAGGTTGCCAAGAAGGCACATGGACTCCGACCGCATCTTCCGACTCTTTTTGCGACCGGCTATGCCGACCTCAAGGCTCTTGAAGAGATCCATCACGCGAGGCTGATAAGGAAGCCGTTTCAGGAGGAAGAGTTGGCGCGCCGGCTCCACGAAGCATTTGCCGAGTTCGACGATCCCAAAATCGTTCGTCTGCGGGGCGCCGGCTAGGTCATGGTCGGCAAAACCTTTCTATCTTGCCTGAGATGCACCTTTGGAGATCGACATGCCGCTGCGGCTGCTGGTGGTGGAAGACGAAAGCTTAATTGCCATGATGATAGAAGACATGGCCGAAGAACTGGGCCACGAAGTCGTTGCCAAGGCGACTAATGTCCCACAAGCAACGAGCTTGATCGACGCTGGCGGATTCGATGTAGCCCTCTTGGACGTCAACCTCGCCGGCGAATTCAGCTATGGTCTGGCCGAGATGCTGCAGACCAGGGACGTCCCATTCTTGTTCACGACAGGCTACGGAGCAGGGATCGAGGAAGAATGGCGAAATTGCAAAATCCTGCAAAAGCCGTTTGCAGAGGATCAGCTCAACGCTGAACTTGTCGCGTTCGAGAAAGGGTGAAGCGGCGCCTTGTCGTGGTATTTGACACGCGCGCCCGGTATGTTTTCGCAGAAATCGTAGTCTGGCGCGGAAAATCTCGGCGTCAGTGGGACTCTCTTCCCCCTTCGCCGCGATTGTGTGAAAATCCGCGGAAAACAAGGATTCATGACCACCCCTGTGTACCACCCGTTCCGCGATTCAGGGTGTCATTCTCAGTCGATTTCGAGGCGCTTCAGGACGCCAATCGATCGTCGCTTGTCGTCCTGGAGAGGGTGAAGTCCAGGCTTTCCCCTTCACGTCGCGAGCGACCCGCAGGGCCCGTCCGACAACAGCCTTGCTTCTGCATCGCACGGCCCGGCGTTCTAAGTCTCTCCTAAGTTAGAGAGCGCAAAGGCGACGAGGAGGCCGACGACAACGAGCAAGCCGGCCAGCTTCTGTTCGCCTTCGACCGCTTCGGGCACCATGGTGTTCACCACCATCGTCAGGAGAGCGCCCGCAGCGACGGCACTCACGGCAGCAACGACCTGAGGGGAAGCTCCGCCAAGGAAAGCCGCTCCCGCGGAAGCAGCAAGCCCGGAGAGGACGGCGATCGTTGCCCAAAGGCCAAAGATGTAGAGCCGGGAGCGACCCGCGGTTCGCATGCCGAGCGCACTGGACAGTCCTTCCGGGAAATTGGACAGGAAGATAGCTGCCAGCATAGCGAGGCTGATGCCTTTCCCGCTCAACAGCCCGAGCCCCAGAACCACGCTTTCCGGAACCCCGTCGAGGAGCGACCCGATTGCGATCGCCAACCCTCCGCCTTGGCCGGCGTTCGCCTGCTGGTCCCCGGACCGTTTACGTGAATGCGCGCCTGCTCGAGAGACCGCCCAATCGGCAAGGGCATACATTGCGGAGCCCGCAACGGCACCGGCGACGATCGGCCAGATCCCGCCTTCCTGATACCCGTCCTCCAACAGGTCGTAGGCCACGGCCGAGATCAGCACGCCGCAACCGAACGACATGATCCCCGCGGTAACGTACCGAGGCATTCTGAGGACGAATGCGACGGCTGCTCCCAGGAGCAGCGATGAGGCACCAAGCAGCCCCCAAAGGCCGGCGGTCAACCAGATCGGCATCGGAGCACCAGCTATGTTTCGCGACCTGGGGGCGGCGAGACCTGGCTTGCGCTCTTCTCCCGCGTCTTACTTGCCTTCTTCACCGCCGAGCGGCGCTTCAGAACCGATGTCAGAGCGCTCGCCATCTTGCGCGCGATCTTACCTGCAGCCATTGCCCGTGCGCCATTTACCAAAGTTCGATCCTCCAATTGCTGCGTAAGCGATGCGACCAGCGGTTCTCGTTGGGATCATGACCCTGAGGCTTTGCCTAGCCTCCGCTTGCGAAGCCGGGGAATAGGGTCATGCCGCCGTCGATGAACAGGGTGGCGCCGGTGACGTAGTCGGCGGCGTCGGAGACGAGCCAGGCGACCGCCTGCGCGATGTCGTCCGGCTCTCCGATGCGCTTGTAGGGCACCAGCGTCATCAGGCTTTCGTACGCTTCCCTCGTCTCCCAGGCGCGCTGATTGATGGGCGTCCGGATGGCGCCGGGTGCGATGCCGTTGACGCGGATGCCGATGGGGGCGACTTCCTGCGCGATGCTTCGCATCATCTGCATCACGCCGCCTTTCGATGCCGCGTAGTTCGCGTGGCCCGCCCACGGAATCTCCTGATGGACCGAACTCATGCAGACGAGCTTGCCGGCCGCGGCCGAGATGTCACCGACGATGCCCCGTCTTTTGAATTCGCGGACTGCCTCCCGGGCACATAGGAACTGGCCGGTGAGATTGACGCCGATCACCTTATTCCACTGATCGATCGTCATCTCATGGAGGGGCGCGTCGCGCTGCAGTCCGGCGTTGTTCACCACGATGTGCAACGTGCCGAAATGATCGATGGCACGGGCGAACATCGACCGGACGTCATCCTCGTTGCTGACGTCCGCCTTGATTGCGATCGCTTTTCTGCCCCGGGCCTCGATTTCATGAACGACTTCTTCGGCTGAGACGGGATCCACGACATAGTTGACGACGACGTCGGCGCCGGCCGCGGCCAGCCCCAGCGCGACCGCGCGGCCGATACCTGAGTTGGCGCCGGTCACCAGCGCAGGCTGCCCTTCCAGGGTCACGGGAAAGCGGGCCTGCGGTCGCAAGCGCTCGCCCGGGCTTGCCGGAGCGGCCGGGTCGGTTGAATTCACTGTCATGGCGGACCTCCTAGTCGGAGCGCGCGGCTTCATCTCCCTCGCTGGGGAGGGCTCTCTTGCTACCGCGGTGCTCCGAGGGTTTTTCGCGGTGGGTGAGGTTGTGGGCGGTATTGACGAGGGCTATGTGAGAAAAGGCCTGCGGAAAGTTTCCGACCAAGCGCCGCCGCGAAATGTCGTATTCTTCCGATAGCAGGCCGACGTCGTTGCGAAGCGCGAGAAGCCGCTCGAACAATTCCTTGGCCTCGGCGTCGCGGCCGATCAGATGGTAGGCGTCCGCCAGCCAGAAGCTGCAGGCCAGGAACATGCCTTCCCCCGGCGGCAGACCATCCTTCGTCGCACCCGTATCGTAACGCCGGACGAAACCGTCCTGGAGCAATTCCCGCTCGATCGCTTGGATCGTCGAGATCACGCGAGGATCCTCCGGAGACAGAAAGCCTACGGCCGGGATCAGCAGCAGACTCGCGTCGAGCTGCGGCTCGCCATAAACCTGGACGAAGGTTTTCCGCTCTTCGTCGTAGCCCTGCCGGCACACCTCGTCATGGATCGCGGCTCGTTGCGCTTCCCACTCCTCGACCGGACCCTTCATGCCGAATTCGGCAGCCGATTTGATGGCCCGATCGTAGGCAACCCACGCCATGATCTTGGAATACGTGAAGTGCTTCGCGCCGCCTCGCACTTCCCAGATGCCCTCGTCCGGCTGGTTCCAGATGCTCTTGAGATGGTCGAGCAGGGCGCATTGCACCGCCCAGGCGCGCTTGTTCTCGCGCAGACCGCCGCGGCGCGCCTGGTAGAGGGCGTCCATCAACTCGCCGTAGACATCCAGTTGAAGCTGCGTGTGCGCCGCGTTTCCGATCCGGACGGGCTTGGAGTTCTCATATCCGGAGAGCCACGGGACTTCCCACTCGGTCAGCCTGCGTTCGCCGGTGACCGCGTACATGATCTGGAGCTGCCGCGGACTTCCCGCGACGGCGCGGACGAGCCAGTCGCGCCAAGCGCGCGCTTCGTCGAAGAAGCCCGCGCCCACGAGGGCCAGTAGCGTCAAGGTGGCGTCACGTACCCAGCAGAAGCGGTAGTCCCAATTTCTCGAGCCTCCGATCTGCTCCGGCAGCGACGTCGTAGCGGCGGCGACGATGCCGCCGCTCGGCCCGAACGTCAGCGCTTTGAGAGTTATCAGGGATCGCTGGACCGCCTCCGAATATGGCCCTGCCGTCTTGCAGCGGCTGGACCAATTGCGCCAGAAATCCTCTGCCTGTTTCAGAAGAGACGCAGGGTCCTCGGGAGCGGCGGGATCCTGGTAGGATATCTGATGGGAAAGCACGAAAGCCACGGTCTCGCCGCGCGCGACCGAGAACGAGCCCACAGTTTTCATGGCTTCGCCGCGCATCGGCACCGCGGTCCTGAGCAGTAGCATCGACGCGCCCGCGACCATGCTGACCGCTCCGTCCTCAAGGCGGCTGACCCAAGGTACGCTGGTCCCGTAGTCGAAGCGCGCGACAAGTTCGCTGCGCATCTCGACCTCGCCCTCCAGTCCTTCGACGATTCTGACGACCTTCGAGAGATCCGTCTTAGGCGGCATGAGATCGATGAGGCGGACCCGGCCGCAGTCGGTCGTAAAGGTCGTCTCGAGGATCAAGGTGCCCGGTCGGTAGCGTCGTTCGCTGCTCGAGCGAGCCTCGGGGCAAATCTTCCAGTATCCGTTGTGCTCATCGCCGAGTAGCTTCGCGAAGCAGCTGTCCGAATCGAAGCGGGGGACGCAGAGCCAGTCGATTGACCCGTCGCGCCCGACCAGACCCGCAGTCTCACAATCGCCGATCAAGGCGTAGTCTTCGATCCGAGCCATGCTGGGCATCCAACCGGAACGTTTGCCCTCCAGTTCCGCAGATCCCATTGCGGACGTTCATACTTTCGACTGAGGCTAGTGGTCGATGCGCCTTACGGGGAACCCGCGAACCTCTTCGCCCGTTCTCTCAAAATCGGAGGATCTCATGCGTGATAGGCGGAAGAAAACGGAAGGCGGCACCGCCCGCTTCTTCGGCGAGTTTGCTACCCGCACCTCGCAGGCTGCGGGGCGCGCGTCGACCTTCGTGCTCGCGGCCCTGGTGGTCATCATCTGGGCAGTCACCGGTCCGTTGTTCGGCTATTCGGACACGTGGCAGTTGGTCATCAACACCGGCACCACCATCGTCACCTTCCTGATGGTCTTCCTCATTCAGAATTCCCAGAACCGCGACAGCGCAGCCATGCAGGTCAAGCTTGACGAATTGATCCGCGTCGGGACGGCGCGAAACTCCCTTGTCGGTATCGAGCATCTCACGGACGAAGAGATCGAAGACCTGCGGGAGAAATGCGAATCGCGCGCCAAAGCGGAAAAAACGGCGAACGAGCGTGTGAAGACGACCGGACGACGGGCCCGCCGCGCCGCCGAGCAGGCGGCAAGTTAATCGCTGCGGCACCTATACCGCGAAGGGTGTCAGGGCCGCCCGCAACAGGGTACAGGTCGGTCGTCACGATAGAAGGAAGGTGCTCTCCAGACGTAAGTGGGTCCTTGGCCGATCACCTGCGCGAAGCGACGAGAGCTACGCTCCGAAGGGAGTTAGGTACTCGCCGGGCATTCGCGTAGCGAGCCGACGCTGAGTTGAACCGCTGCCTACCGATTTCTCGAATGGTCAGATCGGAGAGTGCGGCAGCATCGGTCACACCGCGCTGATGAAGTTCGAGCATCTTCCTTGCGACGACAGCGCACAAGGGCCCTCGCGATCGACGAGTTCGAGTTTTCGGAGAGCGGCCTTGAAGGCCAACTCGAGAGCGTTCCGCTATTCTGGCGCAATGGTGATGTCCGCGAGCAAGCGCGCAATAGGCATGGTTGTGCTCCACTTGGTGCGGGCGGGAGCGCAATCGGTCTCTCAGCCACCGACGCCTACGGGCAGAGCCTCGGCCAATGATGCTGGAAGTATGTACCTCTGGGACTATACGCGGGCCGTGGAACCCACGGGCCATGGTGATCGTTGCTTGGCCGCGGCAGCAGTAGCGAGGAGTACACGTGAACCGACGCCAGCTTGTTCAAGGGTCGGCGTTACTGCCGGCGATGCTACTCGCCTCGCGCAGCGGCTTCGCCGCTGCGTCGGACGAGACCTTTGGCCCGTCGACGGTGAGGGATCTTGCCCGTGCGATCGCAAGCAAGCCGTTCGAGGCGCCCGACGAGAAGCTGCCGGCCGGGTTGAAAGACCTGGACTACGACCAGTACCGTTCGATCCGCTTTTTGCCTGAGCGGGCCCTTTGGCGTGGCAAGAATCTTCCGTTCGAAGCGCAGTTCTTCCATCGTGGCTTCTTTTACAAGAACAGGGTGAATATCTTCGAGGTCGCGGATGGAAAGGTCGCCGAGATCAAGTACCGCAAGGCGGACTTTTCTTTCGGAGAGAAGGTCCCGGCGTTCGAGGAGACGGATCTCGGGTTCGCAGGCTTCCGCATCCATGCGCCCATAAACCGTCCCGACTATTACGACGAGGTCTGCGTATTCCTGGGCGCGAGTTATTTCCGCGCTGTGGCCAAGGGGCAGACGTACGGGCTCTCCGCCCGCGGACTCTCGATCGATACCGGCGAAGCCAAGGGCGAGGAGTTTCCGCTCTTCAAGGCCTTCTGGCTCGAGCGGCCGGCGTCGGGTGCAACCTCGATGGTCATCCAAGCTCTCCTCGACAGCAAAAGCTGCGCGGCAAGCTACCGCTTCACCGTCCGGCCGGGCGAAACCACGGTGTTCGACGTTGAAATGTCGGTCTATCCGCGCGTCGAAATGCAGCGCGCCGGTCTCGCGCCCATGACCAGCATGTTCTTCTACGGCCCGAACGACCGCAACGACATCGACGACTTCCGTCCGTCGGTCCACGATTCCGACGGCCTGGCGATCTTCAACGGCAAGGGCGAAAGCCTTTGGCGCCCGCTCAGCAATCCGCGCGATCTGCAGATCAGCACCTTTCAGGATCTCAATCCCCGCGGCTTCGGCTTGATGCAACGGGAGCGAAACTTCTTCGCCTACCAGGACATCGAGTCCAGCTTCGAAAAACGCCCAAGTCTCTGGATGGAGCCCATCGGCGATTGGGGCGAGGGCGGGGTCACGCTATTCGAGATCCCGACCAAGGAGGAGGTTCACGACAACATTGCCGCGTTCTGGCGGCCGAAGAACCCCCTGCAGGCCAAGGGCGAACACAACTACACCTATCGGCTGCACTGGGGCCCGGATAGCCCGAAGCCGCATTCGCTGGCGCGCTTCACGCGAAGCGGAATAGGGGCGCGGGGCGAGGATGCCCGCCTCTTCGTCCTCGATCTGGTCGGTGAGAACCTGAAGGGCATCGATCCCGCGGGCGTGAAAGGCGTGGTGACGGCGGAGAAGTCCGAAGTGAAGAACATCGTCACGCAGCCCAATCCCTACACCGGTGGCTGGCGGCTCAGCTTCCAGTGCCAGGTGAAAGGCGAGCCGATCGAGCTGCGCGCGTTTCTGACCGAGGGTGACAAGCCCTTGTCGGAAGTCTGGGTCTACCGATGGGCCCCCTGACCACGGCGACGCGACCGGTCGCCGGCGATATCGCGACGGAGCGCCTGCTGCCTCGCGAGACGCCGCTTCCGATGGCTCCTGGCAACCTCGGGAAGGCCCGGGTCCCCGACCGCGTTCCTGCGGCGGTGGGCTCCGCGATGGCTTGGCGCCGCGGCCTCATTCTGCTCGCGACGGCGGCGCTCACGGGCGCGGGCGGCTACGAGATGTATCGCGTGCTGGAGGTCGGCGGCGTCACCGTACTGGAAGCCATGGTGCTGGTGCTGTTCCTCGTTTTGCTCGCGTGGGTGGCTTTCTCGTTTGCCTCCGCACTCGCCGGGTTCTTCGTGCTGCTGACCCATCCGACCGCGGTAGTTGCGGAGCTGCCTGCGATCGTGAGCCGCACCGCCATGCTGCTTCCCACCTACAACGAGGACCCGCACCGATTGACGGCGCGGCTTCGCGCGATGATCGAATCCTTGGAGGCGACCTCGCACGGGGAGCTGTTCGACTGGTACGTTCTGAGCGACAGCACCGACCCGGACATCTGGGTCGCCGAGGAGAAAGCGTTGCTCGCGCTACGGCAGGCGGTGGGGACGCCGCGACTGTACTATCGCCACCGCGCCGACAACACGGCGCGGAAAGCCGGCAACATCTCCGAGTGGATCACGCGGTTCGGCGCCGTCTACGACTTCATGATCGTGCTCGACGCCGACAGTCTCATGAGCGGACAGACCATCGTCCGGTTGGTCCATGCCATCGAGGCCAATCCGACCGCGGGGCTCGTCCAAACGCTCCCGATGGTGGTCAACGCGCGAAGTTTTTTTAGCCGCGTCCAGCAATTCGCGGGCCGGCTGTACGGGCCGATGATCGCCGCCGGCGTGGCCTGGTGGCACGGCTCGGAAGGCAACTATTGGGGCCACAACGCGATCATCCGCGTGAAGGCGTTCGCGGAAGCGGCGGCGCTGCCGCAGCTTCGGGGACCCAAGCCGTTCGGCGGGCACATCCTCAGCCACGATTTCGTCGAGGCCGCGCTGATGCGGCGGGCGGGGTGGGGTATCTACATGCTGCCGACGCTCGGCGGAAGCTTTGAGGAGGTGCCGCCTTCGCTGCTCGATTTCGCCGCGCGCGACCGGCGCTGGTGTCAGGGCAATCTTCAGCATCTCGCCGTGGTGCCCGCTCGCGGTCTCCATTGGGTATCGCGCCTGCATTTCATGGTGGGGATCGGGGCCTATCTAACGGCGCCGCTGTGGCTGCTATTCCTGCTGCTGGGGATGCTGATCTCGCTCCAGGCCCGCTTCGTGCGCCCGGAGTATTTTCCCAAGGGCTTCTCCCTCTTTCCGACCTGGCCGGCCCAGGATCCCGTGCTCGCTATTTGGGTGTTCGTCGCCACGATGGGACTGTTGTTGTTGCCGAAGCTGCTCAGTCTGGTCGTCGTTTGGACGCGGAGCCCGGTGAGGCGCCAATTCGGCGGCGCGTTGCGGACCTCGGCCGGAGTTCTCGCGGAGATCGTCATCTCTGCATTGATGGCGCCCGTAATGATGATCTTTCAGTCGATCGCGGTCGTCGAGATTCTGGCCGGCCGCGATGCCGGATGGCAGACGCAAAGACGAGACGACGGCACTGTGGAGCGCCGCGAGCTCTATCGGAAGTACGGCATCCCGACCTTGTGCGGCGTTGCGATGGCCGCAAGCGCCTACGCCGTTTCGTTGCCACTTTTGCTCTGGATGTCGCCGGTGATCGTCGGGCTGCTGTTCGCTGTTCCTATCGGGGCGCTGACGGCCAGGCCGTCGTCCGGCAAACTGTTCGCCACCCCTGAAGACCGGGAGCCGCCTTCAATCCTGCGCCGGGCCAACGAATTGAGTGCGGCGGCGGAGGTCGGCATCAAACCCGCTCTCACGGAGCTTCGCGAAGCCCCCGAGCTGCTGGCCTTTCATGTCGCCCAGTTGCCGCCACCGCGCGCTGCCAGGCCCGATACCGTAGACGCCAACCTGGCGGTCGGACGTGCCAAGGTGGATGCCAGCGAGACGTTCGAGGAAGCCGCCGCGCATCTGTCTTCGCGCGAGGTCTTCTCGATATTGAATGACGCCTCGGCGCTCTCGACCGTGCTGCAGAAGGGATGACCTTACCGAGTGCCTGGCGGACCACGCTCTCGGGGCTCGAGCCAATCCTTGATCCGAGCCGACTTCCCGCGCTCTCGCCTCCGACGTTCGGGAAAATATGGCAATTCTCCTGCCTCTTTCCGGAACCTTGCCATCATCTGCGGGTTCTCGCATGCCGCATCTGGCGGCGAGGAGAACAACATGAACAATCTTCTAGTGACGACGGCCCTGGCCGCGCTGATCTCGACGGGCGCGATGGCGCAGTCGACGGTCGTCACAACCACCGGCACCGGTCACTCGGCCGCCGTGCAGATCGAGCCGGAATACCGCACCAAGATCCGCACCTACGTCACCGAGCACAAGGTTCGTCCGGTGCAGCAGAAGATCGTGGGCGGCCAGCCCGTCCCGCGCGAGGTCGAGCTCGAGGCGGTGCCCGCCGATTGGGGTCCTTCGCTCAGGAAGTACCGCTATGTCTACTCGGGCGAGCGCGTGATGCTGGTCGATCCGTCGACCCGGACGGTCGTCCAGGAGATCGACTGAGCATTCTAGCGGGTCGCTGATCGCAGCGGCCCGCCTCCCATCCGCCGATACCTTGATTTCCCATTTCCGAGCGGCCATCCATGCCGATCATTCGTTATTTCGTCTTCGTCGGCGGGTTCCTGCTGGCGTTGCTCTTCGCTGCGGATCGGTACCTGCCCGCTCCGGTAGAAGCCGCCGCCGTGGCCGACCCCGACAGGACCATCATCCGGATAAAATCGGCGAGGAGCCTTCCGGAGAAAATCGTCTTCGACACCAGCCAGCGCGCCGAGGTACCGATGATCGCGCAGGCCGATCCGATCCCGGAAGAGCTGCCGCGGGAAGTGCGAGAAGCCATGGCCGCCATGCCTGCCGCACCATCCGGCGAGGCCCAGAAGGAAGAGCCGGCCCACGTTGCGGCGGTCCTCACGCATCCGAAGCGGTCGGCAATGCTGCGGAAGCGGACACCCGACCGCCGTCTCGCCTTCGAGCGCGCCGATGCGACTGCCGGCGGATCGTGGTGAGCGGAAAGCCTGGGAGAGGGTCAAAGAAGGGGACCGAAGGAGCAGCTTTGCAGCCGGGTGGGCTGCTCGCACGTGGGGGCCGTTCATGCTTGGGGCGGGGCGGTTAACTTTGTTGAATTCGTCGCAAAGCTATTCCGCGGTAAGCTAACTCTTCCTGCGTTGGGGGTTTCCATGTTCGATCCGGCCACGACCGCGCTCTTGCGCGCCGTATCCGACGAGGTCTGCGAAGACGTCTCGCGCCACGAAACCGCGGCGCGCACCCATGTTGCTTCGAGGATTCTGGAAGCGGCGACGAACGGCGACAGCTCGCCGGAGAAGCTGAAGCAGGTCGGACGCGCGGCCCTCCACGACGCTCCGACCATGTGGCGATAGGTCGAGGAAGGCTGGGGTGAACTTCCAGGTCACCGTGCTCAAGATCCTGGTGAGCTATCCCGACGGGTTCGCCGTCATGGTCGATCTCAAGCGCGACATGGCGATCCTGGCGACGAGCGGGCGCGACTGGGCCGAGCGGACCAAGCGCCTTGCCGCTCGCGTGCCGGAGCTCGACATCTTCTCGCAAGGATTGGTCGAGCGTCTGAATGGCGGATGGCGGATCACGGAGAAGGGCCGTGCCGTGCTGGGGTTCATGGAAGCCAAGCCTGCCGAGACAACGACGGAGAGCGCTGCGCCCGCCGTGGAGCCGCCGGCTTCAAGTCCAGCGGCGTCCACACCTCTCGCCGCCAGGCGCTCCGGCCGAAGCCAGCGCCTGCAGCGCCGTCGTGCGGTACGCGAGCGGGCCCGCGCAAAAGCTTGCTGAACGCCCGCTTGTGCGTTGAGGCACGCGCTCGGGAAAAACTGGAAACTTTGCCGACTGTGTCGAGTTGCCAGCGATCGGATCGGTCGCCGGGAGCGCAGAAATGGTTGACGATGTCGTCTTGAAGAACGCCTCGGAGACCCCCTGGAACGTGTACCGCGCTCGGCGCCCCGACGTCGGCGCTCGCGACAGCCGACGCTGTTTGCTGGAGCGCCATCTGCACAGGAGATGGGAAGAGCGCCAGGGTGATACCGGAGAGCTCGCCAGCTTCGGGATCGCTTACCTGCACCGGCTTCCCAGAGACGAATGTTGACGTGCATGAAAATGCTATTGGCACGCGCAGCCATCGGAAGCACAAGGCCCGGTTGGACGCTGCTCGCGATTTCGTTTCTGATCTCCGCGATCATCGTGATCGGCTTGCGCATCGTGTTCGGAGCCTAGCTCGATGCGGATCGCCCAGCTTGCCCCGTTGGCCGAGAGCGTCCCTCCGAAGCTGTACGGAGGCACCGAGCGGGTGATCGCCTGGCTGGTAGACGAGCTCGTCGATCGCGGGCACGACGTGACGCTGTTTGCGAGCGGCGACTCGAGCACGAAAGCCAAGCTCCATGCCGTGTGGCCGCGCGCGCTACGCCTGGGGCGGAAAGGCGTCGATCCGAACGCCGCCTGCGCGCTCTTGATCGAGGCCATCGGCGAGCGCGCGCGCGATTTCGACGTGACTCATTCTCATGTGGATTGGTTGCCTCTGCCGGTCCTGGGCCGCACTGGAGTGCCGTTTCTGACGACCATGCACGGGCGGCTCGACCTTCCGGGGCTGCCCGATGTGATCGGCACTTTCCCGAAGGCTCCTTTTGTCTCGATCTCGGACAACCAGCGGCGTCCGCTCCCGGACGCGAATTGGATCGCGACGATTCCGCACGGGCTGCCCAAGGATCTGTTTCGTCCCTCCTACGAAGCCGGATCGTACCTGGCCTTCCTCGGGCGGCTGACGGCGGAGAAGGGGCCTGAAGCAGCGATACGCATCGCGCGGGCGGTTCAGATGCCGCTCCGGATCGCCGCCAAGATACCCCGGGCCGAAACGGCCTACTTCAAGAAGAAGCTCGAACCCGAGATCGATGGAGAGACGGTCCAGCTCATCGGCGAGGTGGACGAACTGCGGAAGCAGCCGTTCCTCGCCGGCGCCTCCGCCTTGCTGTTTCCGATCGATTGGCCCGAGCCCTTCGGCCTGGTGATGATCGAGGCGATGGCATGCGGGACGCCGGTGATCGCCTATCGCTCCGGATCGGTGCCGGAGGTCGTGGAGGACGGCGTCACCGGATTCATCGTGGACGGCGAGCAGGAGGCGATCGAAGCAGTCGAGAAGGTCATCCGCTTGGACCGACGAAGGGTCCGCGCCCGCTTCGAGGAGCGCTTCGTCGCGAGCCGAATGGCGAAGGAATACGAAGAACGATATCGCGAGCTGGTCGCTGGCAGGTAGCGCCTCCGAAGGAATCGTTCGGCCGAAACAAAACGGCCCGCCCGGCGTACCGGACGAGCCGCTCGTTAAATCGGCCTGCGATCAGTGCTCGGTGCAAACCTTGGTGGTCTTTACGGCGGACTCGGCCTCCGTCTTGGTCTTGTAGACGCCGTTGCCCACCACTGTCGTGGTGGTGGTCGTCGGCTTGGTGTCGACGACGGTGCATTTCTTGGTCGTCGCATCGCGGACGATGTAGAACTCGGCGGCACTGGCGGCCTGGGTGCCGAGAGCGAAAGCGGCGAGCGCGCCGCACACGACCAGCTTCTTCATGGAGTTCTCCTCAAGCAGTTGTAAAGTGGCTATTGCTAACGAGGCGGACGCGGCAGAAGTTCCACTTTTTCCCAGTCTGGAAGCCATGATGGAACCGCTTTCAGGTGGTCTGCTTGCCCCCCTTGATGACCTGAAATCGCGGTCCGGCCAGCCTGTTTGGCGGCACGACAACCGGCTCGAAATCCGTGTCCTGTCCTTGCGCGCCCTTGCAATTTGGGCAGACGAAGAGGTGCGCGATCATCGTCGTGGGATTGTCCCGGACGAGTTCGGACCGAAACCATTTCATTGTTACACGGCAATTTGGACAGCTAGGATTGCCGACGTCCCCCAAGGAATGCCTTAGTCGTTTCATCGGCCGCCCCGCCGCTCGGCATTTGGTAAGTCGTAGCACCTCGGACGTGGCGCGAATGTATCAAAAGACACAGCGGGCCACGGTGCCATGGAGATCGTGTGGAGCGGCGTTCGCACGACGGGCGGGCGGGCGACGCCGTCTTGGTGAACGCGTGCTTGCCCTTCCGCGAAGCAGCATCTCTAGCCGCCGGGCAAATCGCAAGCTCGATCTCGCTGCGGATTGCCAGATTTTCCCGGCTGGAACCGAAGGCGGCGCCGAGGGTTGATCGGCGTCCACATTTGGGAGGTTTCAGATGAACAAGCGTTTATTCTTGGCCACGACCGCTGCGGTTGCCATCGCGACTTCGGCATTCGCGCAATCGTCTCCGAGCACGTCGAGCTCCACTCCGTCCGCAACGCAGCAAAAGGACTCCACGTCGACGCCGTCCTCTTCGACGTCGACGCCCTCGAATTCGTCGGGCTCGGCTCAGACCACTCCCTCCAGCAACTCGGCTCAGAGCCCGTCGCCGTCATCGACCAACCAGACCTCTGGTAGCCCGCCGTCCAATTCCGGGTCAGGCACCAACACCACCCAGGCGCCCGCCTCGGGCAACTCGACGAACCAGGCCCAGACCAATCAGCCGACGAACCAGTCCACGACGCCGTCCAACCAGGCGCAGACCAACTCGCCGTCTGGCACGACGCAGAGCGCCAATCCGCCGGCTTCCGGCACCAACCAGGCGCAGTCGCCCTCGGGTAGCGGCTCGACCAATACCGCGCAGCAGCCGAACAATCAGCAGAACACGGCGGATCGTTCGTCGAACACCAACGTGAATGCGTCGGTGAACATCAACGACCAGCAGCGGACCCGGATCAGCGCGTCGATTTCGCACCTGAACGTGCAGCCCCTCACCAACGTGAACTTCTCCTTGTCGGTGGGCACCGTCGTCCCGCGCGACATCCGGCTGCAGCCGCTGCCGGCCGAGGTCGTCGAGATCGTGCCGCAGTATCGGGGCTACAACTTCGTCCTGGTGAAGGACGAGATCGTGATCATCGAACCATCGACCTACAAGATCGTGACCGTCCTGCCGTACTCGGGCCGTTCGACCGCGTCGGCGCCGGCGCGCACCGAGCAGCGCAAGGTGACGTTCAGCGACCGTGAACGCGAGGTCGTCCGCAAGCACGCCAAGGCGCGACCGGTCGAGCGCGAGAAGCGGGTGACCACCGGCAGCTCGGTCCGGACCGAGATCCGGACCGGCGAGCGCGTGCCGGAGGGCGTGGAGATCGAGGCCTTCCCGGAGGAGGTCTATCGGGATGCTCCGACCCTTCGCGAGTACCGGTACATCAACCGGGACAGGCGCACCTACATCGTCGAACCTCACGAGCGTCGCATCATCGAAGAGATCGATTGATCTCGCAACCGAAGGAGAAGAACCATGAAAACCATCGTGTTGGGAGCGCTCACGGCGACCCTGATGGCAGCGTCGGCGAATGCCGCCCCGCTCGCCCCTGCGGCCATCGCATCGGCCGAGCTCGGTGCCACCGAGCAGGTCAGGCTCGTTTGTAACGAGTACGGTCGCTGCTACCGGACCCGCGGCCCACGCTACGTCCAGCGCTACTACGGCGGGGACGACGGGTACGTGGTCCGCCGGAGCTACGGCTACTATGGCGGCCCCGGCTACTACGACCGCGGCTACGGCTACTATGGCGGTGGGCCGAGCATCGGTTTCAGCTTCGGTACCCGGAGCTGGTGAACTACGAAAGGGCCGCTCTCGAGCGGCCCTTTCTCCGTCGGTTCCTGTGGGGATGATGAGATGTCGGCTGTTGCGAAGCTCCTGGCCCAGAAAGAGCAGTTGCTCGCGCGCCTTGAGACCGATCCGGGTCCGAACGAACGGGCCGAGATCCAGGCGTTGCTTTCAAAGATCGAGACGGCGCTGAAGCTGCTCGGCAACACCGCTGCCGCGGTCGACGAATAGTGGTCGGCGAGCGATTTCGCTGAAGCTCTCCCGAACAGATAGCCTGCCGGTATGAAGGCCCCAGCTCTAGGGGGCTATGAGCTGGGGCCAGTACCGGGTTCGCCCCTAGGGCAGGGGCGTTGGGAAAACTTGGCAGCCAAGCCTTCGTTCCTGCGTGAAGGAAGTTTGGATCTTCGCGCATCCACACCCGCTGAAGTTCCGGACGTGCGGCCGCCGGTTGATCGCTAGGTCGGGGGTGCTCGCCTCGTCTCGCCGAGCTCCTGGACCACCCGCACGATCTCGTCCGGGTGGAAGGGCTTTCTCACGATACGGCTGCCTTGGACCGGGCGAGGCGGGACCGGCGAGAAGCCGGTCGCGTAGACGACCGGCAAATTCGGGTACTGCTCCCGATAGCGCTCCGCGATCTGCCACCCGTCGACCTGCCCGGGTAGCCTCACGTCGGTGATCAGAACATCCGCGACGCGGCGGTCGCACCAAGCGAGCGCTTCCTCTCCCGTGCTCGCATGGATCACGTGATAGCCGGCCTCGCGCAGGGCATCGACGACGAATTCGCGGATCAGAGGATCGTCTTCGACGAGAAGTACGCTCACTGGGGGCTCTTGTGGATTTAGTGTCTCACATTCGAACGGCGCAACGTTGCGGTCGTTCCCGGCTCTGATGCAGCTTGCGAGAGCGCTGGGCCCGTGGCCTGGAGCAGACGCGCCGTAGTGAGGAACGGGCATGCGTGGCTGCGGTTCTCTGTCCATGAACAGGCTCTTCCCTCTCGTCCTGGAGCATGGGCTTCCGACAGTAGCCAGGTACGCCATTTCGGCGTGCATCATGCTGGGCTGCGCCGTCCTGCAGATGGCACTGCAGATGCAGACGGGTTCGCCGGGATATTTCCTGCTGCTTCCCGGTGTGTTTCTCTCGGGCCTCGTCTTCGACCGCGGCTCTGGAATTTTCGCAGCCATCATCGCGGTCGCCATCGGGGCCTACGTCGGCTATGCCAGCAACAACGGCATGGACTACTTGGCGACTAACGCTCTCTTCGCCATCACCGCAGCCGGAACGGCCGCCGTCGCCGAATTCCAACGCTCCGAGCTGGGGCGGGTGGTTTTGGCCGACAAGACGAAGGCCCTGCTGCTGCAGGAGATGGCTCACCGGACGAAGAACAACCTCGCAATCCTTGGCGGTATGATTAGGCTGGAGGCGAGACACGGCGGTTCGGAAGTCGCGGCCGCGCTGGAGGCCACCGCGCGTCGCCTGCAGGTGATGGCGGAGGCCTACGACCATCTCTCGCCAAAGCGGGATTCGAACTCCGTGAACATGCGCTTTTTTTTGAACAACGTCGTGGAAAAGGTCTTCCAGTCTTTGGCGCCTCCCGGGCCGATTGCATTTCAGGTGGTCTGCGAGGACATCGACCTGGCCAGCAGCCATGCGCTCGCGATCGGCATGATCACGAACGAGCTTGTCACGAACTCGCTGAAGTACGCTTTTCCCGCCGACAGGCCCGGCCACATTGCGGTCTCGTTCGCAAGTGGAAGCGGCATCGAGCTGTCGGTTTCCGATAACGGAGTCGGTCTGCCCGAGGGGGCAGAGCCCGGCGGATTGGGGTCGCGCATCGTCCAGTTGCTCGCCCAGCAGCTGGAAGGTGAAACTTCCTATGAACGGCTTGATCCTGGCCTCAACGTCCGGGTGCGGGCGAACCCGCGATAGCAGCGCGTTCGGCGAGCGGTCGCTGTCGTGGTGGGCTCTTTGAAGAAGGCAACGAACACATCGGTCGGCTTTGCCGGCAGAAGTTCGCCGTAGCAGCCCGGCATGCACACCGGCACCGCCGCCGCCGCGTCGGATCGAGACGCCGAAATGGGAGTGACGACATCGTCTTGCCACGGTCGTGTTCGTTCATGGCTGTTTCTGGCATCAACACAAGGATGCTCGAAATCCACACAGCCGGCGACCTGCAAGAATTTCTGGGCCGCAAAACTCTCGCGCGACACGTCCCCGGGACGCCGATAGCAGAAAAAAACTTCGCAAGATCGGGCGGCGAGTTCTGGTCATCTGGGAATGCGAGATCCGTACCCGAGATCTGCTCGCCGCCAAACTGAAGCGCTTCTTGGATAAGTCAACCCTGACTCTCATCCGGTGAATCGCACCTCCTGAAGGCCACAGGGATAAAGGCGGTCCTGCGATCGAGCGCAACTCGCATATCGCGGCACACCACGCATGCAAGGCTTTTCGAAAGTTTGCGGATGGGCTGCTGCCTGGAAGGCTTTTTCCGTGCGAGCAGGGAAAGCGACCAGTGGACCCAGTGGACGCAGATGATACAGGGCCGGCGGCCAAGGGGACCGACTGGACGGCCGAGCAGGTCACCATCGCAGTCGCTAAACTATTTCCTGATGCTCGGACGCGAACGAGCCACCGACAAGATTGGCCGAGCACTACCGGCGGCTGGAGCGGGAGGTGGGACGGTCGGAGAAGTCGATCGAATGGAAGCAACGTGTCGGCTGTTCTGGAGTGGCTCGGGATCGCCTGGATTCCGGGCCTGTTGCCCACAATTCGCAGGACTCCCTGTCGCAGTCCGTCGAGGTCCGGTTGGGTCTACATCCGAAAATTGTAACGGACCCCGTGCCGTTGAAGCCGCGCTTCACGTCGTCAGTGACTGGCCAGAAGCAAAAGAGTCTGCCGGCCTTGAAGACGTTCGCCACCCTATAAGAAATGCTAAGCCTTGTGGAACTTAAGTGTCTAATTGATATGAGCTATTTGGAATTATCGCGGCAGAGTGTTGCAAGCCGGCTACAGCAACGAGCGAGGGAAAGGTTAAGGTGTGCTCGGCAGTGGGGGTACGCGTGTCGTGCTTTCAACTCTTTTTCGGGGAGACACTTTAGTGAGAAGACTTCTGATGACAACGGCCGGGGCATTGGCGCTCGGTCTATCGCCTCCGGCCAGCGCGGCAGATCTGGCTGCGCGTCCCTACACGAAGGCACCTCCAATGGTCGCCGCGATCTACGACTGGAGCGGCTTCTACATCGGCGCCAACGGCGGTTGGGGCTCAAGTCGCAACAGCTGGGATTCGGTTGCCCCGTTCCTGGTGGGCCCCGAAGGTTCGCACGACGCAACGGGCGGCGTTGCGGGTGGTCAGATCGGCTATCGCTGGCAGACTGGAACATGGGTGTTCGGCCTCGAAGCGCAGGGCGACTGGGCTGACCTGCGAGGCAGCAACTTGAGCACGCTCTTCGGACCGGGCTTCCGTAACGAATCGCGGATCAATGCGTTCGGTCTGTTCACGGGTCAGCTCGGCTGGGCCACCAACAACGTCCTGTTCTACGTCAAGGGCGGTGCTGCTGTGACCGACAATCGAAACCGGATCTACTCGACTGCGACTGGCGCCTTGCTTGCCAGCACCGGCGATGACACCCGTTGGGGCGGTACCGTCGGCGTAGGCTTTGAATACGGCTTTGCCCCCGGCTGGTCGGCTGGTGTCGAATACGATCATCTGTTCATGCAGGATCGCACCCTTACCTTCACAACCCCCGCGGGCGTTGCATTCGGTGCGGATCGCATTCGTCAGGATGTCGACCTCGTCACGGTTCGCGTGAATTACAAGTTCGGCGGGCCCTCTGCCGGACGGTACTGACCGCAGCTTTCTCATATCCAGTAAACTGGCCTGGCCGCATTTGCGGTCGGGCCTTTTTCTTCATCATTTTGTTTTCGCTTCTTGATTGTCTTGAACACCAATGAGCGCCCGCCTGAAAGGCGATGAGGTGGAGTCCGCTGTGGGTCAAAAGTGGCCTCCAGTCGGCATGGCCGTGAAGGTCAGCTAGGGGCCAGAGGACTAAACCGCTCGCGCGGTAGGGCA
>NZ_AJQE01000096.1 GCF_000261685.1 Bradyrhizobium genomosp. I (2014) | reverse complement strand
CGCGAGGGAAAACCGCTGCGCACTTTTTCCGGATCATGCTTTCAGGCGCTGGCCACCATCATCATGTGAGCCGCGCCGGACTCGACCGCCTGCACGCCGTGCTCGACGACGTTGTTGCGGCCGCGGTGCTTGGCGGTATAGAGCGCGGCGTCGGCGGCTTCGATCAGGTCGCCGGGACGCAAGGCCTCGTTCGGCTTCGTCGCGGCAACCCCGATCGAGACCGTGACGATCATGTGGTTCGAGGTGATGTGCGGCAGGCAGAGTTTCAGCACGGCCGCGCGCACCTGCTCTCCGATCTCGGCGGCGCGCATCGCGTCGGTGTTCGGCAGCAACAGGCAAAATTCCTCGCCGCCATAGCGTGCCGCAAAGCCCATCGTGTCGGCGGCGATGCCGGACAGCGACTCGCCTAGCCGGGTCAGGCAGGAATCGCCCTCGAGATGGCCATAGGTGTCGTTGAACAGCTTGAAATGGTCGACGTCGATCATCAGAAGCGCGAGATCGCTGCCATATTGCTGCGCGCGCATCCATTCGAAGTCGAGCCGGCTCTGGAAGCCGCGGCGGTTGGCGAGCCCGGACAGCATGTCGATCGAGGCCATCACCGTCAGGCGATCGTTGCTCGCAATCAGCTCGCGCTCGCGCTGGCTCAGCTGCGCAGCCATCGCGTTGAACGCGCGGGCCAGAGGCACGAACTCGGCCGGCAGCCGATTGCGTGCCGCGCGGGCCGACAGGTCGCCTTCGCCGAGACGCTTGGCCATGTCGACCAGCATCTCGATCGGCTTGATGACGAGCTTTTCGGCGGCGATCAGCGCGCCGAGCAGGACGAACACGACGACGAAAGCGAGCTGGAGATACGCGGTGCGGATGTCGCGGCTGACCGCTGCGGACACCTTGTCTTCGTCGATGCTGGCGATCAGGCGAGCATTGGTGCCGGCGATGCGGATGTAGCTGACAGCGCGGCGGGAGCCATCGGCGGCGAGGAAGGACAGAGAACCCTCGTCCTGGTCGGACCGCAGCGCCTTGTCGGCGATCGCGGACATCAGCGGCATGTTGTCGAGGGGACGGCCAACCGCACTGCGCTGATCGGCCGGGGCCGCCAGCACGGTGCCCGCGCTGTCGACCAGCACGGCGGTGATGCCGGCACGGCCGCCCAGATTGCTCATGACCTTCGACATCCAGTCGAGATTGACGGTGGCGAGCACGACGGCATCGGCGACCCCGCTGAAGGCGGACACCGGATAAACCGCCATCACCGTCGGCGACGGCACTGGCCGCGACAAGATGAAATCACTGAGAACGAAGCGGCCGGTTTGCTGTGCCTGCTGGAAGTAGGGCCGATCACTGAGATCGAGGCCGACATACATGTTGTTGGTCGCGCATTGGATGCGTCCATCCTGGCCGGCTATCAGCAGCGTGCGGATCCAGGGAAGGCTCGACGGAAGGCTTGCGCGCAGCACGTCGCAGCTCTTGCTGATGCCGCCGGCGGAGGCGCGGATGAAGGCCTCTGATTTCAGGATGGTCTCGACCGACGAGATCACCTCGCGCTGCGCGTCGGCGCTGTGCCTTGCCACCGTGGTGAATTCAGCCGCGGCCTGCGCGATCTGCCGCGCGCGCGTGTCTTCGAGCGAACGAATGCGATCGAGCATCAACGGCGCCACGAGAATCACCGCGAGCAACGCAAGCCTCGCCCGAATTCCGAGAACCTGCTTGAGTTTCGCTCGTTTGCGGTTGAGACTGACGCTTGCCATCTTCGCTACCCACCCCGCGGGCTAAGGTAAAGCGAAGGGTTCAAAAACTGTTTCTTGAACTCGGTAAAATTGGACTTAACTCGGGCTACGAGCATAGCCAAGAGACGTCATGACAGAAGCCAACGCCGCGCCGGTAACCGGCCATTCACCAAACGCGCTCGCCGCGGTCGAAGCCGAAATCGCCCGCGCCTGCAAGGACGCGCGGCGCGACCGCGCCTCCGTGACGCTGATCGCGGTGTCCAAGACCTTCGCCGCGGATGCAATTATCCCGGTCATCGCCGCCGGACAGCGCGTATTCGGCGAGAATCGGGTGCAGGAGGCCAAGAGCAAGTGGCCGGCGTTAACGTCCGTTTACCCCGATACCGCGCTGCATCTGATCGGGCCGCTGCAATCCAACAAGGCGAAAGACGCGGTCGCGCTG
Source organism: Bradyrhizobium genomosp. I (2014) (assembly GCF_000261685.1). Taxonomy (GTDB): domain Bacteria; phylum Pseudomonadota; class Alphaproteobacteria; order Rhizobiales; family Xanthobacteraceae; genus Bradyrhizobium. The sequence goes on along the minus strand of NZ_AJQE01000096.1, from coordinate 8,364 downwards.
TTCGACGCCATCCATTCGGTCGATCGCCCGAGCATTTGCCAGGCATTAGCCAAGGAAATCGAATCCCAGAACAAGCACCCGCAGCTCTTCGTCCAGATCAACACCGGCGAGGAGCCGCAGAAGGCCGGCGTCGCGCCCGGCGAGGCCGATGCCTTCCTCGCGAGCTGCCGCGACACCTATGGGCTCACGATCTCCGGACTGATGTGCATCCCGCCGGCCGACGAACCGCCGGCCGCGCACTTTGCTCTCACCGCCAAGATCGCCGCGCGTAATGGATTGAAGAATCTCTCGATGGGGATGAGCGCCGATTTCGCGACGGCGATCATGCTGGGCGCCACCCATGTGCGGGTGGGAAGTGCGATCTTTGGGCATCGGTAAGAGCCGTTAGCGGGAAACGCGCCCCAGCAACCGCCATCGATTTCGTCATTGCTTCGCTGCGCTCGCGATGACGGCGGTGTGTGTCGCGCCTACACGAACCGTACCGACGCCTTCCCCAGCACACCAAAATCCACCGCGAGATGATCGCCGGCCTGGATCGGCAGCGGCGGATGGCATGTGCCCGTCGTCACGACCTCCCCTGCCCGCAACGTGATGCCGAGCCCGCGCAGCTCGTTGGCAAGCCAGGCGAGCGCAACGCGGGGATCGCCGAGCACGTTCCTGCCGTGGCCGATGTAGCGCTCGCCGCGCAGCGTGATCTGCGGCCGCTCGGCGACGAGATCCATCCCGCGCCAGTCCGCCGATGTCGCTGCGCCCAGCACGAACAGATGCGCGCAGGCATCGTCCGCGATGAGCTGCGCCTCGCCGGCGCTGGCGAAATCGGCAAAGCGCGAATCGGGAATCTCGATCGCGGGATGCAGTGTTTCGACGGCGGCGAGGATCTCGTCAACGGTGTACGGCGTCGTTCGCGGTGGCAGATCGCGCCCCATCCGAAAGGCGAATTCCGGCTCGCCGACGCGCATCTCGTTACCCTTCATCGATGCAGCACCGCCGTCAGCGATCACGGTGTCGCTCATGATGCGTCCGGCCATGGGGCCTGCGACATTGATGTGCTTCTGTCCGGCCTCGCTCGTTGCCGCGATCTTCCAGCCGAATAATGTCCCGCTCGTTTGTCGTTCGAGCGCGGCCTGGACGGCGTAGCCCTCGGCGCGACTTTGTGGCCGCAATCGTGCCTCCAGCGCGTCCAGCTTGGTGCCGTCGCGCCAGTGTCTGACCAGGACCTGCGACGCGGCGGCGATCTGATCGTTGCCGAGCATGCACCCTCACCCGATGATGATTCTCGTTCGCGGCCCCAAGCGCCGCAGCAATTGCAGCATCGCAGATTTCGTCATGGAGACGCAGCCCGCGGTCGGGCCGAAATTGTCGCGGGCGAGGTGCAAGAACACCGCGCTGCCGCGGCCGGCGATGCGTGGTCTCGTGTTGTGATCGATCTCGACGATGAAGTCGTAGAGATGGTCGGCCCGCTTGAGCCGGTCACCGCCCTGCTCCTCGCCGAGCCGGACTCCCTGGTTGTAATGACGGTCCCTTGGATCCTCGCACCAGGCGTCTACGCCGGTGATCATCCGGGTCGGTAGGAACGTCCGGGGGCGGCTGTGCCGGTCACCCCGCCACCACAACCGCCTGGGACGGAAGCTGCCCCTTGGCGTACCGCCATCGCCCTCGCGCTTGTTGGCGAGGATGCCTCCCCGCCCCAGCGCCACGGGAATCGTCAGCGCTCCGGCCGTCAGCCAGCCCCGGCGCGGATTCCCGGCGGCAGGCTTGACGCGGATCGCAGACAGCGGCCCGGCGCCTCGGTTTCTGGTATAATCAGTTGAAGTGACGTTGTTTTTCATGTGAACGTGCAATGTCGAATTCATTACAGGACATTCATCAAAACGCCCTGTTATTCTGGGTTAGAGTGGTTCCGGCTTGTGAATCGGTAACAGTCCACTACTTCAACATGAACAACAATAATAACGGCGACCCCTAAACTTTCCCTCGCGGCTGGGCGCGGCATGCATGCGCGCCGGGCCGGACCCCAAAAGGATGATACCCTATGGCCAATGCCCGCAAGATCCTGATCGTGGATGACGACACCGATCTGCGCGATACGTTGGTGGAGCAATTATCGCTGCACGAAGAATTCGAGGCCTCCGCCGTCGATACCGGCGCCAAGGGTGCGAGCGCCGCAAAGGCCAATTCACCCGATCTGGTCCTGATGGACGTCGGTCTGCCCGACACCGATGGTCGCGAAGTTGTCCGCTCCCTGCGCAAGGGCGGCTTCAAGGCCCCGATCATCATGCTGACCGGGCATGACACCGATTCCGATACGATTTTGGGCCTGGAATCCGGCGCCAACGACTACGTCGCAAAGCCCTTCCGTTTCGCCGTGCTGCTGGCCCGCATCCGCGCCCAGCTGCGCCAGCACGAGGCCAGCGAGGACGCGGTGTTCTCGGTCGGGCCCTATAGCTTCCGGCCCGGCTCCAAGATGCTGACCGCGGCCAATGCGCGCAAGGTGCGGCTGACGGAGAAGGAAACCGCCATTCTCCGCTTCCTCTACCGGGCCGGCCAGATGCCGGTGTCGCGCGAGACCCTGCTCCAGGAGGTCTGGGGCTACAATTCCGGCGTCACCACCCACACGCTGGAAACCCACATCTATCGGCTTCGCCAGAAGATCGAGAAGGACGCCGCCAACCCCGAGATCCTGGTCACGGAAGCCGGTGGCTACAAGCTGGTGCCGTGATACGTTCCGGAAACGCGCGATTCGTCATAAATTGGCGCGTTCCTCGAGCCACGGACCGGAATGTCAATCGACGACGACGTAGCGCTTCTCGAGCGTGTCCCGACATTGCGCCTGTTGGGAGACGCCTCGTTGCGCATGCTGGCGATCGGTTCCGAGCAGCGTGACTTCGTCCGCGGCGACGTCCTGTTCAATCTGGGCGACGACGCCGACGCCGGCTACGTGGTCCAGCGAGGCGCGTTCAGGGTCGAGGACGGCGCTGGCGCCGAAATGATCGCCGGCCCCGGCGCGCTGATCGGCGAGCTTGCGCTGGTGGTGCCGATGAAGCGGCCATCGAGTGCGATCGCGCTGGAGCATTCGTCCGTCATCCGCGTCGCACGCAGCCTGTTCCAGCGCGTGCTCGAGAGCGACCCCGCCGCCGCCGTTCGCCTCCGCGACGAATTCGCGGTGCGCTCCAGCCAGATCGCCAGCGATATCCTGATGGCCGGTGCGAAGCTGACGTCGTAGCCCTCTCCAGGCGTCACTTCGGGCTCGCGCTTTTGTCGCGCTCCGGAATGCAGCGGGGCTTAAACCTCCAGCGTCACGGTCACCGGCACATGGTCCGACGGCCGCTCCCAACTCCGCGCATCGCGCAGAATCCTGAAATCGCTGACCGCATCCTTCAACGCGCGCGAAACCCAGATGTGATCGAGCCTGCGGCCGCGATCGCCGACGGTCCAATCCGCGGAGCGGTAGCTCCACCACGTATAGACCTTATCCGACATCGGGATGCGCTCGCGCGCGACGTCGACCCATTCACCGGCGGCGAGTGCCGCCTTCAGCTTCTCGGTTTCGACGGGCGTATGCGAGACAACTTTCAGCAACTGCTTGTGCGACCAGACGTCGTTCTCGTGCGGGGCGACGTTGAGATCACCGACCAGGATGTGGCGGTCTTGCCCTCGCGGATGCAGCGGCTCGCACGCCTTCATCTCGTCGAGGAAGCGAAGCTTGTGATCAAACTTCTCGTTCAGCGCGGGATCGGGAATGTCGCCGCCGGCGGGCACGTAGAAATTATGCAGCACCAGCGGCTTTGCGATGCCCGCCTTTTCGCCGAAGGACACCGAGATGTGGCGCGAATCCACCTTGTCGCAGAAGGTGCGGATGTCCTTCGACTCGAACGGAATCTTCGAGACGATGGCGACGCCATGGTAGCCCTTCTGCCCGTTCAGCGCGACGTGCTCATAGCCGAGCCGCTTGAAGCGCTTCAGCGGAAAGGCATCGTCGATGCATTTGGTCTCCTGCAGGCACAGCACCTCCGGCCGCGCGCTCTTCAAGAATTTCGCGACCAGATCGATGCGCAGGCGCACCGAATTGATGTTCCAGGTTGTCAGGGAAAGACGCATGGGGACGATCTAACAAACTCCATCCGTCATGGCCGGGCCTGACCCGGCCATCCACGTCTTTTTGTAGAATCCAAAAACGTGGATGCCCGGGACAAGCCCGGGCATGACGGTGATCGGAGCGGCCATGGCATCTCAGCCCGGCGACGGGCCGTAATTGGTGAAATCGATCTTGAACATGTTGGGGTCGAGCTTCTTGCTCGAATCCAGATTGTAGACCGCAATCGTGGTGTCGTATCCCTGCGGATCGGTGACGGTCCACTGCTTGAGCTGGCCATCCTTGGCGCCGAACATCAGCAGGAGGCGGCTGGTGCCGACCAGCGCCTGCTTCTCCTCGATCATGACGCTGACGTAGACGTCATCGGCCGAGACGTTGACGACGTTGGTGTCCTTCATCAGGTCGATGCGGTCGGACAGCAGGAAGCGCAGCGGCGTCTGCGACAGCGGATAGACGTCCTGGGTCGCGAGCTTGCGGTCGCGCACCACCAGTGACGATCCGTCGGCGACGATGTCGATCGGGCTCGGCGCGTCATATTCGAAGCGCACCTTGCCCGGTTTCTGGATGTAGAAATCGCCCTGCGTCTTGCTGCCGTCGGGCCCGACCTGGACGAAATTCCCGACCAGGGTTTGAAGCGACGACAGATAGGCACTAACCTTGGCGGCCTGCGCCTTCTGGTTGGCATCGAAGGTCTGGAAGATGCTGCTCGGAACGTTGCGGCGCGGATCCGGGATGACCGGATTCGGCGGAGTCTGGGTCGCGCCGGTGACAGCGGGCCCACTGCCGGCCGGCCCGCCATCGCCGCGGCCCTTCGGTGCAGGCTTCGGCACGGGCACGGTCTGCGCGAGCGACGCAGCGGTCACCATCGCGGCGGTGACAAGAAGCACGCCGGCCATGCGCACGCTTCGCGCAGCGATGGTGGCAGCGAATCGAATGTCCGGATGTCTGATCAACGCGTCGTCCTAACGTGGCTGGCGCCTTTTTAGCGTGATTTCGGGCAAAAGCAGATATCGATTTTGCGTGAAATGATGTCGCGAGGCCCCTCGCCTCACATATGGCTGTCTTCTTCCTCGACCAGAATCTCGCGCTTGCCGGCGTGGTTGGCGGGACCGACGATGCCCTCCAGTTCCATACGCTCCATCAGCGATGCGGCGCGGTTATAGCCGATTTGCAGGCGGCGCTGGATGTAGCTGGTCGAGGCCTTGCGATCGCGTTTGACGATCGCAACCGCCTGCTGGAACAGATCGCCGCCGCCATCCCCGCCCATGCCGGTGGCGTCGAACACGGCGCCGTCCTCGTCCTCGGTCGGCTCTTCGGCGGTGACGGCTTCGAGATATTCCGGCTGTCCCTGCGTCTTGAGGTGACGCACCACCTTCTCGACTTCCTCGTCGGAGGCGAACGGTCCATGCACGCGGCTGATGCGGCCGCCGCCGGCCATGTAGAGCATGTCGCCCTGACCGAGCAGCTGCTCGGCGCCCATCTCGCCCAAAATGGTGCGGCTGTCGATCTTGGAGGTGACCTGGAAGGCGATGCGGGTCGGGAAGTTCGCCTTGATGGTGCCGGTGATGACGTCGACCGATGGACGCTGCGTGGCGAGGATCACGTGCAGGCCGGCGGCGCGCGCCATCTGCGCGAGACGTTGCACCGCGCCTTCGATGTCCTTGCCGGCGACCATCATCAGGTCGGCCATTTCGTCGACGATGATGACGATGTAGGGCAGCGGGTCGAGCGAGAGCTTCTCTTCCTCGTAGATCGCCTTGCCGGTTTCCTTGTCGAAGCCGGTATGCACCGTGCGCGTCGGCTCCTCGCCCTTGGCCTTCAGTTCGAGCAGGCGCGTATTGTAGCCGTCGATGTTGCGTACACCGAGCTTGGCCATGTTCTTGTAGCGCTCCTCCATCTCGCGCACGGCCCATTTCAGCGCGACCACCGCCTTCTTCGGGTCGGTGACGACGGGGGTGAGCAGATGGGGAATGCCGTCATAGACGGAGAGTTCGAGCATCTTCGGATCGACCATGATGAGCCGGCACTGGTCCGGGCGCAGCCGGTAGACCAGACTGAGAATCATGGTGTTGATCGCGACCGACTTGCCCGAGCCGGTGGTACCGGCGATCAGCATGTGCGGCGTGCGGGCGAGATCGATGATGACAGGATCGCCGCCGATGGTCTTGCCGAGGCACAGCGGCAGCTTTGCCACCGTGTCGGTCGCCTCCTTCGCCACCAGTAATTCGCGCAAGTAGACCTTCTCGCGATGCGCGTTCGGCAGCTCGATGCCGATCGCGTTGCGGCCGGGCACGACCGCGACGCGCGCCGATAGCGCGCTCATCGAGCGGGCGATGTCGTCGGCAAGTCCGATCACGCGCGAGGACTTGATGCCGGGCGCCGGCTCGAGCTCGTACAGCGTGACCACCGGACCCGGATTGGCCTTCACGATCTCGCCGCGCACGCCGAAATCCTGCAGCACGCCTTCGAGCGAACGGGAATTGTTCTCCAGCTCGGCCTTGCTGAGCGGCTGACGATCGCCGGCCTTCGGCGCCGCCAGCATCGAGACGGACGGAAGGTCGAACTTGTCGGAGGATTTCCTGGCCGTGGCCTTGGGTGCGGCCTTCTTGCGCGGGGCGCGCGCAGTGGGCTGCTCCTCTTCCTCCTCCTCGTCTTCCTCTTCTTCGTGCGCGTCCTCGCAATCCTCGTCCTCGGTCTGCGGCGAGATCGAGGGCGCGGCGCGGCCGCCGCCCAGATTCGGCTCCTGACGGCTGAACTGAGCGGCCTTGGTCTTCGGTCCACTCGAGACCAGCGAGCGGTAAGCGGCGCCAAGCAGCCAGATCAGCCGCGCCTTGGTGCTCATCAGCGCGTGGAACAGCCAGCCCAGCGATACCGAGCCGCGATCGCTCTCCTCGTCTTCGTCGAGCGGCTTGTCGTCATCCTCGATCTCCGCGAGTTCGTCGTCCTGCTCGCGCGCGCCAAGGCCGCAGGCGATCAGGAAGGTCACGGTCATCGCGGCGAACAGGATCGTGCCCAGCACGATGCGATAGACCGTGCCGGCCGGTCCGAAAATCACCGCCGGCGCGCGTACCAGCGCGTCGCCGACCACGCCGCCGAGGCCGGTCGGCAGCGGCCATGCGCCGCCATGTGGCCAGCAGCTGACGAAGCCCGCCGCGATCACCGTGCAGAGAATCCAGGAGCCGAGCCGCAGCGCCTCGCGGTCGAACGGGCGATGCGTCATCATGCGCCAGCCCCAGACCGCAACCGTCAGGACCAGCATGATCGCGCCGAGCCCGAGGATCTGCATCGCGAGGTCGGCGCCGATCGCGCCGGCATAGCCGAGAATGTTGCGGATCGGACGCGAGGTGGCGTGGCTGAGGCTGGGATCCTGCACCGACCACGTCATCAGCGCGGCGGAGGCGACCCCCGCCAACGCGATCAGGCCGAGACCGGTAAGCTCGCGCATGCGCCGCGCCAGACCCTCGCGGATCGATGGCGGCAGATGGCCGACCAGTGGAATGACACGCTCGATTGCCGACATGCTCATGGGCCCGCCTAACCCAGAGTCTCGACCAGGCGGTGCAGTGCCTGCGCCGTGGTCTCTCCATCCTGCACCAGCGCGAGGCGAATATAGCCCGCACCGGGATTGAAGCCGTCGGGCTGAAGCCGGGCCAGATAGCTGCCGGGCACCACGCGCACGCCTGCCTCCTTGAAGAGTCTCAGCGTCACCGACACGTCGTCGCCGAGGGCGGACGTGTTGAGCCAGACGCAGAAGCCGGCATCGGGCCGGCGATAGCCGTAACGATTGCCGATGATCTGGTCGGCGAGATCGAACTTGATCCGATAGAGCCTGCGGTTCTCCTCGACATGCGCTTCGTCGCCATAGGCGACGGTCGCGACATGCTGGAGCGGCACGGGCACCTGGGGCGCCGCAACGTTGCGCAGCTCCAGGAACATGCCGATGAACTTCCTGTCGCCGGCGGCGAAGCCGACGCGCATGCCCGGCAGGTTGGAACGCTTCGACAGCGACTGGAACGCGACCACGCGGGTGAAATCGGGTCCGGCGCATTCCAGTGCGCTGCCAGGAGCCTGGCGGGTGTAGATCTCGGAATAGCACTCGTCGCTGAGAATCACGAAGCCGTAGCGGTCGGCGAGTTGCTTCAACCGTTTGAAATAGTCGGGCGAGGCGACCGAGCCCTGCGGATTGGCCGGCGAAGCCAGATAGAACGCCACCGTGCGCGCCAGTGTAGCCTCGTCGATGGCATCGAGATCGGGCAGGAAGCCGTTCTCGA
>NZ_AJQE01000095.1 GCF_000261685.1 Bradyrhizobium genomosp. I (2014) | reverse complement strand
GCTCGAAAGCCGCTGCACGGGCGCCGGCGCCATAGACAGGATAAAACGGGTTCGGCATCAGGATCGCAGGCTTGCCGGGACGCGGCCCGACATAGCGCGCCGCGGTAATCGCAGCGAAGAACAGCCCTTCGCGGCTGCCATTGAGCACGAGAATCTCGCTCTCGGGATCGAGCGACCGCGGCAGCTTGAACCGCGACGACAGCCAGGCGCCGGCGGCCTTGCGGAACGGCTCGATGCCCTTGCCGAGCGGGTAGCGCCCGAAATCGGCGATGTGCTTCGCCAGCACCGGGCCGACGAAGTCGGGCACCGGATGCTGGGGCTCGCCGACTGCAAGCGTGATCAAGGGCTTACCGGGCTGATGCGGTGCCAGCAGCTCGTTCAGCCGGATGAAGGGCGAGCGGTCGGTGTCGGAGCTTCCACCGGCCTGCGGCGCACGGGATGAAGCGGTCATAGCCATTCTGGGCGCCAGCACTCTTGGAACAGCCGGTCGCGCGAAAGCGCCGGCGGGAAGCGGTTCAGTTCACCATAGATAGGGCGAGGTTAAGACGCGATTAACCATCGGCCGCCCCCCGCGTCCAGAGCGGGAATATCGAGGCCGGATGGGCGTTGGGATCCATGGCGGCACCAACCCCTTCCGCTTGCTTGCGGAAGAGGGAGCGCACCGCTCTCCTGGCTCGATTCGCTCGTCAGTGCCCCGGCAGCTTCTCGAATGTCTTCATACCCGCAGGAATCGCATGGAACTCCTGCCTGTCGCAGGTGTAGATCGCCATCTGCGGCTGGAACTGTTCCGGCTCGTCCAGCGTGCCGACCTTCACGACTGCGGCCGGCAGGCCTGGAACCTTGGTCACCAGATGCGTGCCGCATTCGGCGCAAAATTCGCGCGTGACGGCGCGTTCGAGGTCCTTGCGCGTGAATTGCTTCGGTTGCCCGGTGATGTAGGTGAAGCCGGCCGCCGGCATCGCGATGAAAGTGTTGGGCGCTCCGCCCGAGATGTACTGGCACTCGCGGCAGTGACACTGAGCCTGCATCATCGGATCGCCTTCGGCCACGTAGCGCACCTCGCCGCAATAGCATCCACCTTCCAAACGCATGACGACCTCCCGATAGTTATCTTTGTAGGTCGATATTTCTGCGCCCGCCGCGCGGAATGGCAATCGTTTTCTTTTGCGCGCCTGCCAAAAAGAATGCGGCGCGATCGATGTTCAGGCCATGAATATTGCCTTGCGCCTATCGCTTGGCGAGGCCGCAGCCGTTGAAAGCTCGACTTCTCCAGCATCCGCTGCTCATGCATTCCGCTTCCTGTCGCACGCAAAATGTTGAGCCGCAATTCGGCTGACCGCCAAAGTTGACGCAAGCCACCGCGCAATTTCTGCGCATGATGGAGCAACTCATCACGTTGCCGCCCGGCGTAGCCTGTCCGCCCTCGCGCCGATCGGAAGGTGCAGCAGCCGCATTGTCATTGCGCTTTGCGGCGCGCTTCGGGTCGGGCTGCCTCCGATCGGCTTCTGCGCTCGGCGCTGATACCTTCGAAAAGCCGTAGCGACACGGCCAATAGGTTTCAGTGCGGACGCCTGCCCCTTTGGAATCCTTCAGTTCGATCACGATCTTGTACTGATAGGACGATCCGCGAGCGCGGTTCAGCGGATCCTTGTCGCCAATGATACCGTTGACGGAGATGGTACTGCTGCCGTCCGGTTCGATCTTGCCGTCATAGATCACAGAGCCGGGCTTGCCTGCATCCCCTAACACGGCGTGCAACACTCCGTCCTTGATGCGAAACACATATTGGCGATGCGATTCCGGAAAAGGCGGCTTGCTTTCGCAACTTTCGTTGGCGATCCAGGCCCCGTCGAAAGTCGTCGGGCGCTTCGCGCTTTCGATGGGTCTCGACAACAGCTCGATGCGGTATTTCGCGAGGTCTGCGAAGGCGCAGGACGGGAAGCGAAGCAGATGATCCCTGAATGCCGTGACGGTGCCGAGCGCGTCCGCGCCGCGCCAATGGTCGGCGGCCTCTGTACAAGGGTCAGTCCGGGGTGACGATGGTGTCAGCGCTGCGGTTTCGGCCTTGCCATTGAGGTAAAACTCGCCGAAGAACGACAGTGACAGCTCCGGGACCTGTGATCCCCTGGTGCGCTGATAGACGTCGGCGCCGATCGTCTGGAACACTGTGTTGATGTGGTCCTTGTCGCCGATGTGCTCAAGGAACGCACCGGTATAGGGACTGTTGCGGCCCTTGCCGTCGTCGGCTGTGCGACCGGCCTGGGTCGCATAGGAGATGATGGTGCCTTCCGGGCTCTCCATCTTGGCCAGCCCGCGGCCGACGGCCACGCCGCGACCCTGTCCGATGTTGCGCCGAAGCTCGTCAGCGAATGGATTGTCGCGGCAGGCGTCGAGCACGAGGATGCGCAGGTTCTTGGCCTGTTGCAGATCCGCCAGGATCTCGTCGGCGCGCACCAGGCGCCGCAGATCGACCTCGTCGCGCACGACAGCATCGATGGGCACCAGATAGTTGACGCCTGCGAATTGAAGCGCGTGGCCGCTGTAATAGAACAGGGCCACGTCGGCGCCGCGAGCCGCGCGCGCAAACCGAAGAACGGTTTCCTGCATGGCGGCTTGATCGAGATCGGTCACGACCAGAGGTTCGAATCCCGATCGCTTCAGGGCCGCGCCGACGTCGGCCGCATCATTGGTCGGATTCGCAAGGGTGGGAACGTTCCGGTAGGCACCGTTGCCGATTACCAGCGCGACGCGCTTGTCAGCCTTGGCGTCGAGGGCAGACAAGGCGAGCGACAGCAAACACAAGGTCATGTAACGCAACAGGCCCATGAAACCATGCTCCGGCGGGAGCATGATATTCACCAGTCTCGGGACAATGCAATTTGGGCTTTATGCAGGCCCAGCCGCTGCGACGATGCGGCGCGCCAAAAAGAAAGGGGCTCCAGCTTACGCTGGAGCCCCTCAACGGTCAGGGCATTGCCGGGTATGTGCCCGAACCGGAGTTGTGGACGGGGTCTCCGGGGAGATCCCGTCCGGGAGGAGACTTACATGTTGTAGGCGCGCTCGGTGTGCTCGGTGATGTCGAGGCCTTCACGCTCGCTCTCGACATTGGCACGGAGGCCAACGATCACATCGACGACCTTGTAGAGGATCGCCGAACCGACGCCCGACCACACCAGCGTGGTGCAGACGGCCTTGATCTGGGCGAGGATCTGCGTGGCGAAGTCGTAATCGGCAACCTTCGGCGGGATGGCCGTGTAGTCGACGATGCCGGCGCCGCCGAGCGCGGGGTTGACGAGAATGCCGGTGCCGATGGCGCCGACGATGCCGCCGATGCAGTGCACGCCGAACACGTCGAGCGAGTCATCGTAGCCGAGCGCGTTCTTCACGACGGTGCAGAAGAACAGGCAGACCACGCCGACGACGAGGCCGAGGACGATCGCGCCCATCACGCCGGAGAAGCCGGCGGCAGGCGTGACGGCCACGAGACCCGCGACGGCACCGGAGATGACGCCGAGCACGGAGGGATGACCCTTGATGATCCACTCCGCGAACATCCACGACAGCGCGGCGGCTGCGGTGGCGACGAAGGAGTTGGTCATGGCGAGCGCAGCGCCGCCATTGGCTTCCAGGTTGGAGCCGGCGTTGAAGCCGAACCAGCCGACCCAGAGCAGCGAGGCGCCGATCATCGACATGGTCAGCGAGTGCGGAGCCATCAGCTCCTTGCCGTAACCGACGCGCTTGCCGATCAGGAGAGCGCCGACGAGGCCTGCGATCCCGGCGTTGATGTGCACCACGGTGCCACCCGCGAAGTCGATCGCACCCATCTTGAAGATCCAGCCGGCGTCGGCGTTGAGCTCGTCGAGCTTGGCCTGCGCCGCGGTCTTCGCCGCCGCGTCAGTGGCATCGGCAAGCGCCTTGGCGGCATCCTGAATCGCGTCCGGGCCCGGCCAGTACCAGACCATGTGAGCGATCGGGAAGTAGATCAGCGTGACCCAGAGCGGGATGAACAGGGCGATCGCCGAGAACTTCATGCGCTCGGCGAAGGCGCCGACGATGAGTGCGGGCGTGATCGCCGCGAAGGTCATCTGGAAGCACATGTAGATGAGCTCCGAGATGTTGGCGTCGACCGAGAAGGTCGCGGCCTTCGAATCGGTGGTGACGCCCATCATGAAGGCCTTGGAGAAGCCGCCGATGAAGTCGGAGCCGCCGGTGAAGGCGAGGCTGTAGCCGTAGACGGCCCAGATCACGGTGACGACGCAGACGGTGTAGAACACCTGCATCAGGACGGAGAGCATGTTCTTGGAACGGACGAGACCGCCGTAGAACAGCGCGAGGCCGGGGATCGTCATCAACAGCACGAGCACTGTCGATGTCATCATCCAGGCGTTGTCTCCCTTGTTGACCGTTGGCTCGGCGTAGGCCGCGGTCGCAGCGAACAGGCCGACTGCGAGAGCCGCCAATCCCGCGCCATAGGGACGCTTGAACGTCATATTATTTACTCCTGATTGGTAAGGTTGAGCGCGAAATCAAAGGGCCGCGGCATCGGCCTCGCCGGTGCGGATGCGCACCGCATGGTCGAGGTTGATGACGAAGATCTTGCCGTCGCCGATCTGTCCGGTTTTCGCGGCGGACGTGATGGCGTCGATGGTCTTGTCGACCTGGTCGGAGGCGACAGCGACCTCGATCTTGATCTTGGGCAGGAAGCTCACGGCATATTCGGCGCCGCGATAGATTTCCGTATGGCCCTTCTGGCGGCCATACCCCTTGACTTCCGTCACCGTGAGACCGTGAACGCCGATGGCGGTCAGGGCGTCACGGACTTCTTCCAGCTTGAATGGCTTGATAATCGCCATAACAATTTTCATGGGTCCTATCCCCGCTTGGGCCCGGTCCGGACGTGGCCGGGCGTTTCTCGACTGGTTCGCCACGAGGGAGAAGTTTCACACGCGGGCACAGCCGGGACCCTAGAATCAAATGCCGTGCCAGATCGGACGTGTTGCCTAACGGATTATGAAAACGGGCGTTTTCGCGTTTGACGGGTATTTTGGTGCGGTGCGCTATTACGTCGCGCTCAAAACGTGATCATGCCTGCTCAAAACAAGGGCACGACAGGCTGTCGACACAATGTTGCTCATGTGTCGGGCAGCAGGAAGGTAATTGAGTAGTGTCGACCCTTATTGCAGGGCTTCACCGTGCTGCGAAATATCCAGTCCCTCGAGTTCGTGCTCACGGGATACGCGCAGGGGCACGAACAGACCGACCAGCTTGAGCAGGATGAAGCTCACGCCCGCCGACCAGACGAAGGTGACGGCGACCCCGTAGAATTGGATCAGAAGCTGCTGAGGATGGCCCTCCAGCAGACCGGCGGTGCCGCCGATGGCGCTGGTCGCGAACACGCCGGCAAGCAGGGTGCCGGTCAGGCCGCCGATGCCGTGGACGCCGAATACGTCGAGCGAATCGTCATAGTCGAAGCGGTGCTTCAGCCAGGTACAGGCCCAGTAGCAGACCGCACCGGCAACGATGCCGATGACGATGCCGTGCCAGGGTGCGACGAAGCCCGAGGCCGGCGTGATAGTGCCGAGCCCGGCCACCGCGCCGGAGATGATGCCGAGCACGGAGGGCTTGCGCCGCGTCGACCATTCGATCGCGCCCCATGTCAGCGCGCCGGCACAGGCGGCAAGGTGGGTCGCGATGATCGCCATCACCGCGCGTGAATTGGCCGCCAGCGCCGAGCCGCCGTTGAAGCCGAACCAGCCGACCCACAACAGGCCGGTGCCCATCACCGCGAGCGAGAGATCGAACGGCGAGAGATTCTCGGTGCCGTAGCCGTGACGGCGCCCCATCACCTTGGCCGCAACGAGGCCGCCGGTGCCGGCCGACAGGTGCACCACGAGACCGCCGGCGAAATCCAAAACGCCCATGCTGGCAAGGAAGCCGCCGCCCCACACCCAATGCGCCAGCGGAATGTAGACGAAGATGAACCAGGCGACCGCGAACAGGAGATAGGCGGAGAACCGCATGCGGTCGGCGACCGAGCCTGCGACCAGCGCCACGGTAATGACAGCAAAGGTCATCTGGTACAGCATGAACAGCGATTCCGGGATGGTCTTCGCCGCCGGGTTGACGCTGTCCATGGTCATGCCGGTGAGAAACCAGCGGTCGAGCGTGCCGATCCACGGGCCGTCGCCGACGAAGCACAGCGAATAGCCGAACGCCACCCAGAGAATGGAGATCAGCATCACTGCGGCGAGGCTCTGCGCCATGGTGGCGAGCACGTTCTTCTTGCGCACCATGCCGGAATAGAACAGCGCAAGCCCCGGGATCGTCATCATCAGCACCAGCGCGGTGGCGACGATCATCCAGGCCGTATCGGCCGTGTTGATCTCCGACCCGGCGGCCGCTGCCGGCGAAGCCATGATCGGCACAATCCCGATCGGCGCAGCCACGGCGGCTGCGCGGCGCAACAATCCCGCCATGTCGTTCCCCCCGGCATCATTGGCGTCGCACACTGTGGTCGTTGCCCGGTGCGATCGAAGAAGATCAAAGCGTTTTCAAGCGAAGTGGATACCGGTTCGCGTGAAGAAAACGCGTCAAAACAAGAATCTAGAGCGCGTCGCTGTCGGTTTCGCCGGTGCGGATGCGCAGCGCATGGTCGATCGGCGTGACGAAGATCTTGCCGTCGCCGATCTGCCCGGTGCGCGCGGTCGCGGTGATCACGCTGACCGCCTTGTCCGCAACGTCGGAGGCGACCGCGATCTCGATGCGCAGCTTGGGCAGGAAGTTCACGACATATTCGGCGCCGCGATAAATCTCGGTGTGGCCCTTCTGCCGGCCGTAACCCTTCACCTCGGTCACGGTCATGCCGTGGACGCCGATCGCGGTCAGGGCCTGGCGGACCTCATCGAGCTTGAAGGGTTTGATAATCGCGACGACGAGTTTCATGGTCAGGCCTATTTCCCGGGATGCGCCGCGCCGTCTGTCCCCGGCGCAACGTCAATCTGGCATCTTTCCGGGCAAATGGCATAAAAAAGTTGCAGATTGAAGCGGAAAAACGATTGGGCATGTGAACGGCCGCCTCTGTACAAGGCAACCGTTCATCATTCACAATGCAGTTTTGGCATGGATACAGTGAACCCGCGCCGGTCGAGCGGTACATAAGAATTTTGGGGGACGCTTCATGGCGAGTTGGTTCTACGCATCCGAGGGCAAGCAGCAGGGGCCTTTTCCGGAAGGGCAATTCCGCGATCTCGTCGCTCAGGGCATCGTGCGCCCGGATACGCTGGTATGGACCGAGGGCATGGCCGGCTGGCAGAAGGCCGCCGAAATCCCCGGCCTGATCGGAGGCGGCGGCGCGCCGCCGATGATGCCGGCCGGAGGCCCGCCGATGATGGGTTCCGGCGGCTACGCCGGCACGGGCAGCGGCGGCTCGCTGGCGGTCGATTTCGGCATTCTGGAATTCACCTGGCGCAGCATCGTGATGCTGATCGGCATGTGCTTCATCATCCCGATGCCGTGGGTGTTCGTCTGGTACACGAAATGGATCGTGTCCTGCGTGAAGGTCCCGGGCCGGCCCAATTTCAGCTTCACCGGCACCGCGATGGCCCTGGTGCCCTGGTTCTTCGGCTTCATCGTCCTGGCGATCGCGATCGGCTACCTCGGCAGTCAGTTGCTGAGCAATTTGCTGTTCATCGTCCAGTTCGTTCTCTACTGGCTCTTGATCAAATGGATGGTCGCCAACCTCGCCTCCAACGGGCAGCCGCTGGGCTTGAGCTTCACCGGCTCGATCTGGGCCTATATCGGCTGGAATCTGCTGTTCGCGATCTCGATTATCACCATCATCGGCTGGGCCTGGGTCGCTGCGGCTCAGATGCGCTGGTTCTGCCGCAGCATCGAAGGCACGCGCCGTGAGATCGTCTTCAAGGGCAGTGGTCTCGACATCCTCTGGCGCGGCATCGTCGCCGCGATCCTGAGCAGCCTCATCATCCCGATTCCGTGGGTGTATCGCTGGATCATGAACTGGTTCGCATCCCAGACCGAGCTCGTTCCGCGCGGCTCGCTCGGAGCGTGACCCGGAAAGCCATGAGCGCGATCTATCGCGCCGATGGAGCTATGCCCTCCGCTCGCGCACGGAGCCTTCCTGCGCGACGGAGGCGACCAGCGTGCCGTCAGGCTTGAAGATCGAGCCGCGCGTCAGGCCGCGGCCGCCTTGGGCGCTCGGCGAATCCTGGGCGTAGAGCAGCCATTCGTCGGCGCGGAAGGGGCGGTGAAACCACATCGCGTGGTCGAGGCTCGCAGGCATCATGCGCTTGTCGAACAGCGTGCGGCCATAGCGCGCCATGATCGCATCCAGCAGCGAGAAGTCGGAAGCGTAGGCAAGCGCGCACATATGCAGTGCCGGATCGTCGGGCAGCTTCGCTGCGGTCCTGATCCAGACGTGAATGCGGCCGTCGTCGATCTTCTGGCCGAAATAGCGGCCGAGTTCGACCGGGCGCAGCTCGATCGGACGATCGGATTCATAGTAGCGGCGGATGAACTCCGGCATCTCCTTGAACATCGGCTGCTTCGCAACCTCCTCCGCCGTGAGTTTTTCCGGCGGCGGCACATCTGGCATCCTGTCCTGATGGTCGAACGCACTCTCCTCCTCGGCGTGGAACGACACCATGATCGAGAAGATCGCATTGCCGTGCTGGATCGCGGTGACGCGGCGGGTCGAGTAGCTCTTGCCGTCGCGCAGGCGCTCGACCTGATAGATGATCGGGATCTGCGGATCGCCCGGCAGGATGAAATAACAATGCAGCGAATGCGGCAGCCGGCCCTCGACGGTGCGGCAGGCAGCGACCATCGCCTGCCCGATCACCTGGCCGCCGAACACCCGCTGCCAGCTCGTCTTCGGGCTGTTGCCGCGGAACAGATTCACCTCGAGCTGTTCGAGGTCGAGGATCGAAATGAGGTCGATCAGGCTTTTGGACATGATGGTGCTTTCGCCTTGTCGTCATTCCGGGGCGATGCGGAGCATTGAACCCGGAATCTCGAGCCAAAACCTCGTCATTCCGGGGTTCGCGCTCTGCGCGCCCCGGAATGACAGGAGGAAGCTGCCCTTGTTTCACCGCACTGTTTCGCCCAGCTCAAGTCTGCTAGCAAGACCGAGAATTGACCGGGAAACTTGGTATGTCGGTACAGGGTAGCATTGTCATCGGTGGCGGCGCGTTTGCAGGGCTTGCGCTGGCCCTGGCGCTGCGCCAGGGGCTCGGGCCCGAGATTCCCGTCATCGTCGCCGATCCCGCGCTCGGCACACGGCCGAGCCGAGATCCCCGCGCCACGGCGATCGTCACCGCCTGCCGCCGCCTGTTCGAGGCGATCGGCGCCTGGGACGGCGTCAGGAGCGAGGCCCAGCCGATCCTCGACATGGTCGTCACCGATTCCAGGCTGGAGGACGCCACCCGTCCGGTGTTCCTGAATTTTGCCGGCGACGTCGCTCCCGGCGAGCCCTTTGCGCACATGGTCGAGAACCGCCGCCTGATCGATGCGCTGGTCGTGCGCGCCGAAGCCGAGGGCGTCGATCTTCGCGCCACCACGGTGGCGTCCTACGATGCGCGCGCAGACGGCATCGACGTGACGCTCGGCGACGGCAGCGTGATCGCCGCGAGCCTTTTGATCGCCGCCGATGGCGCGCGGTCGAAGCTGCGCGAGCGCGCCGGCATCGCCACTCATGGCTGGGAGTATGACCAGTCCGGCATCGTCGTCACCGTCGGCCACGAGCGCGACCACGAGGGGCGCGCCGAAGAACATTTCCTGCCGGCGGGCCCGTTCGCGATCCTGCCGCTGTCGGGAAAGCGTTCGTCGCTGGTGTGGACCGAGCGCCGAGCCGAGGCCGCGCGCATCGTTGCGCTCAGCGACGAAGAATTTCACAGTGAGCTCGAGCAGCGTTTCGGCCTGCATCTCGGCGAGGTGAAGGCGCTCGACAAGCCGCGCGCGTTTCCGCTGTCCTATTTCGTCGCGCGTTCCTTCATCGCCGAGCGCCTCGCGCTGGTCGGCGATGCCGCCCACGTCATCCACCCGATTGCGGGGCAGGGCCTCAACATGGGGCTGAAGGACGTCGCGGCGCTGGCGGAGGTCGTGGTCGATGCCGCGCGGCTGGGTATGGATATCGGCGGGGCGGATGTGCTCGAACGCTACCAGCGCTGGCGCCGCTTCGACACCATGGCGATGGGCGTTGCCACCAACTCGCTGAACTTCCTGTTCTCCAACGAGTCGACGCTGTTGCGCACGGTGCGCGACATCGGCCTCGGCCTTGTCGACCGCGCCCCGCCGCTGAAGAACCTCTTCATCCGCCAGGCCGCCGGGCTCACCGGCGAGGTACCGCGGCTGCTGAAGGGCGAGGCGTTGTAGAAGCGAATGGGGAATGGCGAATAGCGAGTGGTGTCCATTCGCTATTCGCCACCTCCTACTCGCCAAGCCTCAATCGATCTTGCGCGCCTCTTCCGGCAGCATGATCGGGATGCCGTCGCGAATGGGATAGGCGAGCTTGGCGCTGCGCGAGATCAGCTCCTGCTTTGCAGGATCGAACTCCAGCGGGCCCTTGGTCAGCGGGCAGACCAGAATCTCCAGCAATTTCGGATCGACGCTGGCTTCGGGACGTTCGGTGGGCGCGTTCATTGGGGTCTCCGGCAGTCGGTTGCCTTTAGCATGGAAATTCGCGCCCGCCCATCGCGAGCCAAGAGCGCAGTGCGATCGGGATGCTCTAGGCGGAGACCATCGCCAGGAGCTCGTCGAGCAGGGCCTGAAGCCGCGCGGCCGGCACCGGCGGGCCCGACAGCGCGAAGCCGAGAAATGTCCAGTACAGGATCTGCGCGCGGGCCTGGGCCGCCGCCGGGGTGAGCCCACGCTCTTCCAGGAGACCTTCGATATAGTCGAGCCTGCGGCGGTCGATCGCGCGCACGGCGCCTTGTGCCGCGGCATCGAAGGCCGCCCAATTGCGCACCGCGCGTTCGAGATCGAGCCGCGCGCCGAACGACCTGCGCAGCAGCGCCGTCAACGGCTCGTCGCCGGCGGCCTCGACGTCGGCGATGATCTGCTCCGCCGCGATCTTGCGCCAGCGTTTCAGCACCGCGGCCTGGAAGGCACCGAGATCGGCGAAATGCCAATAGAAGCTGCCGCGCGACACGCCCATCACCTTTGCCAGCGGATCGGCCTTGAGCGCGGTGAAGCCGCTCCTGGCCAGCGCCTTGAGGCCTTCCTTGATCCAGTCGTCGGCGGAGAGCTGTTCGGTCATGTCGGGTTCCCGGGTCCGACCATACACTAGTGTATTGACAGGCGGTCGGCCAGCGCCTATCTGTCCATACAGTGGTGTATGGATATCGGGCGAGGTCTGCTGATGCGTGATCTGCTGCTGCAATGTGCCGGCGCCGCGGGAATCGTGGTCGCCCTGATCCATGGCGTGCTGGGCGAAACCAAGGTGTTCGCCAAGGCGACCATCACCCCGGAAAGCCTGCGCACGTTGATCCGGCTGGTCTGGCAGGCCGGTACGGTCGCCTGGATCGGCGGCGGCGCGCTCCTGCTTGCCGCCCCCATGTTGGGATCGGACAGCGCGCGGCACTGGATCGTCGCGACGATTGTCACCGTCTACGGTTTTGCAGCCGTCGCCAACGCCTGGTGGTCGCGCGGCCGCGGCTTCGGCTGGAAGGCACTCGCCGCCGTGGTTGCGCTGGCGATCGCCGGATACTGAACCCCCGATGCACGCCAGAGGAGAAGCCCGATGAGCGACCGTGTCCGTCTGTCCATCGACGATGGCGTGGCCCATGTTCGGCTGAATCGTCCGGACAAGATTAATGCGCTCGACCCCGCGATGTTCGAAGCGATTGTCGACGCCGGCACGCAGCTTCGCTCGCGCAATGACATCCGCGTCGCCGTTCTCTCCGGCGAGGGGCGCGCATTTTGCGCAGGCCTCGATCTGGACCGCCTTCTCGCCACTGTGAAGCACGAAACGCTGCTCCCATCCGTCGACCTGACACGCCGAACCCACGGCATTGCGAACTATGCCCAGCACCTCGTCTGGCTCTGGCGCGAACTGCCCGTGCCGGTGATCGCAGCGGTGCACGGCGTTGCCTTCGGCGGCGGCCTTCAACTCGCGCTCGGCGCGGACCTGCGCTATCTCGCGCCCGATACCAAGCTCGCGGTCATCGAGACGAAATGGGGGCTGGTGCCGGATATGTGCGGCACGCAATTGATGCGCCATCTCGCGCGCGAGGATGTGGTGCGGGAGCTGACCTACACCGGGCGCATTTTTTCGGCCGACGAAGCGCTGACTTACGGCTTTGCGACGCGGCTTGCCGATGATCCCGTCGCCGCCGCGCTGGCAACGGCGCGCGACATTGCGGGCCGCAGCCCCGATGCGATCCGTGCCGCCAAGCGACTGCTCAACCTGTCCGCAACTTGCGACGCGGCGTCCGGTCTCGCCGCGGAGACCGCTGAACAGGCCGGACTGCTTGGATCCGTCAATCATCTCGAAGCGGCCAGGAGCAATCTGGAACGTCGTGCGCCAAGATGGAGTTTCGCATGACGCTGACGCTCGTCACCGGCGGCACAGGTCATCTCGGCCGGGATGTCGTCGATCGCCTGGTTCGCGACGGCCGTCGCGTCCGGGTGTTTGCGCGATCGCCGGGCATGCGATCGGACGTCGAATGGGCCGCAGGCGATCTCGCCACGGGCGCCGGGTTGCGCGAAGCACTGCGTGACGTCGATACGGTCATCAACGCGGCGACGCATTCGCCGATCGCACGGCGCGGCGGCGTACGTCCGATCGATTTCTTCAGATCGCCCTCCGCCGTGGACGTCGAGGGAACGGAGCGGCTGCTGTCGCTCTGCGGGGAGGCCGGCATCCGGCACTTCCTGCACGTTTCGATCGTCGGGCTCGACCAAGCGACCCTGCCCTACGCGCGGGTCAAGCTCGCGGGTGAACGGCTGGTGCGTACGTCAGCGCTGTCCTGGTCCATCGTCCGCGCAATGCCGTTCTATTACCTGCTCGACAAGTTGCTCTCGGGCCTCGTCTGGCTTCCGGTGTGGCCGGTGCCGACGACGCTGTTCGATCCCGTCGCTACGTCGGATGTCGCCGATCACGTTCTGGCTTGCGCGTTCGACGGGCAGCGCGGCGCGCGCGCCGAGATCGGCGGCCCCGAAGCGCTCGATCTCGTTGCCATCGTCCGCCAATACAGGGATGCAAGGCGGCTGCACCGGAAAATCCTGCCAGTCGGCCTGTCCGAGGCGAAGGCGCGCGGCATGGGCTTGGTCATCAGCCAAGGCGCGCGCGGACGTCTCCGCTGGGAGGACTGGCTGCAGCGCAACTATCCGGGACTGCGAAGTGCGGCCTAGCGCAACTGGCGAGGTGAGCAGTGCACCCGACCCGTGAGGCGTAAGGCCGCAGCGATCCAGCGAAAGCATGCTGCATGCGGAGAGCGCTGATCTTTTTGGCGATCGTTAGAACAACTCTAAATGCAAATGGCCTCGTACCGGATTGACTTCACCATCACCTTTGCTTCCTTCAGCTCCGCTTCGCGGCTCGCGTAGCGCGCACGACAGAGGAGGAGATTTTCGTGAAGGTCATTCGTGTTGTTGCCATTGCACTGACGGTCGGGATGAGCATGGGGTCGGCCGCCATGGCCGACGGTTTCAAGGATTGCACCAAGCTCGACAAGGCGTCGTGGAAACCGGCCAGCGAAGCCGAAGCCAAGGCCAAGGCGCTGGGCTATGAAGTGCGGCGGTCCAAGATCGAAGGCTCGTGCTACGAGGTCTACGGCGTCAAGGAAGGCAAGCTCTACGAGCTGTTCTACAGCCCCGAAGATCTCAGCCTGAAGCACACGATCGCCAAGTGAACTGCGACGTCGGTCGCGCTACGCAATCTGCGCACAGCAAGGCTTGAGGGTGGTCTTCGCTTGATCGAACAAGCGCCAGACGCGCGCGGGGTGTCCGACCGGAGCCCCGCCGAGCGAACTGTTTCGCGGACGCTCGCGGTCTGGGATCTCCCGCTGCGCCTCTGGCACTGGGCTCTCGCGGCCGGCGTTCTGGTCGCGTGGTTCACGCCGACGGTTCATGACGGCCTTCACCGCGTAGCCGGCTATACGGTGCTGGGACTACTCGCTTTTCGCCTGGTCTGGGGCTTCTGGGGAAGCCGCTATTCGCGCTTCCGGATGGTCGGGGTCAGGCTTCGCGCGGCGCCTCGCTATCTCTGGAATCTGCGCCGCGGCATCACCGGCCGCTATATCGGGCTCAATCCCGCCGGCACCTTGATGCTGGTCGCGCTCTTGGTCTCGCTCGCCGTCTCGGCGATCACGGGCGCGATGTCGGTGACCGTCACCTTCTTCGGCGTCTGGTGGGTCGAGGACACCCACCACTATTCGTCGGACGCCGTCATCGTCCTGGTCGTGCTCCACGTTGCCGGCGTGGTGCTGATGGGACTTCTCCAGCGCGAGAATCTGATCCGCGCGATGATCACCGGGCGCAAGCGCATCCGGCATCATTCGTAGAATTTTTGAAGGCTACATTCCCTCCTCGTCATGGCCGTGGGCTTGTCCAGCACAAGCCCGGGCATGATGGAGCTTGCAGTGCCTCACTGCAACGGCGGATCGCCGCTGGTGCGCTTCTTGGCGAGATCCATCTCGGTGACGGCGATCAGGATCTCGGCGCGGGTCTTCAAGTCGGGCGCCTCCAGCATCGCCTGCTTCTCCGCGGGGCCATAGGGCGACATCATCGCCAGCGCGTTGACCAGCGCCTCGTTGGGCGCGCTCTCGACGCCTTCCCAGTCGACCTTGAGATTGTTGGCCTTCAGAAAGTCCGCCAGCACCGCCAGCAGCGCTTCGCGATCGACCTCGTCCTCGCCCATGCGGGCGGTGAAATCGTCGACGAAGGCGAAGAAATCCACCTTGCACTGCCGGTAGGCGGTAAGCACGTCGAGCTCCTCGACCACCTTGAAGCGCGCGACGCCGGTGAGCTCGAGGATGTAGCGGCCGTCGCCGGATTCGGCGAGCTGGGTGATGCGACCAACGCAGCCGACGCGGAACAGCGCCGGCTTGTCGGAATTCTTCGGCGAGTGCGCCACGTCGGGCTGGATCATGCCGATCAGGCGATGGCCGTCGCGGAAGCAATCGTCGACCATCGAAAGGTAGCGCGGCTCGAAGATGTTGAGCGGCATCTGGCCACGGGGCAGCAGCAGCGCGCCCGGCAGCGGAAAGACCGGAATGATCTCCGGGAGGTCGGCGGGCCCGCGATATTCGATGTTGATCGGCATCTGCCCGGTCCCCCTGGCGTTGCCAGTACGTCCCTATGAAAACAGGACCGTCGACAGACGCTTGCGTCCCTCGACGGTTGCATCATCCGTGCCGCCCCAGGCCTCGAAGAACTGCACCAGCTGCTTGCGGGCGCCGTCGTCGTTCCACTTGCGGTCGCGCTTGACGATCTCGAGCAACTGCTCGGTCGCCGCTGCGCGGTTGCCTTGCGCGTTGAGCGCGGTGGCGAGGTCGAATCGGGCCTGATGATCGAGCGGGTTTGCGGCGACTTTCTGTTCCAGCTCGGCGACCGGTCCAAGCGATTTCGCCTGCTCGGCGAGATCGATCGCGGTCTGCACGGCCTTCACGGCCGGATCGTTGCGCTTGGATTCCGGCACCATGGCCAGCGTCTGCTTGGCCTGCTCCATCGCGCCGGAGACGGTGTAGCACTTCGCAAGGCCGGCAAGCGCCGCGATATTGGTCGAATCATGCTGGAGCGCCTCGGCGTAGATCTGCGCCGCCGCCGCCGTGTCGCCCTCGGCGAGCACCGCTTCGGCCTCCTGCACGATCTCGGCGACATTGACCTCGCCCGGTGCGGTGACACCCTTGGTCAGCCGTTCGATGAAGGCATTGACCTGACTCTCCGGTACCGCGCCCATGAAGCCGTCGGCCGGCTGGCCGTTGACGAAGGCGATCACGGCCGGGATCGACTGGATGCCCATCTGGCCCGGGATCGCCGGATGATGGTCGATGTTCATCTTGACCAGCTTGACCTTGCCCTTGGCCGCCTTCACCGCCTTCTCCAGCACGGGCGTGAGCTGCTTGCAGGGGCCGCACCACTCCGCCCAGAAATCGATCAGCACCGGCTGGCGCTTCGATTCCTCGATCACGTCCTTCACGAAGGTCTGGGTGGTGGTGTCCTTGATCAGGTCGGCCGCAGCCGGGCCCGCCGCTCCGTTACCCTGGTCGATGATCGTCACGGGATCCCCTCGTCATGTCTGGAATGGCTGCTCTTTAGCACGCCGCCACATCATATGCTTGTTGTCGGCTCCTAAATTGGGCCGAACGGGCCGAATTTCAATCCAGGCGACCCGATTCGCCGGTTCCGGGGCTCTTTCGGGCGGTTTCGTCGCATTCGGGGTCCATATGGGGTCTCCGATTGCGAATCTATGCCGCCGGTAGCTGTTGCATTCCCTGTCCGCTTTTGGCATACGACAGCCGTTGCCGGCGCGTCACGCGACCGACACAGGATGCGGGTGTAGCTCAGTGGTAGAGCACGACCTTGCCAAGGTCGGGGTCGAGGGTTCGAGCCCCTTCGCCCGCTCCAATTTTTCCCAGAGCATCCAGCCAAACCGGGTCGGGCCGCGGTTTTCCGCGTCGCTGGCCGCTGTATTGTTGGGTGTCAAATGACAATCCTGATCACAGGCAGTGCCGGCCACCTCGGCGAAGCCATAGTCCGAACGCTCCGCGGGCGCGGATTGCCCGTGCGCGGGCTCGATCTGAAGCCCTCCCCCTTCACCGCCGCCGTCGGCTCGATCGTCGATCCCGCGTTCGTGCGCGAGCAAATGGATGGCGTCTCCGCCGTGATCCACACCGCGACGCTGCACAAGCCGCATGTGGCGACCCACTCCAAGCAGGACTTCGTCGACACCAATGTCACCGGCACGCTCAATCTGCTCGAGGCGGCCGCGGCGGCCTGTGTGAAGAGCTTCGTCTTCACCAGCACCACCAGCGCGTTCGGCTCGCAGCTCCGCCCCGAGGCGGGACAGGCCGCGGTGTGGGTCGCCGAGGATCTGCCGCCCGTCCCGAAGAACATCTACGGCACGACCAAGCTGATGGCCGAGAATCTCTGCGAGCTGTTCTTTCGCGAGCGCGCCCTGCCGGTCGTCGTCCTGCGGACCTCGCGCTTCTTTCCGGAGGACGACGATGATCCGGCGATGCGCTCGGCTTACGCGCTCGAGAACGCGCAGGCCAACGAGCTGCTCTATCGCCGGCTGGATATCGCGGACGCGGTGGGCGCGCATCTGCTGGCTATCGAGCGCGCGCCGAAGATCGGGTTCGCCCGCTACGTCGTCTCGGCGACGAGCCCGTTCGAGCCGCGCCACCTCGCGGCGCTTGCACGCGATGCGGCCGGTGTCGTGCGCGAGCTCTATCCGGAGTGCGCGCGGCTCTACGCGGCGCGCGGCTGGCGGCTCTTCCCGGAGATCGACCGCGTTTATGTCAACGCGCGGGCGCGGCGCGAGCTGGGCTGGCGGCCCGAATTCGACTTCGCGCATGTGCTGCACAGCCTGCGCGTCGGACAGGATTTTCGCAGCGCGCTGGCGCGCGAGATCGGATCCAAAGGCTATCATGACACGGTGTTCGACGACGGGCCCTACCCCGTCGCCTCGTAAGCGCCGCGTTTGCCATTTTGCTCGACAGCTCAAATGCCTGCCCGGCGTTACCGCGAGCAACGCCGCCTGGACCGTTCTACTGTGCATGGGGTTGTTTTCGCGCTTTTGCGTGTCCACCCTCGTGCCGTCTGAAAGGAATCCAGGCGCCTTCTCGATTCCGCGCTGCAGCGAGAGCGTCGTCGTCGCGGCGTTCGCCCCCTCATTGACATTCCGTCTCAATTTTTTCGGAGCGCGAACGCGGTGCAGGCGTCGCGCTTCTCACCGTTCGCAGATGTGCTAACCTTTTTGCGTCTGTCGTTCCGACGGACCCAAGACTTCGCCTCTCGACTGGCAAAATAAAATAACGCGCAGCCCTCACGGCTGCCTTAGGGGAGTGACGCGATGAAATTCCATCGATCCGTCTTTCAATCCGTTCTGGCGCTTGCAGCGGCTGCCCTTCTCGCAGGGACCAGCGCTGGCAATGCGCAACAGCAGGACAAGAACCGGGCGCTGAAGAAATACGAATCCGGCACCAAGGAGTTCTGGACACACCCGCCGGACGATTGGTTCCTTGGCGACGAGACCGAGGCTCAGAAGGGCCTCGCGCCGCCCTCGGGCCCGCCAACCGGCGCCTCCGACGCCGAGCTCGCCAATATCGTCAAGAAGATCAAGCTGCCGCCGGGCTTCAAGATCGAGGTCTACGCCTCGAGCGTGCTGGCCGCGCGGCAGATGGCCTGGGGTGACAAGGGCACGCTGTTCGTCGGCTCCTTCGGCCTCGGCAACGTCTATGCCATCAAGGACAACAACGGAAAGAAGGAGGTCAAGACCGTCCTCAAGGGCCTGAACATGCCCACCGGTCTCGCCTTCAAGGACGGCGCGCTCTACGTCATCGCCGTCGACAAGCTGATCCGCTACGACAACGCCGAAGCCAATCTCGACAATCTCGGGCAGGGCAAGGTCGTCTACGACGACATGCCGTCCTATGCCGCGCATGGCTGGAAGTACATCGCGGTCGACAAGGAAGGCTGGTTCTACATTCCGTTCGGACCGCCCTTCAACATCGGCATCCCGCCGACCAGCGTCTCGCAGATCCGGCGCGTCGATCCCAAGACCGGCAACGCCGAAATCTGGGCCCTCGGCGTTCGCAACTCGGTCGGCGGCGACGTCGATCCGCGCACCGGCAAGTACTGGTTCACCGAGAATGCCCGCGACTGGATCAGCGATGATCTCCCCTCAGACAAGCTGAACATGATCAACAGGATCGGCGAGCATTTCGGTTATCCCTATTGCCACCAGGGCAACCTGCCGGACGACAAGTTCGCGATGGGCCACAAGTGCTCCGAGTTCACGCCGCCCGTGCTGAATCTCGGCGCCCATGTCGCTCCGCTCGGCATGAAGTTCTACACCGGCGACCAGTTCCCCGCCGAGTACAAGAACAACATCTTGATCGCCGAGCACGGCTCCTGGAATCGGCACAAGTACCAGGGCGGCCGCATCGTTCGCGTGATCGTCGGGCCCGACGGCAAGAACCCCAAGCAGGAGGTGTTCGCCTCCGGCTGGATCGAGGGTGACCAGGGCTATCTCGGTCGTCCCGACGACATCATCCTCGCCAAGGATGGCTCGATCCTCGTCGCCGACGACTGGGCCGGGGCGATCTATCGCATCAGCTACAGCAAGAAGTAGCGCGCACGACACGAGGCTGCGGTGGCCGGCAGGCGCCGCGGCCTTTTGTTTGACGCGGCAGGCTCACAGCGGAACACGTTCGTCATGCCCGGACTTGATCCGGGCATCCATCAATCGAGAAGCCTTTCAAAATGGGATGGATTGCCGGGGCAAGCCCGGCAATGACAGTCGGAGAGATCATCCATGCGAGCAGTCTGGTTTGGAGTTCTGGCAGCCACCCTTCTGGTTGCGCCGGCCACGCGTGCCGCCGACGTCGCTGCCGGCAAGGCCAAGGCGCAGGTGTGCGCCGGCTGTCATGGCGAGAACGGCATCTCGCAGACCGAGAACATCCCTTCACTGGCCGGCCAGCCCGATCAATTCCTGCAATGGCAGCTCGTTTTCTTTCGCGCCGGCTCGCGCAAGAACGAGCAGATGCAACCGATCGTCGAGGAACTCACCAACGAGGACATCCGCAATCTCGGCGCCTATTTCTCGCAGCTGACGCCGCCGAAAGGCTCGGAGGACAAGGACCCTGACCTCTCGAAGAAGGGCGCGCAGGTTGCCGCCGGCCGCCGCTGCGCCTCATGCCATACGGATAGCTTTGCCGGCACCAAGGGAGTCGCACGGCTCGCCGATCAGCGCGAGGAATATCTGGTCAAGGCGCTGCACGACTACAAGGCTGGCCAGCGCGTCGGTGGCGGCGTCGCGGCGATGGCCGACGTCGCCTATCACATGAGCGATGAGGAGATCACGGCCGTCTCGCACTATCTCGCGCATTTGAAATAGCAGCGGAGCCGTTGCCACAAACTCCGCTGTCGTCCCGGGACGCGCGTAGCGCAGATCCGGGACCCATACCCACGGGAAGTCGTTTTGCGATGACTCGGAGTGGGAGCAGCGCAACAAACTGCTGCCTGTGATTGGGTCCCGGGCTCGCGCTACGCGTGTCCCAGGACGACAACCGAGCTTGTGGTCAGCTCGCGCGCTGCTTCTCATACGCCTTCAGATGCGTGTACGCGATGCGCAGCTTCGGCACCGGAACCTTGGCGGCATCGGCGCGCGCGATGAGATCGCCGATCACGTGATCGGCCTCGACCGGCAGGCCTGCCTTGATGTCGCGGAACATCGAGGCCGTCATCGGCGAGCCTTCGGTGGTGAGGTTGCCCTTCACCCGCTCGAAGAACGGCCCGCCCGGCGGATAGCCCGACGCGGTGGCGATCGCGCTGGTCTCATCGAGCATGCCGAGCAGGAAATCGCGGCCGCCCGGAGCCGCAAGGATGTCGCCGACCGAGGCGCGCATCAGGCTGGTGGACGCCGCGAGCGAGGACAGGAACACCCACTTCTCCCACATGTCCTGCATGATGTTCTGGCTGGCGGTGGCGCCAGTGATGCCGCTCTTGAAGGCCTCGTCGATCGCCTTCACCCGGTCCGACATCTTGCCGTCGCGCTCGCCGTAATTGATCGACTGCATCGGCTGGAGCTGCACCACCTCGCGCTTCTCGTTCAAGGTCGCGGCGATGGCGCAGAGGCCGCCGAGCACGAGTTCCTTGCCGAACCGGGCATCCAGCGTGTCGAGATGCTTCATGCCGTTGAGCATCGGAATGATCGCGGTGTTCGGTCCGACCGCCGCGGCAAACGACCTGATGGCATCTTCGAGGTCGAACGCCTTGCAGCTCAAGAGCACGACGTCGAACTTGTCCTTCAGCACGTCCGCCTGCACGGTCGGTGGATTTCTCAAGGTCACGTCGCCGTTCGGGCTCTTGATGACGAGGCCCGCGCTCGCGAGCTCGCTGGCGCGTCGTGGCCTGACGAGGAAGGTGACGTCGCGGCCGGCCTGCAACAGCCTGCCACCAAAATAGCCGCCGATGGCGCCGGCGCCGACCACGAGGATGCGCATGCGAGAGCTCCGTTATTGTTGTTCTTCGGACAAAAGCGAATGGCGAATAGCGAGTAGCAAATAGGATAGCACGAGATGAAATGCGAGTAACGTCTTCACTACTCGCCATTCGCCATCCACTACTCGCCCTTCTCTAGCACCATCTCCTCGACCTCGCGCAGCTGTTCCTTGCCGAAGAACATCTCGTTGCCGACGAAGAAGGTCGGCGAGCCGAAGGCGCCGCGGGCGACCGCCTCCTCGGTGTTCTTGATCAGCTTGCCCTTCACTTCGGGTTCCCCGGCGCGGGCGAACAGCTTTTGCGCGTCGAGCCCGGAGGACGCCAGCGCCTTGGCCGCGACGTCAGGATCGTCCATCTTCTTCGGCTCGCGCCACATGTGGTGGAAGGCGGCTTCGACATAGGGCTCGAACACGCCCTCGAGCTGCGCTGCGATCGCCATGCGCATGAGGTTGAGCGTGTTGACGGGAAAATGCGGATTCCAGGCATAGGGCTGGACCTTGAAGCGCTTGATGAAGCGCTCGGTCTCGACCTGCTGGAATTCGCGCTTGTTCTTGACGCCGGCGAGGGTCTCGGCCGGCGACTTGTTGTTGGTCGATTTGAAGATGCCGCCGAGCAGGATCGGGACGTACTCGAACTTGACGCCGATGCGCTGCTCGATCGCGGGAATCGCGAGATGGCTGAGATAGGCGTTCGGGCTGCCGAAATCGAACAGGAACTGCGGGGCGGTGCGGGTCAAACTCATTCTCCCTGAGGACGCTTTCACCCATTGTGGCGCAGCGTGCCCCGCAGGTCCACCGTTTAATGATGATCATAATACTTTGAGGTCAGACCAGACGCCGGATCGCCTGCTTGCGCCACACCAGGAGGTAATAGCCCATCTGCAAAACGAACATGGCGCAGAACACGATGGGATAGGCAGCCCAGACGCCCGCAAGGCCGACCGTGCGGCTCAGGATCAACGCGGCCGGCAGTTCGATCGCGACAATCGCGAAGATCGACAGCAACATCGGTGTGAACGCGACACCGGCCGCACGCATCGCGCCTGAAAACACCGTGGCGAGGCCGAACGGCACCGAGCTCCACAAGGCGATGTACAGCAGCCCTTTCGCCAGATCGAGGACGGCGCCATCGGTGATGAAGATACCAAGCACGGCGCGCGGGACGAGATAGATCAGCGTCACCAGCCCGCCGGTCAGGACGATGTTGAACGTGAGGCCGGTACGGACGATGCCATCGAGCGATGTCCTGTCACCGCTGCCGACAGCCTGCGCGCCGAGGATCGAGACCGCGATGGAAATCGACATCGCCGTGAACTGCGTATAGCCCATCACCTGGTTGACGGCGCCGTACGCGGCCGTGGCGTCGGACCCATAGCCGTTGACGAGGCCGAGCAGCACCAGCTCGGCGATCGCCATCACCACCATGCCGATCGCGCTCGGCAGTCCGATGCCGAGGACCTTTCCGAGCACGGTGCCGTTCAGCCGCAGGTGACGCAGCAGCGCCGCGTCCGGCGCGAGCGCGTGCTTCTTGCGCAGCAGATGGACGGCCAGCACGATCAGCGTGAGCGCGTTCGAGATCGCAGCCGCCCATGCCGGGCTGGTGATGCCAGTCGCCGGCCATCCGGACGCGCCGCGGATCAGCAATGGCGTCAGGACCAGGCCCATCGCAGTCGACATCGCCAGCGCCAACAATGGCGTGAGCGCGTCGCCGACGCCGCGGATCATCGCCGTCATCAGCAGGAAGACGAAGCCGAGCGGCATGGTCAGCAGCATGATCCTCGCATAGGCGCTGGCCGCATCGAGAATGTCCGCGGGCGTGGCGAGCGCCATCATCAATTGACGACTGAAGAGCCCGCCAATCAGTGCAACCGAAATCGACAGCAGCAAGCCGACTGCGAGTGTCGTACCCGCGATGATCTTGATTTGGCCGTGCTTGCCCGCGCCAAAGGCCTGGCCGATCAGCACGGTGGCGCCGGTGCTCAGTCCCATGACGAAGGCGAACAGGAAGAACATTACCGGGAAGAAGACCGAGACTGCGGCGAGCGCGTCGACGCCGATCATCTGGCCGAGATAGACATTGCTGACGGTGCCGAACAACGATTGCAGGGCGTTGCTCAGCATCAAGGGCGCGAGGAAGCGCAGGAATGTGGTCCAGAGCGGTTTTGGAGCGGACATGGATCGGCCTTTCATCAGGGCGTGCGAAGCCGTTGCCGCGCAATGCGCGGCTCGGCCGTCGATGGGGTTATGAAGAGCGGCCGCGCGGTTTACGCGCGGTCGCTGTAGGCGAGCTTGACGATGTGGTCGCGGATGTCAGTCGGCCAATCGGCGATCAGTCCGGTGAAGCGCCGCCGATCATCCGCGAACAGTGCGCGCGAGGCCTCCTCGAACTGCGGCAGGTTGCCGGCCATGGTCGACATGAAGTGATAGGCCGCATCGCGCGCCTGCTGCGCGCGGTGCTTGTCGCCGCTGACGCGCCTGGCCTCGTCGACCAGCTTGCGCAGTGCGACCGAGGCGCCGCCGGCCTGTGCGTTGAGCCACTCCCAGTGCCGCGGCAGCAGCGTCACCTCGCGCGCGACCACGCCGAGCTTCGGCCGGCCGCGGCCGCGCGGCTCTGCGGGTGCCTCGACCGTCTCGGCCGGCGGCGTGAGCTTCGCCAGCCGCGCCAGCACCTCATGATCGTTGCCGCGCAGGTCGAAATCGACCGACCGGCCCGTCCCGTCGTCGAAGATGATGATCGGCTGGTCCAGCGGCTGCGTCTCGCGCTTGACGGCAAGCGCGACTTCGCCCGCCGTCCCTGAGGCCAGCCGGCGCTGGCCGGCGAAGGCTGTGTAGGTCCCTTGCATTGGAATCATTGCCATATTGACCGTGGTGGCAGCTTAATATCCGGGTAAATTATCGACGTCAATATACCCGGGTGAAAATATCCGCACCGGCGCCTCGACAATGTGTTCCCGGGCTGGCACGAACGGCGCAGCCGACCGACACGCCCAGCGCCAAGGACCTCAAAATGCTGACCGTTCACCACCTCAACAATTCCCGTTCGCAGCGCGTGCTGTGGCTGCTCGAGGAGTTGGGCGTTCCCTACGAGATCGTGCGCTATCAACGCCAGCCGGATATGCGCGCGCCGAAGGAACTGCGGGCCATCCATCCGCTCGGCAAGTCGCCTGTCATCACCGACAACGGCAACACCATCGCCGAGTCAGGCGCGATCGTCGAATATCTCATCGCAACCCACGGCGATGGCCGGCTGATCCCGCCGTCGAACACGCCGGAGCGGCTGCGGTACACCTATTGGCTGCACTATGCGGAAGGATCCGCGATGCAGCCGCTGCTGCTCAAACTGCTTTTCACGCTGATGCCGAAGCGCGCGCCCGCCCTGCTGCGCCCGCTGGTGCGCAAGGTCTGCAACCAGGCGCTGACCGCGCTGGTCAATCCGCAGCTGAAGCAACACATGGACTATTGGGAAGGCGAGCTTGCCAAGAGCGAGTGGTTCGCCGGCAGCGAGTTCACCGCGGCCGACATCCAGATGAGCTTTCCGCTGGAAGCGGCCCAAGCGCGCGGTGGGCTCGAGCAGGGCCATCCCAAGGCGATGGCGTTCCTGGAGCGTATCCACGCCCGGCCGGCGTATGCGCGCGCGCTGGAAAGGGGCGGCCCGTATCAGGTGGGGCGGTAGGCCTGTCTCCCGTCATTCCGGGGCGGTGCGTAGCACCGGACCCGGAATCTCGAGATCCCGGGGTCACGCTTCGCGTGCCCCGGGATGACAGGTCAGTCCGCGTGCAGCACGCGCCCGCGTGTCTCCGGCAGCGCGAAGGCGGCGATGAAGAACACCGCGTAAGCCACCACCGCGAAGATCGCGATTGCATTGGCGAGCGATGTCGTCGCCGACAGCGCGCCGACGAGGAATGGAAACAGCGCGCCGATGCCGCGGCCGAAATTGTAGCAGAAGCCCTGGCCCGAGCCGCGCAACCGCGTCGGATAGAGTTCGGTCAGGAACGCGCCAAGCCCGGAGAAATAGCCCGAGGCGAAGAAGCCGAGCGGGAAACCGAGTATCCAGAGGATCTCGTTGGTCAGCGGCAGCTGTGTGTAGAGAAGCACCACCGCCATGGCTCCGAGCGAGAAGATCAGGAACAGGTTGCGCCGCCCGATCCGGTCGGCGAGCCACGCGCCCACGAGATAGCCGATGAAGGAGCCGATGATCAGCGTCGCGAGATAACCGGTCGATCCGACGATCGACAGGTGCCGCTCCTTGGTCAGGAATTGCGGCACCCAGAAGGTGACGGCGTAGTAGCCGCCCTGGCAGCCCGTCGCCATCAGCGACGCAAGCACCGTGGTCTTCACGATCGGGAAGGTGAAGATCTCCCAGAGTTTCGGATGACTGCCCGTTTCCGCCCGCCTGGCGCGGGCCTCGGCCGCGATCTCTGGCTCGGTGACAGAGCGGCGGATGTAGAACACCAGAAGTGCCGGCAGCGCTCCAATCACGAACATCCAGCGCCACGCCGTCTCCGCCGGCAAGACCGAGAACAGGATCGCCTGCGACAGCACGGCCAGGCCCCAGCCGACCGCCCAGCCCGACTGGACCGAGCCAACCGCGCGCCCGCGATATTGCGGCCGGATCGCCTCGCCCATCAGCACGGCGCCCGCCGCCCATTCGCCGCCGAAGCCGAGACCGAGCACGGCACGTGCGATCAGAAGCTGATCGAAATTCTGCACGACGGCGCAGACCAGAGAGAAGAACGAGAACCAGATGATGGTGATCTGGAGCGTCCTGACACGCCCGATATGGTCGGAGAGATAGCCGCCGAGCCAGCCGCCGATGGCGGAGGCGAGCAGCGTCACCGTGCCGGCAAGGCCGGCCGAGGCCGCATCGACCTTCCACAGGGCGATGATGGTGCCGATCACCAGCGGATAGATCATGAAGTCCATGCCGTCGAGCGCCCAGCCCGCAGCGCAGGCCCAGAACGTCCGCCGCTCGGACGTGTTCATGTCGCGATAGAAGGCGAGCAGGCTGGTGTCATCGATCTCGGCGCGTTCGATGCGCTG
This sequence comes from Bradyrhizobium genomosp. I (2014), assembly GCF_000261685.1. GTDB lineage: Bacteria > Pseudomonadota > Alphaproteobacteria > Rhizobiales > Xanthobacteraceae > Bradyrhizobium. The sequence goes on along the minus strand of NZ_AJQE01000095.1, from coordinate 5,507 downwards.
GTTCGGATCGGCGGTGGTCATGTGTGTTTTCCCGGCAATTGCTTTGGCGGGGCGGTGGTAGCACGCACGCCGGCCCGAGCAAGCCGGCGCGCGCTGCCGTGCCATGCAGGGAGAGCGGGCTACTGCCCCGCCGCTTCCGCGCCGCGCGTCCGCGGATCGGCCGCGCCAAGCAATCGGTTCGGCGTCACGAGAATCGAATTCGCCGATGTCTGCCCCATCGGCTCGACGACGAGGTGGCCCATGGCCTTCAGCGCGAGCAGCACGTCGTCGGGAAAGCCGCGCTCGACGCGCACCTCATCCGGTAGCCATTGGTGATGCAGCCGCGGCGCTGCGACGGCGGCCGCGACATCCATCTTGTAGTCGAGGACGTTCACGATCACCTGGAGCACGGTCGAGATGATGCGGCTGCCGCCAGGGGAACCCGTCACCAGCACCGGCTTGCCGTTCCTCAGCACGATGGTCGGCGACATCGATGAGAGCGGCCGTTTGCCGGGACCGGGCAGATTTGCCTCGAAGCCTACGAGGCCATAGGCATTGGATGCGCCGACCGCGGCGGTGAAATCGTCGAGTTCGTTGTTGAGCAGCACGCCGGTGCCGTCGGCGACGAGGCCGACGCCATAGCTGAAGTTCAGCGTATAAGTGTTGCTGACGGCGTTGCCACGGGCATCGACGACGGAGAAATGCGTCGTGTTGCTGCCCTCACGCGGCGCGGCAGAAGCGGACACGAGCTCCTGCGACGGCGTGGCGCGTTCGGTAGAAATACCCGCGCGCAGCTTGGCGGCGTAGTCCTTCGCGATGAGCGTCTCGATCGGTGCGTTGACGAAGGCGGGATCGCCGAGATAGCGCGCGCGATCGGCATAGGCGCGCTTCATGGCCTCGATCAGCAGATGCAGCGACGCCGGCGATCCCTGCTTCAAATCGGCCAGCTGAAAGCCCTCGAGGATGTTGAGCGTCTCCACCAGCACCACGCCGCCGGACGAAGGCAGCGGCATCGACACGATGTCGTAGCCGCGATAGGTGCCGCGCACCGGCGCGCGGATGACCGGCTGATAGGCCTTGAGGTCGGCCGGCGCCATGATCCCGCCGGCGTCGGTCACGGCCCTGGCGAGTTTCTCCGCGACCGGCCCCTCGTAGAAGCCGCGCGGCCCCAGCGCGGCGACGGCCGAAAGCGTTTCGGCGAGATCGCCCTGCACCAGCCGGTCGCCTTCGCCCAGCGGCGTGCCATCAGGCCGCGAGAAGATCCTGGCCGAGGAAGGCCAGCGTGCCAGCCGCCGGTGCCAACTCGGCAGCGTATCGGCAATGTCGTCGCTGACGATGAAGCCGTCACGTGCGAGCGCGATGGCGGGCGCGAGGAGTTGCGCCAGCGTGAACTGGCCGGAGCCGTATTTGTCCAATGCCATCGCGAGGCCCGCCACCGTGCCGGGAACGCCGACGCCGAGTGCGGAATCCCGTGACTTCGTCGTGTCAGGCTTGCCATCTGCGCCGAGGAAGATCTGCGGCGTCGTCGCGGCCGGCGCGGTCTCGCGATAGTCGATCGTGATGTCTTCGTTACGATCGGCGGAATGGATCACCATGAAGCCGCCGCCGCCGATATTGCCGGCGCGCGGGTAGGTCACCGCCATCGCAAAGCCGGTCGCGACCGCAGCGTCGACCGCATTGCCGCCGCGCCGCAGGATGTCGGCGCCGATCTGCGCGGACAACTTCTCCTGCGCCACCACCATGCCGTGCTCGGCGGCGACGGCGCGCACCGTGTCGCGCGCGGGCGGCACATAGCCCCTCCGCGCATCCTGAGCGGTCGCGGGAGCGAGACTGAACGCCAGGGTGGCTATGAAGGCGAAGAATGTCCGCCGTGTCGAATGTGATGACATTTATCAAAACTTCCGCCGCGGCCTCGGGCCGGTTCACACGCCTCGCTGCAATGCTATACGGTTTGCTCCAGGAGAGACAAAACTGTTCGTGATGAGGACTGCGTGATGACGACGATCGCCCCTGATGCGCGCATGGCCGGCGCGCCGCGGACCTATCCGCCGCGTGCCGCCGTCGTCAGCTGGATCTTCTTCGACTGGGCCGCGCAGCCCTATTTCACGCTGATCACGACCTTCGTGTTCGCGCCCTATTTCGCCACCAGCGTCGCGCCAAATCCCGCCACCGGCCAGTCGCTGTGGGGCTTTGCAATGGCCGCCGCGGGCCTTGCGATCGCCTTGCTGTCGCCGGTGCTGGGGGCCATCGCGGATGCATCGGGCCGCAGGAAACCATGGATCGCGGGATTCGGCGCGGTGCTGGTGCTGGCATCCTGCACGCTGTGGATCGGCAAACCCGGCGATTACGCCATCATTCCCTCGCTGCTCACCGCGGTCGCGCTTGCCAGCGTCGGTGCAGAGTTCGCCACCGTCTTCAACAACGCGATGATGCCGACCCTGGTGCCGCCGGAGCGCATCGGCCGGCTCTCCGGCACCGGCTGGGCGACCGGCTACGTCGGTGGCATCGTCAGCCTGATCATCGTTCTCGGCTTCCTCGCCGCAAATCCCGAGACCGGTCGCACGCTGCTGGGCTTCACGCCGCTGTTCGGGCTCGACCCCGCCACTCACCAGGGCGACCGCGCCGCGGGACCACTGACCGGGCTGTGGTTCATCATCTTCGTGACGCCGATGTTCCTGTTCACGCCGGATTATCCGGCGAAGCGTCCGCTGCGCGAAGCGCTGCGCGAAGGTCTGTCCGAGCTGAAGCAATCGATCAAAGGCCTGCCCAAGCGGAAATCGCTCGCGGCATTCCTGCTCGCCAACATGATCTACACCGATGGTCTGGTGTCGCTGTTCGCGTTTGGCGGCATCTATGCGGCCGGTACCTTCGGCTGGCACACGATCCAGATCGGCACCTTCGGCATCATGCTCGCGATTGCCGGCGCGTTCGGCGCATGGTTCGGCGGCAAGCTCGACGATCGTCTCGGGCCGAAGCGCGTCATCGGCGGCACTCTGCTGGTCCTGCTGCTGGCCGTGGCCGCGATCCTTATGGTCGACAAGGATAGCGTCCTGTTCGTCAAGGTCGCGCCGCCGCAAGCAGGTGCTCCCCTGTTCTCGAGCGCGGCCGAGCGCGCCTATCTCGTGCTGGGCTGCCTGATCGGTGCTGCCGGCGGCCCGCTGCAGGCCGCCTCACGCACGCTATTGATCCGCCTCGCGCCGAAGGATCGCATCGCGCAGTATTTCGGCCTGTTTGCATTGACCGGGAAGGTGACGTCCTTCATCGGACCGCTCTTGATCGGCATGATCACGGCGGTGACTGCAAGCCAGAAGGCCGGTATGGCCGTGCTGGTCGTGTTCTTCGTTGCGGGGCTGGGACTGTTGATGCGGGTGAAGGATTAGCCCGCATCACGCGATTTCACTTTCGTCATTGCGAGGAGCGAAGCGACGAAGCAATCCAGACTTCCTGTGCGGAAAGATTCTGGATTGCTTCGCTGCGCTCGCAATGACGAGGTCGATAGGATCGTCGTAGCTCTTGCAGCCCGCTCCGCAGATCGTGTCAATGCCGGAAATGCCGCGTTCCCGTGAACACCATGGCGATGCCATGCTCGTCGGCGGCCTTGATCACCTCGTCGTCGCGCATGGAGCCTCCGGGCTGCACCACGGCGGTGGCGCCGGCCTCGATGCAGGCGAGCATGCCATCGGCGAACGGGAAGAATGCATCCGACGCCACGACCGAGCCCTTGGTCAGCGGCTCGGCGAGCTTCAGCTCGGCGGCGGCATCCTGCGCCTTGCGCGCTGCGATGCGCGCTGAATCCACACGGCTCATCTGGCCTGCGCCGATGCCGACGGTGGCGAGATCCTTGGCGTAGATGATGGTGTTGGACTTGACGTGTTTTGCCACCCGGAACGCGAACTTCAGGTCGCGCATTTCCGCATCGGTCGGTGCGCGCCTGGTCACGACCTTGAACGTCATGTCGTCGACCACGGCGTTGTCGCGGCTCTGCACGAGGAGGCCGCCGGCCACCGTCTTGGCGGTCAAGCCCGGGGCGCGCGGATCGGGCAGGCTGCCGGCGAGCAGCAGGCGCAGGTTCTTCTTGCCGCCGATGATGGCGATCGCCTCCTCGGTCGCGTCGGGTGCGATGATCACCTCGGTGAAGATCTTGGTGATCTCGCGCGCGGTGTCGGCGTCGAGCGCGCGGTTCATCGCGATGATGCCGCCGAAGGCGGAGGTCGAATCGCAGGCCAGCGCCTTGCGGTAGGCGTCGACGAGGTTAGAGCCTTCGGCGACGCCGCAGGGATTGGCATGCTTGACGATGACGCAGGCCGCGGTGCGCCTGGTGTCGAACTCGCCGATGCACTCATAGGCGGCGTCGGTGTCGTTGATGTTGTTGTAGGAGAGCTCCTTGCCCTGGAGCTGCCGTGCGCTGGAGACGCCCGGTCGCTTGTCGGGCGTCGCGTAGAACGCCGCGGTCTGATGCGGGTTCTCGCCATAGCGCAGCGACTGGATCAGCCGGCCGCCGAAGGCGCGGAAGTCGGGCGCGTCGATCTCGAGCTGGCGGTTGAACCAGTTCGAGATCGCGGCATCATACGCCGCGGTGCGCGCATAGGCCTTCGCGGCCAGGCGCCGGCGCAGCTTCAGCGTGGTCGCGCCCTTGTTGGCGGCGAGCTCGTCGAGCACGGCCTGATAGTCCTGCGCCTCGACCACGACGGCGACATCGTCATGGTTCTTTGCGGCCGCGCGGATCATCGCGGGGCCGCCGATGTCGATGTTCTCGATGCAGTCTTCGAAGCCGGCGCCTTTGTCGACGGTCGCCTCGAACGGATAGAGATTGACGACGAGGAGATCGATCGGCGCGATGCCATGCGCCTTCATCGCCTCCGCGTGTTCCTTGCTGTCCCGGATCGCAAGCAGGCCGCCATGCACCTTCGGATGCAGCGTCTTGACGCGGCCGTCCATCATCTCGGGGAAGCCGGTGAGGTCGGAGACGTCCTTCACCTTGAGGCCGGCCGCGGCAATGGTCTTGGCGGTGCCGCCGGTCGAGATCAGCTCGACATCGTGCGCGGCCAGCGCCTTGGCGAATTCGATCAGGCCGGTCTTGTCGGAGACGGAAATGAGAGCGCGGGTGACGCGGCGGGGGTAGTCGGTCATGAGCAAGATCCTCTGTTCAGGGAGTGTCTATGCCCAGGCGCGCGGCGGATATGTCCCGCGCTTCCCGATGGTGCTCCATCCAAGGTCGCCAGTCGCGCGAGCGAGGGCTCGATAGCAGCTTTCGGCCGCTTTCACAACGATGAGATAGGGCCGGATCGCGCCTGTTTACAGCGGAAGTTCCGGCTCGCGGCGAGCGTTGCGGCGGGCATTGGTGACGGCCGGTGAAGCCGTGGAGCGGACAAAGCTCCAGCGGATCGAGGGCGCCTGCCGCGCGTCCTGGCGGATCACGATCTGCGCGGTGCGGCGTGGCCCGTCATTGCCGGCCAGGAACACGCTGTCCTCGAGGTCGACCTTGTCGTCGAGCGCCTCGAAGGTCCAGACGTCGCGGTTCGGCAGCA
>NZ_AJQE01000094.1 GCF_000261685.1 Bradyrhizobium genomosp. I (2014) | reverse complement strand
CGGGCATCCGACAGCCGGCTCGCCTTCACTGCCGGATGCAGATGGAAGCGCAGCGCGAAATCGGCATCCGCGCCCTTGAAGCGCCCGCCCTGCGGCGGCGACAGCGTGTCCTCGCCGTCGATACGCGCGCCGTCAGTGGCGATCATCAGCATGCGGCGGTGGATCGCGCCGAACTTGGCGAGATAGCCGTCGTGCGAGGTCGTGAGCAGCGTGCCGTTCTGCACGATCTCGCGATAACTCTCGACCTCGACCGGTCCGCTGGTGACGGGCGAGCCGTGCAGCAGGCGTTTCATCGCCGACATCTCCACAAATTGGCACGAGGAGGTGTCGTGATAGGTCAGCGTCGAATGCGCCGCCGTGCTGCGCGCGAACGGCCGCCAATTGTCGCGGCCCGTGGTCGGCATGCCGCAATTGGTGACAATGCGGCTGATGCCGGACGACAGTTCGAACGACAGACAGCCGGCATGGGCGTCGTGGCTGACGCCGGCCGGCGGCGGTGGGCCGGTGTCGATGATCACAGTGGTCTGGCCGGCATCGAGGCGCTGGAAGCCGGTATGCGGCATGTTCGCCATCGGCACGCCGTGGGTGTCGTCATAGGCGAGCAGCGTGGCGAGCAGGTCCGAAGAGGTCGCGCTCATGCCGTTGAACAGGGCGAAATTGCCGTCGCCGTGCCGGAAGAAGCGCAGCATCGGCATCATGCGGTCGATTGCGTTGAGCAGCGCCGGCGGTGGCGCGATGTTACGCGCAGCAAAGGTCTGCCGCAGTGGCAGCAGGTCGATCAGGAGTTCGATCAGCGCGCCCGGGTTGCGGGAGATGTGGCCGCCATCGGGCAGGATCTGCCGCTGCAATTCGTCCGACAGCTTCTTCGAGGCGCTGCGGATGTGACGCGCCTGGTTGGCGAGACACAGGGCCGCATAGCACAGAGCGATCAGCACCTGGAGCTTCGGCACCCCGTCCGGAATGTCGACCATGGTGTAGCGCAGGAAGCGGATCTCGCGGGCGAGCGCGCGCAAGTAGCGGCGGTAGAATTTGTTGTCGGTCTCGCCCAGCACCAGCGGCGCCTGCGACAGCAGCGAGATCACGCGGCGGGCCAGCACGTCGGCGCGGCGCGCGACGGGGCGGCGCTTGTTGGCGGGGTTGGCGATCCAGTCCTCGATGAGCGCGCGCGCATTCGCTCGCGTCAGCGCAGTGTCGGCGGCGCGCAAATGACGCAACCAGCCGAAGCCGAGCAGCGCGACTTCCCAATCCTCCGACGGCGGCTCGAGATCGAAGATCGAGCGGCCGTGGCAATTGACGATCTTGCCGGCGAAGACGAAGCGGCCGGCATAGATCTCGGCGGCGCGGGTCGCGTCCGCGGTGCGTAAGTCGTGCGGCGCAATGATCAGCCGGTCGGTGCGGCCGGGCCAGACCCGCGACAGAGCAACGGAACCGCCGCTCGCGCGCGCGAGCATGTTCCGCGCGAAGCGGTTCATGACCAGCGTCGAGATATGTCTGCGTTGAGCGACCGACACGCCTTGCCTTGATGGGGGAGAGGATTAGCGACGAATCCTTCTTAATCCCAAATTCGGACGGCCGACACCACCTTGAAAGGGTGCGAATCAGCGCCGTCGCAAAAACCGGTGCAAAATCAGGATTTAACGAGCCGTGCCGCGTAGAATCCGTCGAGCCCGCCGAGCTTGGGATCGACATTCGGGAGGTGGCTGGGCAGGGTGCGCAGGTCTCCCTCGGCGGTGATGATCTCGGAGAGACCCGACACCTCGGACGCCTCGATCGGCACCCGGCGCAGGCCGGCCTCCGCGGCCAGCAGCGTGGCGATCGCCTGCTCGCCCTCTTCGGGTTCCAGCGAACAGGTGCAGTAGACCAGCGTCCCGCCGGGCTTGAGCAGCGAGACGGATTTCTTCAGCAGCCGCTGCTGAAGCGCGGACAGGGCGGCGATGTCGGATTCCTGCCGGAGCCATGCGACGTCGGGATGTCGCCGGATCGTGCCGGTCGAGGTGCAGGGCGCGTCGATCAGGATGCCGTCGAAACCCTCGGCTGGGCCGGCCCACTCCACGGCGTCGGCAACGACGGTCTCAGCCTGGAGCGACAATCGCATCAGATTTTCGCGCAGGCGCGCCACCCGGGCCGGTGAGCGGTCGATCGCCGTGACATGCGCGCCTGATAGTGCCAGCTGCGCGGTCTTGCCGCCGGGGGCAGCGCAGAGATCGGCAATGGATTTGCCTTTGACGTCACCGAACAGCCGCGCGGGCAGCGCGGCAGCGGCGTCCTGCACCCACCATTGTCCTTCGGCGAAGCCGGGCAGCATCGTCACGGAACCGTGCAGCAGCATCCGCACCGTTCCCGTCGGCAGTATCTCGCCATGCAGGCGGCTCGCCCATTGTGCGGGATCCGACTTCACCGTCAGATCGAGCGACGGCTCATGGCCGAGCGCCAGCGCCATGTCTCGTGCGGTCGCCTCGCCATAATGCGCGGTCCAGCGCGCGAGCAGCCATGGCGGCAGATCGAGCGATTGCGTCGCGACTTCCTCGATCAGCCCCTTGCCCTCGCGCGCGCAGCGGCGCAGCACGGCGTTGACGAGGCCGGCATAGCGCGCGGCGCGGCGGTCGGATTGCACGAGGCGAACGGAGAGATCGACTGCAGCGTGATCCGGCACGTCCATCCAGAGGATCTGCGCCGCGCCGATCAGGAGCGCACTCTGCGCGCGCGGCGCGTCGGAGGGAATGCCCTTGTCGAGCAGGCGGGACAGCACATGGCCGAGCGTGCCGAGCCGGCGCAGCACCGTGGCGACGAGGCGCCGCATCAGCGCGCGGTCGCGATCGGCCAGCGTCTTCAGTCCGGGATGGGCGCCGCCGCCGTCGAGCTGGTCATCAAGCGTGCGGTGCTTGTGCAGCACGCCGTCGACGATGTCGGCGGCTATCCGCCGTGCCGCAAGACCGGGCACTTCGGATGGAGGGACGAAACGTTGAGATGGCATACGGAAGCAAGGTTCTGAGCGAGCGGCAGTTCCGCCGCAATGGCGCATGCCTTGAGAGACTGATCTCTGACACGCGAATATGCCAAATGTAAGAATGGCCCCTCGCGATTGGAGCCCGCAATGACCATTTCAGCAATGCGTTATTGGACCTCGCGCTTTCCGTGATCCTGCGTTAGGAACCGCCCGAGATGAGTGACCGGCCCACCCTTCCCGATCGCAAGCCGCTGCCGCCGGCCGCCCAGCGGGCGTTGGCCGAAGCCGAAGCGCGCCGGCGGGCTGCGGCGGCCGTGCATGCCGAAGCTGCGCCGAAGGAGTTGCAGGGGCCGAAGGGGCCGGAGCCAACTCGTTACGGCGATTGGGAGCGTAAAGGCATCGCTTCGGACTTCTGAGGCGCCGCTTTATGTGCGCTCCTCACAAGCCACCTTGCCGGTTCGGCCGACTCAGCCCTAGCGTGCGCGGATGTCGCGCTTCGATCCCAGCCGTCCATACCGGACTTCATACAGCGGCTCGCCGCTCGGCCGTCGCTTCTCCGGACTGTTGCCGTGGATGTTCGTGGTCGGCGTTGCGACGGCCATCGTGCTCGGCTTCCGCCAGGGAACGATCTGGCCCATCCCGCATGTGGATGACGAACAATCGCGCGATGCCGAAATCATCCTGCGGCAGTCCGGCAATTCCGATGCGAGACAAGCGGTCGAGGTCGTCCGCACCATCGACGGTGACACTTTCCTCGCGCGCGTGCATCTGCGCGACGGCCGCGATCTCGTCGCACGTGTCCGTCTGCGCGGCATCGATGCGCCCGAGATGAAAGCATCCTGCCGGGACGAGCTGGACAAGGCCGAGGCCGCCGGCGATGCGTTGCGCAACCTGCTCGGCCAGGGCGGCGTGATGGTCTATAATCTTGGTCAGGACAAATACGGCCGCGTTCTCGCCGATGTTGCCACCAGGCGCACCGCCAACGTCTCGGCTGCGCTGCTCGCGAGCGGTTATGTGCGCAGCTACAATGGCGGCCATCGCGACGGCTGGTGCGCGCGGGGCTGGCGCTTCTGGTAACAAAAAAGCCGCGTCGCAATACGCGGCTTTTATCTCGACTGATTCAGGCGATCAGCGCGTCACGACCACCGTCGTGCCGACGGAGACGCGGCCGTAGAGATCGGTAATGTCGTCGTTGAGCATGCGGATGCAACCATAGGAGACGAAGCCGCCGATCGAGCCCGGGACGTTGGTGCCGTGAATGGCGTATTCGCCGCCGGCCAGAGTCATCGCCGCGACACCCATAGGGTTGCGCGGCGAGCCGCCCGGAATGACGTCGGGAATATTCGGCTTGTCGCGCTTCACCTCGGCGGGCGGCGCCCAGGCCGGATTGAGATACTTGCCGTCGATCTTCGTCGTGCCGGCCCATTGCTTGCCGGCCTTGCCGACGCCGACCGGATAGCGCACGGCGTGGCCGTTATCGAGGATCAGATAAAGCCGTCGCTCGCTGGTTTTGACCACGATGGTGCCCGGCGAGTAGTCGGCCAGGTGGGTCCCCACCATTTCCGGCCGTGCCTCTGCCGCTGTCGACATCAAGACCCCAACCCCGATGGTGGCGGCCAGCGTCGCTGCAATCCTCATCGACATCGATGCTTCCCCTTGCGCCAAACGGATCGTCCAAAATTACGCAGAACCCGGCAATCTCCGCCGCGTCAGGCCCTCGTTAGCGCTCATTCTTAGCCGCGCCTGTTAACCGGATGGTTTCCACGCGCGCTAGCCGAGGGCCAGCCAACGGCGGGAACAAAGGAAATGTTCGAAATAAAGTAAATGATCTGAAAACAACACTTTCCGGGAAAGATGCCGGCCGCACGGGTGCGCGCGCTGACAAGAGCGTGAGGATGTGAACGGCTGTTGGCTGCTAGGGGGCGCGACACGCGGACTTGTGTCCTGGACAAGGCGCGGCGTGTAGCGCCGCGACGCAGAGCCGGGACCCAGCTCTTTACTTTATGCGGATAGATGGGCCCCGGCTCTGCAGCGCACCGCTGCAGAAGCGCTGCGCTGCGTCCGGGGCACGAGAGCGTCCTTACGCCGACTTCCGGTTCTGCCGGTTCTTGACGAGGTCGTCGACCACCGCGGGATCGGCCAGGGTCGACGTATCGCCCAGGCTGCCGGGCTCGTCTTCGGCGATCTTGCGCAGGATGCGGCGCATGATCTTGCCGGAGCGGGTCTTTGGCAGGCCCGGCGCGAACTGGATCTGGTCGGGCGAAGCGATCGGGCCGATCTCCTTGCGCACCCAGGTGACGAGCTCCTTGCGCAGGTCCTCGGTCGGCTGGACGCCGGACATCAGGGTGACGTAGGCGTAGATGCCCTGGCCCTTGATGTCGTGTGGGAAGCCGACCACTGCCGCCTCCGACACCTTCTCGTGCGCGACCAGCGCGCTCTCGACTTCTGCGGTGCCCATGCGATGACCGGAGACGTTGATGACGTCGTCGACGCGGCCGGTGATCCAGTAATAGCCGTCGGCGTCGCGCCGGCAGCCGTCGCCGGTGAAATACTTGCCCTTGTAGGTCGAGAAATAGGTCTGCTCGAAGCGGGCGTGGTCGCCGTAGACCGTGCGCATCTGACCGGGCCAGGACCGCGTCAGGCAGAGATTGCCGGTGGTTTCGCCCTCCAGAACATTGCCGTCGGCGTCGACGATCTCAGGCACCACGCCGAAGAACGGCTGTGTCGCCGAGCCCGGCTTGAGCCTGGTTGCGCCCGGCAGCGGGGTGATCAGGATACCGCCGGTCTCGGTCTGCCACCAGGTGTCGACGATCGGGCAGCGATCATCGCCGACGACGCGGTGATACCACTCCCAGGCTTCCGGATTGATGGGCTCGCCGACCGAGCCGAGCAGGCGGAGCGAGGCGCGCGAGGTCTTCTTCACAGGCTCGTCGCCGCCCTGCATCAGTGCGCGGATCGCAGTCGGCGCGGTGTAGAAGATGTTGACCTTGTGCTTATCGATGACGTTCCAGAATCGCGAATTATCCGGGTAATTGGGCACGCCTTCGAACATCAGCGTGGTCGCGCCGTTCGCCAGCGGGCCGTAGAGGATGTAGCTGTGGCCGGTGACCCAGCCGACGTCGGCGGTGCACCAGTAGATGTCGCCGTCGTGATAGTCGAAGACGTATTGGTGCGTCATCGAGGCGAACACGAGATAGCCGGCCGAGGTGTGCAGCACGCCCTTGGGCTGGCCGGTCGAACCCGAGGTGTAGAGGATGAACAGCGGGTCCTCAGCGTGCATGTGCTCGACCGGGCATTCCGTCGTCACCATGGCGGCGGCCTCGTGGTACCAGAGGTCGCGCGTCGGGTTCATGTCGACCTTGCCGCCGGTGCGCTTGACCACGACGACCCAGTCGACGCCGTCGGCCTTGGCGAGCGCCGCGTCGACATTGGCCTTCAGCGGCACCTTCTTGCCGCCGCGCAGGCCTTCGTCAGCGGTGATGATCACCTTGGACTGGCAGTCGTTGATGCGCTGGGCGAGGCTGTCCGGCGAGAAGCCCGCGAACACCACGGAGTGGATCGCGCCGATGCGTGCGCAGGCCAGCATCGCATAGGCAGCCTCGGGAATCATCGGCAGGTAGATGGTGACGCGGTCGCCCTTCTTGACGTTGCGGGTGCGCAGGATGTTGGCCATCCGACAGACCTCGTCGTGCAACTCCTTGTAGGTGATGTGTTTGGACTGCGAGGGGTCGTCGCCTTCCCAGATGATCGCCGTCTGGTTGGCGCGCGTGTGAAGATGCCGGTCGATGCAATTGTGAGCGACGTTGAGGATGCCGTCCTCGAACCATTTGATCGAGATGTTGCCGGGCGCGAACGAGACGTTCTCGATCTTCGTCGGCGCCTTCATCCAGTCGATGCGCTTGGCCTGCTCAGCCCAGAAACCATTCGGGTCCGAGATGGAGCGAGCATACATCTCCTTGTACTTGGCCTGGTCGACCCAGGCGCGCTTCGCCCACTCCGCGGGGACATCATAGATCTTCTCGGACATGCTTTCCCTCCAGATACGGCAGGCCGACGCCGGCGATCGGCGAGCCGACTTGATCATTGACTGATTATGCGTCGGGCTAACCGCACCCGACAAGGAGCACAAGCTGGACCTTCGGCGGGCCGCCGGCCATGCGGAGGATCAAGGCCACTGCCGCGATTGTCGCAGATCTGAAACAGGCCTGCGGGCTGCCTTTGGGCTCTTGTCCGGATGCGCGAACAGGCCGGTGCAGAGCCCTCATGCTGCAGGAGAGGTATTTAGAAACCTCTTCTCACTGATTCGGGACTCGCAATACGGTTCGGAACACCCTAAATGGCCAACCCGGGTCCAAAGAGACCCCTCGGAACAAAAATCAGAACGACGGCATTGATCGACAACAGACAGGGCTAAGGCATAAGACTATGATGGATCAGCAGAATCTCGGGACGATGCGGCCCGCTTCAGCCGATCCTGCGGCCATTGCACTGGCCAAAGCCCTCGGACAATGGCCGAAACCGGCCCCTTTCAGGCGCCCGAGCCCGAAGAAGGTCTTCGACACGGCGCCCGCGGCGACGGTCGAGGCGCTCGCCAAGGAGCTCGGCCTGCGGCTCGGCGACCAGAACGAGCTGACCATCCGCCGAATCAAGCGCGGCAAGGGCTACTCCTTCGTCCGTCCCAACGGAGCGCACATCCGTGACGCCCGCACCATCCGCCGGCTGCATGCGATGGCGGTGCCGCCGGCCTATCGCGAGGTGCGCTACTCCGCCGATCCCAATTCGCACCTTCAGGCCGTGGGCCGCGATGCCGCGGGCCGGCTGCAATATCGCTATCACGCCGATTGGGAGAAGGTCCGCGAGCACCGCAAGGCGCATCGCCTGGAAAAGCTCGTCGGCGCACTGCCAAAAATCCGGCGCAAGGTCTCTGCGTTCCTGTCGGGCGATGAGCCGACGCGCGAATTCGCGCTCTCGGCCGTGATCGAACTGATCGCCCGCACCGCGATCCGTCCGGGCAACGAATCCTATGCCCGCCTCAACGGCACCCGCGGCGCCACCACGCTGCTGAAGTCCAACGTCACGCTGGAAGACGACAGCTTCGTGCTGACCTTCAAGGCAAAAGGCGGCAAGGCGGTGCGCAAGGAGTGCGACGCGGCCAAGCTGGTGCGCGCCATCGGAATTTTGCGCGGCGTTCCCGGCAAGCGCATGTTCCAGTATCGCGATGCCTACGGCATCGTCCGTGCGGTCAACACCACGCAGGTCAATGCGTTTCTGCGCGAGATCGCCGGCATCAAGATCTCGCTGAAGGATTTTCGTACGCTGATGGCCTCCGCCGTCGTGGTGGAATCGCTGTCGCGGATCACGCCGGCGACCAGCCAGCGCGGCCGCAAGAAGCAGGTGCTGGACGCAATCCGCGCCGCCGCGGACAAGCTCTCCAACACGCCGGCGATCTGCCGCAAGAGCTACGTCCACGACACCATCGTCACGGCGTTCGAGGACGGCATCCTCGAGCGCTTCGCCGCGACCATGAAGGGCCAGCGCTCGCAGGCGAGGCGCGAGCAGCTTCTGGCGCAGGTGGTGGCGACCGCCGCGGTCTGACCTGCCCGTTGCTACGAAACGCCCCTGTCCGGACCGGGATCGCCGCCTGCGGCCGCGATGGTGAGTCGTTCCAGATAATGCGACCAGCCTTTCGCGTGGGCGGCGGCCTGCGCTTCGCTCGGCAGGCCGCTATGGGTCATGCGCAGCAGCGTGCCGCCGTCGCGCTCGATCAGGTCGATCTCGATCAGGCTCGAGCCGGGCGGCACTTCCTGGCCACCCTCCCAGCCGAACGTGTAGGCCAGACGATGCACCGGCACGACCTCGCGGAACGCGCCGCGGGCGACGCCGTCGCGCGGGCCGACGCCTTTGAGCAGATAAAGACCGCCGGGATACGGCTCCGTGGTCGCGTCAGCGCCCATCCAGCTCAGGATTTTCTCGGGGTCGGTGAGATAGGCAAAGACGGTGGCACGCGGGGCCGCGATCTGGGTTTCGCGTTGCACCATGAACGGCTGGGCCATTGGCGATCATCCCTGGGCTGACGTTGGGACATGGCGGCGCCGCGGCGCTCCGTCAAGGATTGCCCGTGGCAAAGACGGCTCTGCCTCGTCATCATCGGGCCATGCAGCTCTCCTCGACCCTCGCCTGGCTTGTCGATGCCGCCTCGGATTGTTCCGGGGCCGACCGCCTGCTCGCGGAACTCGGCACACATCTGGTCGCCGACGGCGTGCTGCTTGCGGCAGGCAGCCTCACGCTGGAGGTACCGCATCCGCTGATCGCGAAGCGCACGTGGTTGTGGCGCGCCGACAGCGGTCAGGTGATCGAGGCGCTCGGCTTCGCGCCTGGCGGGCTGGCGCCGGACCCGCCGAACGATGCCGGCCGCCGCTGGCTGCGCGACATCATTCGCGGCGAGGCGCACGAAGACATCGTCGGCCGGCCCGATGGGCCCCGACTCGGCTGGATCGGGCCGCGACCGTTCACTGCGGACGAGATCGAGCAATTGCGCCGGGCCGCGCGCTTTGCCGCGGCGCCCCTTGCCGTGCTCGCCGCGCGCGCCACGTTGCGCGCGACCTTGGATGCCTATCTCGGCAAGCGCAGCGCGGAGCGGGTGCTGGCGGCACCTCTGCGCCGCGATCTCGGCGAGACCATTCAGGCCGCACTGCTCTATGCGGATTTGCGCAACTTCACGGTCTTGTCGGAGACCACGCCGCCTGCCGATGTCATCGCGGCGCTCGACGCCTGGTTCGATCGCATTGCCGGCGCGGTTCACGCCTTTGGCGGCGAGGTGCTGAAATTCGTCGGCGACGGCGTCCTCGCGATCTTTCCGGTGATCGAGGCGTCGCCGCGCCGCGCCTGCGATGCCGCTCTCCGCGCGGCAAGCGCAGCCGAAGCCGGGATGGCCTATCTCAACAAGGAGCGCGGTGCCCAAGGACTGCCGCCGCTGTCATTCGGCGCCGCGCTCCATCTCGGCGAGATGCTCTGGGGCAACATCGGCGCCGCCAATCGGCTCGATTTCACCGCGATCGGTCCCGCCGTCAATCTCGCCAGCCGGCTCGAGGGGTTGTGCAAGACGCTCGGCAGGACGGTGCTGGTCTCGGGCGCCCTCGCCGCCGAGGCGGACATGCCGCTGATCGCGCTCGGATCGCATTTGCTGCGCGGCATAGCCGCGCCCTGCGAGGTGTTCACGCTGCCGGAGCCGCAGGTTCGAATATCGAAGCCCGCATGAGCGTAGCGACATGCGGGACCAGACTATCCCGGCTGTCGTTGCGCTCATCCGGGCTACAGTGCCTGCTCTTACATCCCGCCCATCTTGCAGACGAGCTTCCATTCTTCCGACGTCACCGGCTGCACCGAGAGGCGCGAATATTTCACCAAGGCCATGCCTTCGAGCTTCTTCTCGGCCTTGACCGCGGCCATCGTCACCGGCGTCTTCAAGGGCTTGTCGGCCTTGATGTCGACGCAGACGAATTTGCCGGTCTTGTCGGTCGGATCGGGATAGGCCTCCTTGATGATCTCGGCGATGCCGACGATCTCCTTGCCCTCGTTCGAATGATAGAAGAACGCCTTGTCGCCCTTCTTCATGTTCACGAGGTTCTGGCGCGCGGTGAAATTGCGCACGCCGGTCCAGGCCTCGCCCTTGGCGCCCTTCGCAACCTGCTGGTCCCAGGACCAGACCGACGGTTCGGATTTCACCAGCCAGTACGCCATGCTCATTCCTCTGCCTTGAAGGGACGCGACATCAGCCCCGAGATCGCGGCATCGATCGTGCTTGCGCCGCTCAGGATCGCCGCGACCGCTTCTGATACCGGCAACTCGATGTCTTGCGAAGCGGCGAGTTCGATCAGCACGGGTGCCGTGAACTCGCCCTCGGCGAGCTTGCGGGCGGGAGGCTGCTCGCCGCGCCCGAGCGCGAGTCCGAGCGCGAAGTTGCGCGATTGCGGGCTCGAGCAGGTCAGGATCAAATCGCCGAGGCCTGACAGGCCGGTGAGCGTCTCGCTGCGCGCGCCGAGCGCACGGCCGAGGCGCGTCAGCTCGGCAAAGCCGCGGGTCGTGAGCGCAGCCTGGGCGGAGGCGCCGAGCTTGCGCCCGACCGCAATGCCGACTGCGATCGCCAGCACGTTCTTGGCCGCACCGCCGATCTCGACACCCCGGATGTCCGTGGAGTGATAGGGGCGGAACGTCGGCGAGCCCAGTGCCTGCACGAGCGCGCGCGCCAGCGCCTCATCGCTTGCCGCCAGGGTCACTGCCGTCGGCAGGCCGCGCGCGACGTCGTCGGCAAAGCTCGGGCCCGACAGGATCGCCGGCTGCGCGCCCGGTGCAGCCTCGGCGATCACGTCGGTCATGAACTTGTGGGTGCCGTGTTCGATGCCCTTGGCGCAGGCGACGATTGGCACCGGCCTCGAAACACGCGAGGCCAGCATGTTGACAGCACCGCGCAGATGCTGCGCAGGCGTTGCGATCAACAGCATGTCGGCGCGCGCGGCAAGCGCCAGCTCGCCCGTGACGACAATCTCCGGAGCGAGCCGCACGCCGGGCAGCCGCGGATTGTCGCGGCTCGACGCAATCCGCGCGGCATGTTCCGCATTGCGAGCCCAGAGCGTGACGCTCCGCCCGGCCCGCGCTGCCACCGTCGCCAGCGCCGTACCCCAGGCGCCCGCGCCGATCACCGCGACGGATTGCAGCGCGGTCATCGCTAAAATCCCGCCCGCGTATTGCCGTAACCTGCGGGCGCCGTTGCGTTGGCATCGAGCAGCCATCGTGCGCGCGGCTGCGCCTCCATCGTGTCGGTCAGGCCGAGCGCGAGGCGCTCGGCGCCGGCCCAGGCGATCATCGCGCCATTGTCGGTGCAGAGCGCCGGCGGCGGTATGATCAATTGCGTCCCGGCTTGCCGCGCCACCTCGTCGAGCGCGCCGCGGATCGCCTGATTGGCGGCGACGCCGCCGGCAGCGACCAGCGCACGCGGCGCGCCGAACCGTTCGCGGAAAAGCCTGAGGCCGACGTTCAACCGATCCGCCGTCGAGTCGAGCACGGCGGCCTGAAAGCTCGCGCAGAGATCGCTGATGTCCTGTGGCGTGATCTCGGCCAACCGGCTCGCTTCGGTGCGCACCGCCGTCTTCAATCCCGACAGCGAGAAATTGGCATCGGGGCGTCCCTGCATCGGCCGCGGAAACGCAAAGCGCGTGGCATCGCCGCCTGCCGCCGCACGCTCGACCTGCGGTCCGCCGGGATAGGGCAGCCCCAGCATCTTCGCGACCTTGTCGAAGGCCTCGCCGATCGCGTCGTCGACCGTGGTGCCGAGCCGCACATACTGGCCGACACCGGTGACCGCGACGATCTGGGTGTGGCCGCCGGAGGCGAGGAAGAGGCAATAGGGAAATTCGATTCGGTCGGTGAGGCGCGGCGTCAGCGCATGCGCTTCGAGATGGTTCACTGCGACCAGCGGCGTGTCGTGCACCATTGCGATCGCCTTCGCGGTGGTCAGCCCGACGATGACGCCGCCGATCAGGCCCGGCCCTGCGGCGGCCGCGACGCCATTGAGCTGGGCGAAGCCAATGCCGGCCTCGCGCATGGCGCGATCGATGATGCCGTCGAGCAGATCGACATGCGCGCGCGCGGCGATCTCCGGCACCACGCCGCCGAAGCGGGCATGTTCCTCGATCTGCGACCGCACGATGTTGGACAGGATCTTGCCGCTGCCGTCGCCCGCCCGCTCGATCACGGCCGCGGCGGTCTCGTCGCAGGTGGTTTCTATGCCCAGCACCAGCATTGGCGAATTGTATCCAATTTGCGCCCTTGCGCTCATCCGTAAAGCAGAGTTCTGGTACGTCCGGTAGCATCCCGGGGTCGGCTTGCGCAATCGTCACGCGCAGCCGTCCGGGTCATGCATCACCGCCACGCGGTTCGGGAACACCAGCAATGTCCATTCTTGTCACACGGCCGCATCCCGACAATGAGGCGACGGCGGAAAGTCTGCGCGCGCGAGGGCATGCGGTGCTGCTTGCGCCGGTGCTCAAGTTCGAGCCTGCCGCGTTCCATGGCGAGAGTGAAGCTCCCTACGGTGCCGTTCTCGTCACATCGGCCAACGCGATCCGCGCCGTTGCGCCGCAATTGCCGGACCTCGGTGTCCTGGAGCTGCCTTTGTTTGCGGTCGGCGAACATACGGCTGCTGCGGCGCGCGAGGCCGGTTTCACCGAAGTGATCATCGCTGGCGGCGACGCTGCCTCCTTGCGCGACAAGGTGATGCAGAGCGCGCGCGAGAGGGTGCTGAAGAAGAGCACGCTGCTGTATCTCGCGGGCGCGGATCTATCGCGCGACCTCGGCGGCGAACTCGGTGCGGAGGGCTTCCGCGTGGTCACGCAGACCACTTATCGCATGGCGCCGGTCAAGCATCTGCCGCGGGAGGTCTGCGAGGGCTTTGCCGCCCACGGGGTCGAGGCGGTGCTGCACTACTCCCGGCGCAGCGCGCGTGCGTTCCTGGATGCGGCACGGGACGAAGGCGTCGAAATCTCGGCCCTGGCTATCCCGCATTGCTGCCTGTCCGAGACGGTTGCGAGCGTGCTGCGCGACGCCGGCGCGTCACGGGTTCTGGTGGCCGCAACGCCGGACGAAAGTGCCCTATTCGACACCTTGGAGCGTGCGTTGCGCACCCGTTTGGCGTAAGAGGTCAGGCCGAATCCGACGCATCGAGTTCACCCTGGTATGGAAGTGTGAGGAACCGTCACGATGGCCGACGACAAGCCTGAAGATGCAGGATTGGCGCCCGACACGGGTCGTGCCAAGCGCACCCCGCCCACCATCGACCTTGAGGCGACCGAAGTCTCGACCCAGGCGCAGCAGGTCGCCGGCGAGCCCGAGGCGTCCGAGCAGGCCGCGCAGGAGCAGGCCAGGTTCGAAGAACCCGGATCGGAGGAAATCAAGGCCGAGCCACAGTCAGGGTCCGCAGAGGAGCGGGCTTCCGCGGCGGCCGCACCCGTGTCGGCGCCGATTTCGCCCTGGGTCATCGCACCGTTTTCCGGCGCTGTCGCAGCGGCGGTCGTGATCGCGGTCGGCTGGATGCTGGGCTGGCCCGCGGTGCAGGCGCCGCCGGCCGCGCCGCAGGTCACCAATGCGACAGTCGATGCGCTGAGCGCACGCGTTGCCGCGGTCGAAGCCAAGGCCGGCAAGCCCGCAGCCGATCCGGCCATGGCGGCGCGGATCGACGCGCTGGAGAAATCCGTGGGCAGCCTGCGCAGCGACATGGCCAATCTGCGTGCGCAGTCCGACAAGACTGCGAATGCACTGAACGACGCGAAAGCGGCGGCGCCTGCCGCAGCGCCGGATCTTGCCGCTGTCATCGACCGCATCGCTCAGCTCGAGCGCGCCGGCAAGACGGAGCGCGCCGAACTCGCGCAGCAGGGCGAGAAGATCGCCGACACCAGGACGGTGGATGACAAGCCACTCCGCCATGTGGTGGCGGCGGCCCTGCTCGACGTTGCCGTTCGCCATGGCGATCCCTATCAATCGCAGCTGGCCGCGGCGCGGTCGCTGGCGGCCAAGCCCGACATGCTGAAGCCGCTCGACGCGTTTGCATCCTCCGGCATTCCGACGTCGGCCGCGCTGAGCCGCGAACTCCTCAACATCGTGCCGAAGCTGTCGCCCCCGGCGGAAGCTCCGGCGAGCGACGCCGGCATTGTCGAGCGTCTCCAGGCCGGCGCGTCAAAACTCGTCCGCATCGAGCGCACCGACGGGGTCGGCAACGATCGCGGCGCCATCGTTGCGCGCGTGACAGCGGCTGCGCTCCGCAATGATTTCGCGGAAGCGCGGCGCGAGCTGAAGACTCTGCCCGAGGCCGATCGCGCCCCGGCGCAGGCCTGGCTCGCCAAGACCGATGCCCGCGACGCCGCGCTCGCGGCGTCCCGCAAATTCGCCGACGATGCCATGGCGGATCTCGCCAAGTCTGATCCGGCCAAGTCGGATCCGGTCAAGCCCCTTCAGTAAAGGTTCGCGCAACAATCGGCGCGTATAGGGATCGCCATGCTTCGCATCGTCCTTTTTCTCGTCCTGATCGCACTGGCGGCGGCCGGCGCGGCCTGGGTTGCCGATCAGCCCGGCGATCTGGTCCTGACCGCAGCTGGTTTCCGCATCTCGACGACGCTTCCGAGATTCGTGTTCCTGCTTGGGCTCTTTGCCGCGGCCGTCGTGCTGGTCTGGAGCATCCTGACGATGATCTGGCGCATGCCGGGTCGCTTGCGCCGCCGCCGCCACGAAAAGCGCCAGGCGCGGGGACGTCATGCCATCACCCATGGCCTGCTCGCGATCGGCCATGGCGATCCTGCGCTCGCCCGCCGTCATGCCGAGGCGGCACGGCGGCACGTGCCGAACGATCCGCTCGCGCTGCTGCTGCACGCGCAGTCGGCCCAACTCGAAGGCAATCGAGACGAGGCGCAGCGCGTCTTCCGCGTCATGGCCGAGCGCGAGGATACGCGGCTGCTCGGCCTGCGCGGCCTGTTCATCGAGGCGCAGCGTGCCGACGATGCGGTCGGCGCGGTGATGATCGCGGAGGAAGCGATCAAGCTGTCGCCGTCCTCGACCTGGGCCTCGCATGCGGTGCTCGGCTTCCGTTGCGCGCGCGGCGACTGGAGCGGCGCGCTCGCGATCCTCGACTCGAATCTGCGCGCGGGGCAGATCGACAAGCAGACCTATCGCCGGCAGCGCGGCGTCCTGCTCGCCGCGCGTGCGCTGGAATTGCAAACGATGGACCGCGACGTCGCGCGCGAGAGCGCGATGGAGGCGGTCAAGCTCGCGCCGACCCTGGTGCCGGCGGCGGTGCTGGCGGCAAAATTCGAGAGCGAGGCGCATCAGGTGCGCCGCGCCATGAAGCTGGTGGAAGCCGCCTGGCTCGCCAATCCGCATCCCGATCTGGCGGATGCCTATGCGCATGTGAAGCTCGGCGATACCGCGTGGCACCGCTTGCAGCGGGTCGAGACGCTCGCCGCGAAGACGCCGGCCGACAAGCCCGGTCATGTCGAAGGGCAGCTCGCGATCGCACGCGCTGCGATCGACGCCTCGGAATTTGCCCGCGCGCGCGAGGTGCTCGCGCCTTATCTCAAGGATCCGACCCAGCGCGTCGCGCTGCTGATGGCCGAGCTCGAGCGCACCGAGCATGGTGACGGCGGCCGCGCCCGCGCCTGGACCTTGCGCGCGGTGCGTGCCCGCCTCGATCCCGCCTGGACCGCGGACGGCTATGTCAGCGACCGCTGGCGTCCGGTCTCCCCGGTTACCGGCCGCCTCGATGCGTTCCAGTGGCAGACGCCGGTCGCGAGCCTGCCCTCGGACAAGGGCCCCACGATCGAATCCTCGGCCTTCGAGGAAGCCATGCTGGCCGCTCTGCCGCCGAAGCGGGTGGCCGCCGCTCCCAGCGAAGCGCCGGTGGAACCGCCGGTAACGGCCCCGGCGTCAGCGCCGGCCGCCCAGGACAATTCGCCCCCTCAGGTCCAAGAGGTTGCCGGGGAATCCGCGAAGGAGGAGCCGGTGGTCACGCCCTCCGAGCCGGCAAATCCGGCTTCGGCGTCCGCCGAATCATCGCCGCCGGCGGCAACGCCGGTGTTCCGAACCCGGGCCGACCTCGGCAAGCCTGCATCGGCGCCCGTCCAGGCCGTCATCCCGATCGTCCGTGCACCGGATGATCCCGGCATCGACGAAGACGGCCCGAGCGATGAATTTACGGAACAAATCGGCACGCCCAAGGCCCATGCAAAGGCCCAGGCCGGCGGCTGGCGCGGATTCTGGTCCCGCTGGGGCGCGTGAAGCGCATTTCGAGCCCGGCTTGTCCTTGCCAATTCGGGCCATGCCCGATATCAGGAGCGCGCGTATCGGGGCCGGCATCGCCTGGTCCCGGCAGGGTCGCCGCAATAGCTCAGTCGGTAGAGCACGTCATTCGTAATGACGGGGTCGGGGGTTCGAATCCCTCTTGCGGCACCAGCGCTCAAGGTGTCCCTCCCGAAGAGATGGGTTCATCCGATCCCCGCAAACGCGGAATTTTGACCAGCGCGTCAGCCTTCATGAGTCTCGTTCAGCTGGGTGATCGCGATCACATAATCTCGGACATGACTCCCCTAACGTCCCGGTCACGCCAACACGGGGAGACTTCACATGCGCAAGATCATTCTGGTTGCCGCCATGCTGCTGGCTTCTGCGTCCGCCCATGCGGGCGCGTCTCGCGGTCTGTCGCTGGCCGCGGCGGGCGAACAGGCCTCCGCTCCGCAAACCACGACGCCGGCGAGCACCGCGATGACGCAGGTGAGCGAAGCCGCGCCGGCTACCGAGGCTCCGAAATATTCCGAGCGTCCGCCGGCAGTGTCGCTCTCCGCGCCGGCCGCGGCGAGCGCCCCGACGGTGACCACACCCACGACGATCTCCGCGCCGGTCACGACAGCCAGGCCCGCCACCAAGAGCGCGGCAGGAGCGGACAAGCCGAAGCACAAGCGCAGCTGGACCGAACGCCGCATCATCAGCGAGTTGCATCGTCACGGCATCTATTGGTGAGCCGCAGACCTGTACCTCAATCTCGCCGTCATGCCCGGGCTTCCACGTCTTCGCCCCTGATCCGAACACGTGGATGGCCGGGACAAGCCCGGCCATGACGCGCTAGTTGAAGCTATCTGAACGGCTGGCAGTGCCTACTGCGAGACCGTCTGCACCACGCTCGAGATCGGGCGCGCATTCGTGCCCGCAGTCGGCACCTTGAGCTCCTTCAGCAGCGCCTCGTCGTATTCCGGCAGCGTCTGGAAGCTCGTCTTGGCCTTCATCTGCACGACCTTGTAGCCGCCGGCCTTGAGCCGCGCGAGCAGCGCCGGCATGGCTTCGCCGGTGTGCTTCTGGAAGTCGTGCATCAGGATGATGCCCTTGCCGAGCTTGTCGAGCCTTCCCATCACGGTCTCGACGATCTTCTCGGGCGTCGCCCCCTTCCTGAAGTCGAAGGAATCGATGTCGGTCGAGAACATCGCGACGTTGCGGGTGCCGAAATAGGTCACCATCGCGGGATTGTGCTGGAGCTGCGGGAAGCGGAAGAACGGCGCCGGGTTGGTGCCGAGCGCGAATCGCACGGCGCTGAAGCCCTTCTCGACCTCGTCCTTGACCTGCTGCTCCGTCATCTTCTTGCTGTTGAGGTTGACATGCGACCAGGTGTGCGTGCCGACCGTGTGGCCCTGGGCCAGCACCTGCTTCAGGATTTCCGGATGATAGGTCGCGTGCTTGCCGACCGAGAAGAACAGGCCCTTGGTGCATTCATCCGCGAGCGCCTTCAGCACAGCGGGCGTGTTGACCGGCCACGGACCGTCGTCGAAAGTCAGCACGACCTCCTTGTCGGCGAGGAAGTCGAACTGCTTGAAATGCTCGAAGCCGAAGCCCGGGCCGCCCGTGGTGTCGATCTCGACGACGCGGGACACACCCAACGCGTTCGGATTGGCGCAGGCCTGTTTCGGCTGCATCGGCATGGCCGGGGCGGGCGCGGGTGCCGGAGCGGCTGCCGCCGGCTTGGTCGCGATCGTCGCGGTGGTCTCGACGTCATCCCTGGCGGCGAGCTTCGCCTGTGCCGGCAGTTGATCGGCGGCACGGGCGGCAACTGTCTTGGGAGCGCCCTGATCGGCGCGCGCGGAATAATAAAACCAACCGCCGGCGGCGATCACGACCGCCGCAACTACACTGGCCAGCATCAGGCCCAACGCATTACGCATCGCAACTCTTTCCAATTACGCAACCAAACCGGCGGAATCTTCCGCGCGACTAGCCATTAATGCGAACCAAGAGTTAACGTCACGCCAACACGACAGCGGTTGCGGAGGAATTTCAGTCGGGTGCGCCAAAGTGACCGGGATCACAGAGGATGGGTCTCCCGTGAGCGTCATCACAGTGGAAACGGTTTTGCCGGAGCATCGTGGCTCCCATCAACAACCGGCCCGTCTTCCGCGGTGCCAATGGGAGCTTCAAATGACCAGGTCTCTGAACACCAAGTCGTTTACCAGCAAGATCCGCGACACCAGCCTGGCTCTGGGCTTGGCCGCTATCGTCTCGATCGCTTCGACGAGTGCCAGCTTCGCCTTTTCGGCCGAGGCGCAGCAGATGTGCACCGGCGATGCCTTCCGTCTGTGCTCGGCGGAGATCCCCAACATTCCGAAGATCACGGCGTGCATGATCAAGCATCGTTCGGATCTGAGCGCCGGCTGCCGCGCGGTCATGGACAAGGACCTCGCCAAGGGCGCCTCGCGCAAGGTCGCTGACGCCCAGGACAAGCAGTAGGAGCGCGCAACCGGGATCGTTGCGCCGGTCAGCTCCCCTGGCGACGGGCCCCGGCGTCAAGCCGCGGGCCGCGCGCCGGCGCTCGGCCCGCTTGGCAATAAAGCCGTTGCAGCGTCGGGACCGCCGCACTAGCTTCGCCCGCACTTTTTTTGCGCTGCGAGGCATTACGCGATGGCCAGATTTCTTTTCATCATATCTTTGCTCATGTGCGCATCGGGCGCGTCGGCGCAGCAGCAGGCCGGCCACGATGCCTGCGCGCGCGACGTCACCCGCTTCTGCCGCGCCGTGATGAACAATGGCGATAGCGCCGTGCTCGCCTGCCTGAAGCAGCACCGCGCCCGCCTCAGCAAGGCCTGCGACAAGATGCTGACGGAGCATGGGCAGTGATCGTCATTCCGGGGCGCGCGAAGCGCGAACCCGGAATCCATCGAACGACAAGCTCCTGAGATAAATGGATTCCGAGTTCACGCCTAACGGCGCGCCTCGGAATGACGAGAGACCTACGTACTGCTCCCCGCCGCGGTCGCGACCACCGGCAGCACCTCGCTATTGGCGCGGTCCGGCGTGTCGTCCTTCCAGCGCACCGAGCCGAATGGACGTTCGAGCATGCGGCGGATCCGCACCGGCTCGGGTCCGATGTGAAAATCGATCGCCTGCTGATGCAGCGCGCGTTCGGACTGGGTCGAGCGGTTGCGCTGACGCAGATAGTCGAACCAGGTCGGACAGTGATAGCGCTCGGTCCACAATTCCGGATCGGCGATGTCGCGTGCGATCGACCAGCCATAGGCGCCGTTGCGCTGGCGCGAGAGCTGCACGTCCTGCATCACGTTGTGGAACGCGCGCGCGTTCTCCTGGGCGACCCGGTATTCGATCTCGACCACCAGGGGCCCACTACGCCCGGTGAGCGACAGCTTCACCTCGGGATCGGCGAGCACTTCGGCATCCTCGTTGCGGGCGCCGACGCGCGGCATCGCAAGCCAGATGCCGAGCAGCGGCGAGATCAGCATCAGGCCTGCCGCCGTCAGCAATGCGATCTCGACCCCGGCGTAGTCGGTGAGATGGCCCCAGCCCCAGGCGCCGATCGCGATGCCGCCGGAGATCGAGGCCTGGAACGCCGCGAGCGAGCGGCCCGCGACCCAGCGCGGCGCCGACAGCTGCACGCCGATGTTGAACAGCGCGATTGCAGCCATCCAGACCGCTCCGGCCAGGACCAGCGCGGTTGCCGTCAGCACCGGCTCCGAGCTCAGGGCGAGGGCGGCCATCGCAAATGCCATCGAGATGGTGCAGGCGCGGATCGCGGCCTCGCCGCTCATGCGCTTGCGCAATTCGTGGATGTTGAGTGCGCCGATCACCGCGCCCATGCCGAAGGCGCCGAGCATGATGCCATAGGTCTGCGCGCCGCCATGCAAGAGGTCGCGTGCGACCAGCGGCATCAGCGCCATCACGGCGCCGCCGATCAGACCCATCACCAGCGTGCGCAACAGCACGATCTTGATCGGCGGCGAATTGGTGATGTAGCGGAAGCCCGAGACCATGGCGCGGTTGAGCTTTTCCCGCGGCAGGCGCGAGGGCTCGACCGCGCGGCGCCAGAGCAGCAGCGCCACCAGCAGCGGCAGATAGAGGATCGCATTGCAGGCGAACGCGGCGACGGCGCCGAGTGCGGCGACGATGACGCCGCCGACCGCGGGACCGAAGCTGCGCGCGATGTTGTAGCTGATGCCGTTCAGCGCGACGGCCGAAGGCAGTGCATCGGGCGGTACCTGTTCGCTGACCGAGGATTGCCAGGCCGGACCGAACAGCGCGTTGCCGCTGCCGACGACGAAACAGAAGGCGAGCAGCGCTTCCGGGGTGATGAGCTTGAGCCCGGCCAGGATCGTGAGCGCCGTCGCGCCGGTCAGCGCGATCGACAGCGAGACCAGGGTCACGATGCGGCGGTCATACATGTCGGCGATGGCGCCCGCGGGCATCGAGATCAGCATGATCGGCAGCATCAGGGCGGTCTGCACCAGCGCCACCTGGTCGGCCGACGCCGCCATCTGCGTCATTGCCCAGGCTGCGCCGACGCCCTGAATCAGGAGGCCGAGATTGGAGAGCAGGCTGGCGAGCCAGATGCGCCGGAACAATGTGTACCGCAGGGGCGCAGTGATGCCGGCGGCGGCCATTTTCTGGCGGTTCGGCTGCTCGGTCATATCCCCTTCCAAACGGTGTGGCAGAAATGGTCCCGGGCGATTCCGGCAAATTCAGTGATGCCCGCGAAAGTCATTCGCTGTCCAGTGGTTAGGCCGCTATAAGCGGTGCAAAGAGGCGGTTTGCTCGGGAGGAACGCATGAAGCTGTCGCGACGGACGATCCTGCAGGGCGTTGGCAGCTTGCCTTTCGCGGTTGCGAGCTTGCGGGCCGGCGCGATGGCCCAGACCGCATCTGCGGCCACGCCGAGCACCGAGGTGCCGCCGATCCTGTTCGTCCACGGCAATGGCGATTACGACGCGCTCTGGATGACGACCTTGTGGCGGATGGAATCGAACGGCATCGCCCGGGAGCGGACGATGGCGATCAATTTCACCGATCCTCTGGCGCGCAGCGATGACAAGGTCGAGCAGGCGAACCGTTCCTCGACCGAGGACCAGCGCCGCGAGCTCACTGCTGCCATCACTGAGCTGAAGCGCCGCGCCGGCGCATCTCGCGTGGCGCTGGTCGGCAGCTCGCGCGGCTACGCCATCCGCAACGTCATCAAGAACGGCGGTGCCGGCGATGTCAGCCACGCCGTGCTGTGCGGCACGCCCAATCACGGCGTGTTCGCGACCGACGACCAGCCCAACAACGAGTTCAACGGCCGCGGCGTCTTCCTGCGCGGCCTGAACGAGGGCGAGAGCGAGGTGACGCCGGGCGTCGCGTTCCTCACCCTGCGCAGCGACGGAATGGACAAATATGCGCAAGCCGACGGCCGCTTCATCGGCAAGCCTGGCACACCGACCGGCGTGACCGCCGAAGGGCCGGAGCTGAAGGGCGCCACCAACCTCGTGCTCGGCGCGCTCGACCATCGCGAGGTGGCGTTCCATCCGCGTGCGTTCCGCGAGATCTACAAGTTCATCGCCGGTCGTGAGCCCGGGCGCATCGCAATCGTACCGGAGACCAGCGTGACGCTGAGCGGGCTTGTCACGGGCACGCCAGGCGGCGTGCCGACCAACCGGCCGGTCGCGGGCGCAACTGTCGATGTCTTCCGGGTCGATCCTGACACCGGTGAGCGCAAGGGTGGTGCGGTGCACAGCTCGAAGACCGGTGCCGACGGACGCTGGGGGCCGGCGCAGGTCGATCCCGCCTGGCCGCTCGAATTCGTCCTGACCTCGCCCGGTGCGCCCACGACGCACATCTACCGCTCGCCATTCCCACGCTCGTCCGACGTGGTCCATCTGCGGCCTGCGCGCCCGCTCGGGCCGGCCGACAAGGACGCAGGCGCGGTCGTGATCATGTCGCGGCCGCGCGGCTATTTCGGCTTGCCGCGGGACGTGGTGCTGTTCGATGGCAAGGAGCCGGCCGACGTCAAGCCGGGCGTGCCCACGGATGCGGCAGCAACCCTGCGGCTTCCGGCCGGCGAGGTCGGGCGGAACATCGTGGCCCAGTTTGGCGAAGAACGGATCGTGGCGCGTGCCTGGCCTGCCGCCGAGAACAGGATTGCGATCGCCGAGCTGACTTATTAGCTATTTGCCTGCGTCACATCTCTCGGGAGGGAGCCATGAATATCGCCAGCGTGCGTCGGCCCGTCATCCCTCCGGCTCCCCCGCGTGCGCCCGACGACATGTCGTTCTTCGGCCGTCTCGCGGTTGTCAGGCAGAACATGATCGCGACCTGGGGGCAGCGCGCCTATGAGGAAGAGGTCATCCCGGGTCGCTTCTTTTTCCGCAACAGTTTTATCCTGAACCAGCCGGACGCGATCCGGCACGTTCTGCTCAGCAATTACGAAAACTATACGCGCACGCCGGCCGGCATCCGCATGCTGCGCCCGGTGCTCGGCGACGGCCTTCTGATCGCGGAAGGTCATTCCTGGACCTTTCAGCGCCGCACCCTCGCGCCGGCCTTCACGCCGCGCGCCACCGCAAATCTCGTCCCCCATATGACGGCGGTGCTCGACGAGACCATCGCAAAGCTCGACACGCGAACCGGCGAGCCGGTGGACCTGCGCGAGGTCATGCAGCGCATGACGCTCGAGATCGCCGGGCGCACGATGTTCTCGTTCGGCATGGACCGGCATGGCGCGACATTGCGCAACTTCATCATGGAATATGCCGCGCGGCTGGGACGGCCTTATCTCCTCGACATGGTGCTGCCGGTGTCCTGGCCGAGCCCGATGGATTTTGCGCGGGCGCGTTTCCGCGGGCGCTGGACCGAATTCGTCGCGATGCTGATCGCCGAACGACGTGCGGTCGGCAAGAAGGACGGCGCGCCGCCGCGCGACCTGTTCGATCTCATGGACGAGGCCCGTGACCCCGAAACCGGCAAGGGCTTCTCGGACGAGCAGCTCGTTGACGAGGTCGCGACCATGATCCTCGCCGGTCACGAGACCACGGCGACGGCGCTGTTCTGGGCGCTCTATCTGCTCGCGCTCGATCCCGATACGCAGGAGGAAGTGGCGTCCGAGACCCGCGGCGAGCATCTCGACAGCATGGCCGATATCGATCGCCAGAAATTCACCCGCGCCGTGATCGACGAGACGATGCGGCTCTATCCGCCGGCCTTCCTGGTCGCGCGCGCCGCGCGCGAGAAGGACAATGCGGCCGGTGTCGAGATCGGCAAGGGAGACATCATCATGATAGCACCCTGGCTGCTGCACCGGCACGAGAGGCTGTGGGATCAGCCGAACGCGTTCGTTCCAAAGCGCTTCTTGTCGAAAGAGGCGCCGGACCGTTTTGCTTACCTGCCGTTTGGTGCAGGTCCGCGTGTCTGCATCGGCGCGCCGTTTGCCCAGGCCGAATCCGTGCTGGCGCTGGCCCGGCTGATCGGCGCATTCCGTGTCGAGCTCGCCGATACTGCGAATCCCGTGATCCCGCTCGGCGTCGTCACGACCCAGCCGGACCACTCACCCATGTTCCGCATCACGCGTCGGTGACGGGCTCTCGTCTGGCCGATGGCGTGATCCACCCTAGATAAGAGCCCCGCCATGAGCGACATCCAGGCCCAGTTTTCCGTTCTGAAACAGACCGCCGATCCGAAGGTGGCCGATGCGATTGCGCGCCTCATCGAGGATGGCGAGGATCACGAGCTCAACCGCGTCAATGTGCTCGATTTTTCCAGGCAGCACGGTCTCGACGAGGAGCGCGTGATCTCGGCGTTCCTGCATTCGGCGCGGCTCGGACTGTTCGACCTGGGCTGGAACGTGCTGTGCCCGGGCTGCGGCGGCGTGCTGGGCGCGCACTCGACGCTGAAGGCGCTCAAGCCGGACGATTATCACTGCGCACTCTGCGCCTGTGGATACAAAGCCTCCGTCGACGACCAGGTCGAGGTCTCCTTCACCGTGAACCCGCGCGTCCGGCGCATCGCGGCGCACGCTCCCGATACGCTCCCGGTCTGGGAATATTTCAAGCAGGTGTTCTGGAGCTCCGGCGTCGACTTCAACAAGGAATCCTTTGCGGCACTCGCGAATGAGGTGACGCTCGACACGATGGAGCTGCCGGCCGGAGAGAAGGCGACCATGTCGCTGCAACTGCCGAACGACTTCGTCATCATCTTCGAGCCGGTGACCCACGCCGCGCATTTCATCGACGTCCAGGGCGAGCCGACCAAGGACCGCCAGCAGCTCGCCATCATGTACAACAAGGTCCAGGCCCCCACGGGCACGACGACGATGCGGCCGGGCCCGCTGCGTCTGTCGCTGGAGAACCAGGCCGGCGTGCGCGTGCTGCCGTCGGTGTTCATCGCGGCCGAGGCGCTCCACCACCTCATCGGCAAGCGCAAGCCCTTCCTCACCGCCAAGCGGATGCTGTCGAACCAGACGTTTCGCGATGTGTTCAAGGCCGACAATCTCAGTCTCGATCAGCGCCTCCAGATCACCTCGCTCACCTTCCTGTTCACCGATTTGAAGGGCTCGACCGCGCTGTACGAGCGGGTCGGCGATCTCGCCGCCTTCGATCTCGTGCGCGCGCATTTTCATGCGCTGCTCGAGATCATTTCCTCCGAGAAGGGCGCGGTGGTGAAGACGATCGGCGACGCCGTGATGGCGACCTTCGTCCGTCCCGAGCACGCCATCGTCGCCGGCCTGCGGATGCGCGCGGCCATGGACGAGCTCAACAAGAAGCGCGGCACCGACGATCTCATCGTCAAGATCGGTATCCATGAAGGTCCCTGTCTCGCGGTGATGCTCAACGAGCGGCAGGATTATTTCGGCCAGACCGTCAACATTGCCGCCCGCGTGCAGAGCCTGTCGACCGCGCAGGAGATCCACATCACCGGCCCGGTGCTGGACGCTCCCGCAGTCGCCGAGGTGCTCGAGCGGCGCGCGATCAGGCCGATCCAGAAGCAGGCCGCGCTGCGCGGCATCGCCGACAAGATGGTGGTGTACGAGATACCGTGAGCCTCAAACTGTCATTCCGGGTTCGATGCGCCAGCATCGACCCCGGAATCTCGAGATTCCGGGTTCGCGCTGTGCGCGCCCCGGAATGACAGCAAGCAGATTGCCGAAACGTAATGCAGCGCGGAACTGACGCACGTTGCGCCGGTTGAGTTTCCCGCTCATATAATACTGGCAACAGCCGCGCTCCTTGCGGCTGTCATCGATCTCGGTAGGACCTTATGCTCGACGGCTTACGTCAATTCATCGCCGACATTGTCGGTCCTCAAGCCTCGGACCGCGCATTCGGCGACAGCGATTATCGGCTGGCGGCCACTGCACTGCTGGTCCACGTGGTTTCGCTGGACGGCCAGCCCAGCGCGGCCGAGCAGCGCAAGCTGCACAGCCTGATCGAAAGCCATTTCGGGCTCGATCGCGGCACTGCGGATCGTCTGATCGCGGACGCCACCCAGGTCGAGGGCGAGGCGGTGGACCTCTATCACTTCACCAGCGTCATCATGCGCTCGCTCGACGAGGAGGGGCGCAAGCGCATCGTCCGGATGATGTGGGAGCTGGTCTATGCCGACGGCCAGGTCAGCGAGTTCGAGGACAATGTCGTCTGGCGTGCTTCCGACCTGCTCGGGATTTCCCAGCGCAGCCGGATCGAGCTGAAGCACGCGGTCGCGGAGCGGTCCGGTGGTCAGGTCAAGGATAGCGCCGTCAGCGGCTGACGGCACTGAACTCGGCGGAATCGCGGTCTGCATGGGCACATGACGAAAGTTTAATTTATTCGTCGCCTGCGCCACATACGCCTGCAAATCAACGGTTTTTCAGCGCTGTCTGTCGTTCTGCTCAAACGGCCATACCGCCAGCCCCGCTTGCCTGTTGTGCACGGCCTATGCTCTCGTTCCGCTGTTGCGGGGCCAAAATACTTGAATCCAAGAGACTTCGATCGTGGCTGAGCGGGTGACGCTGATTACCGGTGCTTCGGCGGGCATCGGGATGGAGCTGGCGCGTGTGTTCGCCGCCAATGGACACCGCCTCGTCTTGACCGCGAGACGGGCGGATCGGCTCGAAGCGCTTGCGAACGAGCTCGCTGCCAAGGGCGGCAAGAAGCCGATCGTGATCGCCTGCGATCTCGAGAAAGCGGATTCCGGCGAGACGATCGCGGCCGCCCTTGCAGCCGAAGGCGTCGAGCTCGACCATCTCGTCAACAATGCCGGCTTCGGCGTGTTCGGCGATGCGGTTGAGCGCGACCGCGTCGAGCAGCTCGGCATCGTCGATGTCAACGTCCGGGCCCTGACGGATCTGTCGCTGCGCTTTGCCGATCAGCTCATCCGGAACAAGGGCGGTCTTCTCAATGTCGGATCGGTCGCCGGTTTCCTGCCCGGCCCCGGCATGGCCGTCTACTACGCGTCCAAGGCCTATGTGATCTCATTCACCGAAGCGTTGCGGGCAGAGCTTGCGCCGCGCGGCGTCCGCGTCAGCGTCCTTTGCCCGGGTCCGGTGCCGACCGAATTCCAGGCCCGCGCCGGCGTTGGCTCCCAACATGATACGACCGTTCTCAACGTCTCTGCCGCCGAGGTTGCACGGGAGGCGTATCGTGGCCTGATGGCCAATAAACGGGCAGTGCTGCCTGGTCTCGGTATAAAGATTGTGCCGTTCGCGCTGCGCTTCTTCCCGCGCGGCTTCATCCTTGCAGCCACCAGTCGGTTCCAGAGGCGCAGGCACTAGAGGGCCCCGTAGTGGCCCGGAGTTTGCTTCGATATCGCACGTATGTGCGCGAACTCACACGATGTTAACCATCGCTTAGCTATGCTGGCGGTCTGAACCGATAGCACTCGCAGAGGCCATGTCGTTCCGGACGGACAGGTTTGGTGGCGCGGAGGTGGTGGCCTTCCCACAGAGGGCGCCGAGCGTCGCCGCCTCCAAGACCCGGCTGCCGGTTCTGATCATCCTGCATCAGGAATGCTCGACACCGGGCCGAGTCGGCAATGCGCTGCGCGGGCTCGGCCATCGCCTCGACATCCGCCGTCCCCGCTTCGGCGATTCCCTGCCCGACACGCTCGGTCAGCATGCCGGCGCCGTGATCTTCGGCGGCCCGATGAGTGCCAACGATCCCGATGACTACATCCGCCGCGAGATCGACTGGATCGAAATTCCACTCCGCGAGCAGCGGCCGTTCCTCGGCATCTGCTTGGGTGCGCAGATGCTGGCGATGCAGCTAGGGGCTCGCGTCGCGCCCCATCCGCAGGCGCTGACCCAGATCGGGTATTACCCGATCAGGCCGACCGCTGCGGGCCGTGCGCTCTGCCCGCACTGGCCGGCGGAGGTCTATCACTGGCATCGCGAGGGATTTGAGCTGCCTGAAGGCACTGAGCTGCTCGCCGAGGGCGATGACTTTCCGGTGCAGGCGTTCCGTGCCGGCAATGCTTTCGGAGTGCAGTTCCACCCCGATGTGACCTACGCGATGATGCATCGCTGGACCACGCGCGGCTATGACGGCTTCAGCGCGCCCGGCGCGCGGCAGCGGCATCATCACTTCGCGGATCGTGCCGTCTACGACGTCGCTGAGCGCGCCTGGCTCGACCATTTCATCGACGGCTGGCTGGCGCGCCGGCCCGTGCTGGCGCAGGCCGCCGAGTAATCCACGCGGTTCGCGCAGGTCGTTCACGGGCCTTCGCCCAGATCCTTTGCACAGATCCCTGGCGCAAGACCTTGGCCCATCCCCGAATATGCTAGGCTGGCTGGAACGAGCGCGTGCGAACGCATGCCGGCAGACAAAGGGAGAGCGCCATGGCCTACGAGCACATCCTCTATGAAGTGAGCGACAAGATCGCGACCGTCACGCTCAACCGCCCCGATCGTATGAACGCGTGGACACCGATCATGGAACGCGACGTGCGTCATGCGATGGAAGCGTCAAACGCCGATGACAATGTCCGCGTCATCATTCTCACCGGCGCGGGCCGCGCGTTTTGCGCCGGCGCCGATATGGACGCGTTGAAGGGGCTCGATCCCGATGACGTCAGGCGCGCCTCGAACCTGCCGCCCTTCGACATGAACCGCCGGCCGGACTGGCAGACACGCTACGGCTTCTATCCGTCGATTAAGAAGCCGGTCATCGCCATGCTCAATGGCGCCACGGCAGGCATCGGCCTCGTGCACGCACTCTATTGCGACCTGCGCTTTGCTGCCGACAACACCGTGTTCACCACGGCCTTCGCGCGGCGCGGTCTGATCGCCGAGCATGGCATCAGCTGGATGCTGCCGCGGATTGTCGGCCACGCCAATGCGCTGGATCTGTTGCTCTCGGCGCGGCGCGTGCCGAGCGAGGAGGCGTTGCGGATCGGGCTGGTCAATCGGCTCTGTTCGCCCGACAAACTCCGCGAGGAGACCTATGCCTATGCGCGCGATCTCGCCGATCTCGTCTCGCCGAGCGCCATGGCCGTGATCAAGCGGCAACTCTATGAGGTGCCGTTCCAGACGCTCGCGGAGGCAACGATCGAGGCCAACCGCGAGATGATGGTGGCGCTGGGCGGCAGCGATTTCCGGGAAGGCGTGGCGAGCTTCATGGAGAAGCGGCCGCCGCGGTTCACGGGGAGGTAGGGGAAGGAATTCGAGGGACAGTCCGTCTTCGCCCTGCGGGCTTCGCCGGACACCACGCTTCGCCCTTCGAGCTCCTCGTGGCTGCGCCACGCGTAGCCCGAAGGGCGAAGCGTGGTGGAGCCAGGCGGGATCGAACCGCCGACCTCGTCATTGCGAACGACGCGCTCTCCCAGCTGAGCTATGGCCCCTTTGCTGGCCGCTCTGGTGAACGCGGCCGACAACCGGGCGCCATTTAAGTCCCTGCCAAGGTCAAGTCAAGGACGGGTGTAACCCGGTTTTAGCCCTCCGGGCGCCGACTTCCCTTGTTTGGGTCGGGGGGAACCGATATCTAGCAACAGGCGTCAATCCCGACCGCAGCCAAAGTTTTCAAAAGCCAGAGGCCTCAAAAGCCATGCGTGCCGTTCTCGACATCGTCATCATCGTGCTCGACCTCTACGTCTGGCTGCTGATCGCCTCCGCGATCCTGTCCTGGCTGATTGCCTTCAACGTGGTGAACACCCGCAACCAGTTCGTGTCCGCGGTGGCGGAGTTCCTGTACCGGATCACCGAACCCCTGCTGGCGCCGATTCGCAATTTCCTGCCCAGTCTCGGCGGCCTCGACATCTCGCCCATCATCCTGATCCTCATCATCATGTTCATCGAGCGGGTGATCCTGTACTACATCTACCCGAACGTGATCTGAGCCGGCTGGAGCGCCTTTGGTTGCCAAGGAAGCTCGCAAAGAACCCTGGCGCTACTCGGCCACGGGAATCAGCATCGCTCTGCGGGTAACGCCGCGCGGTGGCCGCGACGACATCGACGGGATCGAGCAACTTTCGGATGGGCGCACTGTGCTGAAGGTGCGGGTGCGTGCCATCGCCGATGGCGGCGAGGCCAACAAGGCCGTCCTGGTGCTCCTGGCGAAATCGCTTGGCGTGCCCAAGGCCAATGTAAAATTGCTATCCGGCGCCACCTCGCGGCTGAAGCAGATCGCGGTCGATGGCGATCCGGCGCGGCTCGGAGAAGCCCTGCGCCAGCTCGTGTTGGCGAAATCGAAGGACTGAGGGAACTGACATGACCGCCAAGATCATCGATGGAAAAGTCATTGCCGCGGAGCTGCGCGCCCGGGTCGCCGAGGAGGTCGCACGTGTCAGGCGCGAGCACGATCTGATCCCCGGCCTTGCGGTGGTCCTGGTCGGCAACGACCCCGCCAGCGAGGTCTATGTCCGCTCCAAGCATACCCAGACCCAGGCCGCCGGCATGGCCTCGTTCGAGCACAAACTGCCGGCCGATGTATCGCAAGGAGATCTGCTGGCGCTGGTCGCAAAGCTCAACCGTGACCCGGCAGTGCACGGCATTCTGGTGCAGCTGCCGCTGCCGAAGGGCCTGAACACCGAGGCCGTGATCAATGCCATCGATCCCGCCAAGGATGTCGACGGGCTGCATCCGAACAATGCCGGCAGGCTCGCCGGTGGCTTCCAAGCACTGTCGCCCTGCACGCCGCTCGGCTGCATCATCCTGACCAAGAGCGTGCACGCCTCGCTCGAAGGCATGAATGCCATCGTCATCGGCCGCTCCAACCTGGTCGGCCGCCCGCTGGTGCAGCTGCTGTTGAACGAGAACGCCACGGTGACCATTGCGCACTCGCGCTCGCGCGATCTGCCCGGCCTCGTGAGACGCGCCGATCTGGTCTATGCCGCCGTCGGCAAGCCTGAGATGGTGCGCGGCGATTGGCTGAAGCCGGGCGCGACCGTGATCGACGTCGGCATCAACCGCATCCCGAAAGACGACGGCAAGACCCGTCTGGTCGGCGACGTCGCCTATCAGGAAGCGCTTGGCGTGGCCGGCGCGATCACGCCGGTGCCGGGCGGCGTCGGCCAGATGACGGTGGCGTGTCTGCTGGTGAACACGCTGCGGGCCGCTTGCGCGATCGCCGGCCTGCCGAAACCGGCGGTGTAGCTGGGGTGTCATTCCGGGGCGGCTCGCAGAGCCGAACCCGGAATCTCGGGCCACAAACCTCTGGATTCCGGGTTCGCGCTTCGCGCGCCCCGGAATGACCGTTACTTCGTTACTTCTTCTTCTTCTCGCGCTCGATGCCTTCGAGGATCAGCTTGTGCGCTTCCTCCGGGCCGCCCCAGCGCAGGATCTTCACCCACTTGCCCTTCTCGAGATCCTTGTAGTGCTCGAAGAAGTGCTGGATCTGCTGCAGCGTGATGTCCGGCAAGTCGGAATAGCTCTTCACCTTGTCGTAGCGCTGCGTCAGCTTGGACGACGGCACCGCCAGGATCTTCTCGTCGCCGCCGGCTTCGTCTTCCATGAACAGCACGCCGACCGGGCGCACGCTCATGACGGCTCCGGGGATGATGGCGCGGGTGTTGATGATCAGCACGTCGCAGGGATCGCCGTCGTCCGACAGGGTGTGCGGGATGAAGCCGTAGTTACCGGGGTAACGCATCGGCGTGTAGAGGAAGCGGTCGACCACCAGCGTGCCGGCCTCCTTGTCCATCTCGTACTTGATCGGCTCGCCGCCCACGGGGACCTCGATGATGACATTGACGTCGTGTGGTACGTTTTTCCCGATCGAGACCGCATCGATACGCATTCAAGGCTCCGTTGTTGCCGAGGTGAAATCGCGCCCGGCAGCGATTTTGGCGCTGTCATACGCGGGCTTGGCCCGCTGATCCATCGCGTTTTTGTGAAATAATGAATCCGGCGATCACCGGCGCGAGCGGCAACGGTATCGACGGACGGGAAACGCTGCCGAATCAGGTTTCAGCAGCTCAATTGGTCCAAGCGAAGGCAACCTTGTCGAGCGACTTCGGCCCGAAC
>NZ_AJQE01000093.1 GCF_000261685.1 Bradyrhizobium genomosp. I (2014) | reverse complement strand
CGCCACCATACGGCCGCCCAGCGCCCGGTAGAACTCGGTCGCCGGGTCGTTGTCCGAGAGTGCCCACACCACCATGCTCTTCAGCCCGCTCTGCATGAGATCGCGGCGGGCCGCAGCGAACAGTCGGCGGCCGAAGCCGAGCCCCTGGAATTCCGGACGCAGGTACAGCTCGTAGATCTCGCCGTCGAAATGCAGGCTGCGGGCACGGTTGCGGCCGTAATTAGCATAGCCGGCGATCTTGTCACCGAACACGAGCACGCTGACGCGGCTGCCTTTGCGGATCGCGCTGTCCCACCACTGCGGACCGCGGCGGTTGATCAGCTTCTCCAACTCGGCTCCGGGAATGATGCCCTGATAGGCCGAGCGCCAGGCTTCGTCATGAGTGCACGCCACCGCAGTTGCGTCTGCAGCTTTGGCCGGCCGGACCTCGATCAGGGTTGTGCTCATGGACGCGATCAAACCAAGTCGCCGCGCCGGCGGCAAGACCTATCGTTAATTATCGGTTAACCTGTGGACTTTCTGCATCAGTATTATGACCATGTTGTGCCGAAAGAGGACAGTGCGCAGCCCTGAACGGCAACCGCGTGCCACGCGTCGGTGCAAAACTACGTAGTAGCAACCAATGAACGGCGATGGCGACGCAGAAAGTCCGCCCGGAATGATTCGTTCCTACTAGTCTGACGGTTGCTGTCCGTGCTCGCCTTTGGCCATTCATGCGGCTCTTCAACATCCTTGCGCTCCTGCCTCTGCTGGCCCTTTTGACCGCGTCGCCTCTGTGCGCGCAGGTCACGTTCGGTGCATCGGGCGCGGAAGGCGAGCCGTTTCGCCGGCAGGCGTGGCGCGTGCCTTCGCCGGATACCAGCATTGCCGCGCATGCGCTGCTGTTTCGCCCCGCCGGTGCCGGTCCGTTCCGGCTTGCGGTCATCGCGCATGCCTCGACGCAGAATGCGTTGCGTCGTGCGCAAATGCCGCAGCCGGAATACCGCGCGCTCGCAGCGTTTCTCGTCGCGCGCGGGTTTGCCGTGCTGGTGCCGGAGCGGCTCGGCCATGGTGCGACCGGCGGCCGTTATGCCGAGGACCAGGGCGGCTGCGATGATGCGGACTATGCGCGCTCCGCTCGCGCGACCGCCGAAGAGATCTCGCTCGCGCTGGACCATTTGCGAAAGCAGGATTTCATCCGCAAGGATGCTGCGATCGTGATTGGCCATTCCGCCGGTGGCTGGGGCGCGCTGGCGATTGCGAATGCCGATCCAAAGGCGATTTCCGGCATCATCGCGTTCGCGCCGGGGCGCGGCGGCCACGTCAATGACGAGCCGAACCGGATCTGCGCGCCAGATGCGCTTGTCGCGGCGGCGACCGAGATCGGTCGGGCGGCGCGCATTCCCGTCACATGGTTCGTCGCAGGCAATGACAGCTATTTTGCCCCGGCATTCTCGAAGTCATTGGCGGATGCCTTTCGCGGCGCCGGCGGCAAAGTCGATTTCCGCGCATTGCCCGCGGTGGGCAGCGAAGGGCACGGGATGATCGAGACCGAAGCTGGCGTGAAAGTTGCGGCCGCCGAACTCGAACGCGCGCTGAACCAGTCGAAGCCGGTGGCGACCAAGAAGCCATGACGCTGTATCTCCTGGTCAAATATCTGCATGTGCTCGGCGCCATCGTCATCCTCGGCACCGGAACCGGCATTGCCTTCTTTATGCTGATGGCGCATCGCACGCATGACGCGGAGTTCATCGCGCGCACCGCCTCGGTGGTGGTGGTCGCGGATGCGATCTTCACGCTGTCAGCGGTCATCCTCCAGCCGGTCAGCGGCGGACTGCTGATGAAGCTGTCTGCCACGTCGATCACGGAGCACTGGCTGCTCGCTTCGCTCGCGCTTTACGCCATTGCTGGCTTGTTCTGGATTCCCGTCGTGTTCATGCAGATCGAAATGCGTGATCTCGCGCGCAAGGCCGCCGATAAGTGCGCCGCTTTGCCGGAGCGCTACTTCATCCTGTTCCGCCGCTGGTTCGCGTTCGGCTTCCCGGGCTTCGGTGCGACGATGGCGATCCTCTGGCTCATGATCGCAAAACCGTTTTGAGAGACGCGATGAACCCAAGGACCGTTTTGGTGCTCGGCGCCTCCGGCCTGATCGGCCGGTTCGTCACCGATGATCTGCGCGCGCGGGGTTTTCGCGTCGTCGGCGTCGCGCGCAGCCTGGCGCCGGCGCAGACAATGAGCGCGCTGGACATCGAGCTGCCGATCCTCGCGCTCGATACGGCCGCCCTGAAACGATTCCTGGGCGAACATTCCGTCGATATCGTCGTGAACTGCCTCGGCGTGCTCCAGGATGGTCCGGGCAGCAGCACAGGCGCCGTGCACCGCGATTTCGTCGCGCGCCTGCTCCAGGCCGTCGCCGACAGCGGCCGCGCGGTCCGGCTGGTGCACATCTCGATCCCCGGCACGGCCGATGCTGATCGGACCGCCTTTGCGACGACCAAGCGCGAGGCCGAACGGCTGATCGCGGCATCAGGCGTTCCCTATGCCATCCTGCGGCCCGGCTTCGTGGTCGCCCCATCCGCCTATGGCGGCAGCGCGATGCTGCGGGCGCTCGCCGCGTGTCCGCTGGACCTGCCGGAGACGGAAATGGCGACGCCGTTCCAGCCCGTCGCGGTCGAGGATATCTCGGCCACCATCGCCTGGCTCGCCGCGCGCGACATCGGCGATGCCTCCGTCAAAGCCGTGGCTTGGGACCTGATGCAGCGTGAGCCGGTCACCATGGCCGGCGTCATCAAGCAGTTCCGCCATGCGCTTGGCACGGCCGGCTGGCCGCTTGCCGCGATACCGTCCTTCATGCTCGATCTCGGCGCGAAAATCGGCGATCTCGCCAGCACTCTCGGCTGGGGGTCGCCGATGCGTTCCACCGCCATCGCCGAGCTCCGCCGCGGCGTGCGAGGCGATCCCTCCGCCTGGATCGCAGCGACGGGCATTGCGCCGAAGACGCTGGCTGAGGGGATCGGGCGCCATCCCGCCACCATCCAGGACAAATGGTTCGCGCGACTGTTCCTGGTCAAGGCACTGATCTTCGCGAGCCTGGTCGCGTTCTGGATCGTCTCCGGCTTCATCGCGCTGTTCGTGTCCTACCGCGCCGCCGCCGGCATCTTGATCGCGCACGACTTCCCACCCGCGCTGGTCGATCCCATCACCATCGGCACCAGCCTGATGGACATCAGCATCGGCCTGCTGATCGTCTTCCGCCGCACCGCGGCGGTCGGGCTCGTCGCAGGCATTGTGGCTTCGCTCGGCTATATGGTTGGCGCAGCAATTCTCACGCCCGATCTCTGGGTCGAGCCGCTCGGGGCTCTGGTCAAGACCGGACCGGCGATCATGCTGATGCTGGTCGCGCTCCTGATGCTGGACAATCGATAGCGTTTTTGAGCGAAGTGGATTCCGGTTCGCGTGAAGAAAACGCGTCAAAAAGAGAAGCTGATGCCCAAATGGCCCGACGACGACGTGATCCTGTTCGATGGCGTCTGCATCTTCTGCTCGCGCTGGGTGCGGTTCGTTGCCGCGCGCGACACGGCGAAGCGATTCCGCTTCACGCCGATCCAGTCGGATTATGGGGCGCGATTGGCGCGCGCGTTCGGCATCGATCCGGATGACCCCGACACCAACGCGGTGATCCATGGCGGCGAGGTTTTCATGAAGTCCGACGCTGCACTGACCGTACTGTCGCAGCTCCCGGGTTGGAGCTGGATGCGCGCATTATTCGTCGTGCCGAAGTCGCTGCGGGATCCGATCTACAGCCTCATCGCGCGTAACCGCTATCGCATCTTCGGGAAATATGACGCCTGCTTCGTGCCCGATGCGGATCTGCGGGCGCGGGTGATCGATTAGCCCGTCATTGCTTCGCTGCGCTCGCAATGACGGAGTTCGTGACTACGGCTTACCCGTTACCGCCAGCACTTCCCCTGCCGCGCGCTCTCCGCTGTCCCGTGCTCCATGCGCCGTCGTGAAGAACTCCGGCGACGTTGCTTCCCCCGCAAAGAACAGCCGGCCATCCACCGGCGCGGCCAGCACCGCGCGATCTCCCGAGTGCCCCGGCAGCGCGTGCGAATAGGATCCTCGCGCGAAGGGATCGCGCGCCCAGCGGGATTCGCACAGCGGCTTCAGCTTGCGCCTGATATCGTTGCCGAGGAAGCCGGCAATCTCGTCGATGCTGTGCGCGGCAACGGCGCCGTCGCCGGCGTCTTCCAGCGCGCGGGCGAAGCTGCCGCCGAAGAAGCCTTCGATGCAGGGCTGGCCGAACGGGCGGATGTGGTAGGTGCCCATGTCGGTGCGCATGGTGGCGCCGCGCAGGTTTCCTTCTTTCGGAAAGGCCTCGGCGTCGGCGAGCGCCAGCGTTACCTTGTCGTCCACGCCGAGCGGCAGGCCGGCCGCGGCATCGACCTTGGCGGGGAGCGGCGGTGAGAAGCATATCGCCTCGTCGGCGATCAGATTGGTCGGGACGGTTACGATCACCTTGTCGGCGGTGAGCGTGCCCCGCGACGTCTCGATGCGGATGCGTTTGCCGGAATGATCGATCAGTGTGACGCTGCAGTTCACCGCCACCGGGCAGGGGGCGCCATAGGCCGCGACAAGCGCGCCATAGCCGCGACGGATGCGCCAGTTGAGGTTCGTGTCCTCATAGGCGTCCCAGTCCAGCGTGGACATGTCCTCGAGTTCGCAGCCGTTGATATAGGTCGAGATCGCGTCGATCATCGGATTCCAGCGATTGCCGGCCTCGAGGCTCAAGCTCGCGGGTTCGTCCTTGCCCGTTTGCGCCGCTTCCCACAGACGCTCGTAGAATGCGTCCATCGCGCGCATGAAGTCATCACGCTCGGCCTGCGGAAAAGCATTGCCGAAGGCGCGCTCGCGCCATGGCGGCAGGTCCTTGTTGACCTCGAAATCGAGTTGTCGCGCGATCGGCACGAACGAGTTCTTGTCCGCCGAATGCAGCCAGCCGCAGCCGACGTCGAACGTCACCTCAGGTGAGGCCTGCACGGTCCAGGCGCGACCGCCGAGCCGGTCGCGGGCCTCCAGCACGATCACGGAGAGGCCGGTGCCGTGCAGCGCGTGTGCAGCGCCGAGGCCGGCGGCACCGGCGCCGATGATCGCGACGTCCACGGAGGAGGGGAGCGAGGTCATGGACGGGCTCTAGCACGTTCGCTGAGCGCGCTGAAGCCGGCCGACGCATACCTCCCGCAGCGCACGCGGATCCCGGATGCCACCTTGTCTCCGGTTACGCGACATTCGTGAAGCAGACCGGCGTGGCATCGGGTCCGAGTCGACTTGTTTTTCGTGCCAGGGTTGTATTCAATTTCGTATTCTCTTCTGTCCATTCTTCAAGGAATTGCCCCCATGCTGAACATCGACCCGGGCGTAGAGCACAAGCGAACCGCAGTTCTGGTGGTTCACGGTATTGGCAGCCAGCGCGCGCTGGAAACCGTGCGCGGCGTCATCCGCGGTGTCTGGCGCAACAAGGGCAATCCCGACGACAAGAGCAACAAGCTCTGGACGCATCCGGAGAAGAGCGGCGTCGACATCGATCTGACGGTGATGACGACCAGCGAAGTGCCGGGATCGGCGGACAAGCGCGTGGTCGATTTTCACGAGTTCTACTGGGCTCATCTCATGAGCGAGACCAAGGCGGTCGCCGTGCTGCTCTGGCTCTACGAGTTGTGCCGCAAGGGGCCGGTCATGAGAACCGGGCTTAACGCGCTTTGGTGGGCCGCGTCCATCTTTCTGTGTCTGATGAACCTCTCGTTTGCCGTGCTGGCGCTCAGGGGCGTGTTGCTGTTTTCGGAGACCAGCGCGCAAAACATCCTGATTGCGCCCTTCCTTCTGCTTCTATGCAGCGTCGTGTTCGGCCTCTACGTCGCGCTCAAATGGCAGGCTCTTCGTCTCATCCTGTGGCTGGCTGCCTTCTGCGCTGCGGGTTTTGCGGCCGGCCTCGGCTATCTGTGGCTTGAGGGTACCTTCCCCGGCGGAAACGGAGTCCTCGATGGCGCCGAGATCTTGACGCTGATTGGTCTTCCGACCCTGGATGCGTTGCTGGCGACCTACCTTGTGATGGGAGAGCAGGGATTGCGCGCGTTCTGGCGCACACTCGCGGTCTCGCTGCTCGTGTCCCTTGCCTTCATCTGGGCCGATCAGCATTGGTACGACAGATCACTAGCCGAAACGGTGCTCAAGGCATGGCCCTGGGGATTGAATTCGCCCTGGAGCGCCCCCATCGCGTTTGGTGTGATCGGCATCTATCTCGCCGCCAACGGTGCATTCCTCCAGCCTTATCTCGGCGATGCCGCGCGCTATTTCCGCGGCTCACCGGCGAATGTCGCCGTTCGCCGGGCCATCCGGAAGGAGGCCGTGGACACGCTGGCGCGCCTGCATGAAAGCGGCCGATACGACCGTATTGTCGTCGTCGCCCACAGCCTGGGCACTGTTGTCGCTTACGATATGCTGCGAGCCTATTTCAGCAGGATTTGCGACGAGTTGCCGCCGGTCACACTGCTCGGCCAGGAGTTTTTGGACATCGATGGTGCGCCGTGGCAGCCCGAGAAGGTGGCCACCCATGAGGAGAAAGTGGAGCTCCGCCGCAAGGCACGGCAGTTGATCGCAAACATCGCCGACGTGACCGTCAGGCGGCCTGTCGAACAGCGGCATTTCAAGAGCTGGCTGGTAACCGACTTCGTCACGCTCGGGAGCGCCCTGTCCCACGCTTATTTCCTGATGTGCGAGGAGGCAAAGGAGCCCGATGCCGCCGAGAAGAATGGACACGAGAGGTTGCGCGCAGATTTCAGGCGTCGGGTCGAGGAGCGCGAGTTTCCGACTTGTCCGCCGAAGCGGCTCCAGCAGGATGGCTTGCTGGCCTTCGACAATCCGAGGAAGAAGATACGGCAGATCCACCATGGCGCGCTGTTCGGGTTGACGCGCTGGACCAATATCTACTTTCCGATCGAACAGATCTTCTGGGGCGACGCGATCGGCGGGCCGTTAGCCCCGATCTTCGGCCGGCACATCGTCGACCTGCCGGTCTCGACGAAATTGGCCGGCGGTGCGGACTTCTTCACCCACACCGCCTATTGGAATGTCGACCGGAAGCCCGACACTTGGAAGGCGCCGCATCTTGCGGTTCTGCGCGACGCGGTCAATCTCTCCGACGGGACGCCGACCATCGACCTCG
The DNA here is from genome assembly GCF_000261685.1 of Bradyrhizobium genomosp. I (2014). Lineage (GTDB taxonomy): Bacteria > Pseudomonadota > Alphaproteobacteria > Rhizobiales > Xanthobacteraceae > Bradyrhizobium. The sequence goes on along the minus strand of NZ_AJQE01000093.1, from coordinate 3,381 downwards.
TCGGTCGTGGCGAGGACGCGCCGGGGGAAGCCGGAGGGTAACTCCTACGCCACCGCTTCCTTGGCCTTTTCCGCGCGCTTGCGCTCGTTCGGGTCGAGGTGCTTCTTGCGCAGGCGGATCGACTTCGGGGTGACCTCGACGAGCTCGTCGTCCTCGATATAGGCCAGTGCCTTTTCCAGTGTCATGCGGATCGGCGGGGTCAGGCGCACGGCCTCGTCCTTCGAGGTGGTGCGGATGTTGGTGAGCTGCTTGCCCTTGAGCACGTTGATCTCGAGATCGTTGTCGCGGGTGTGCTCGCCGACGATCATGCCGCGATAGACCTTCCAGCCCGGCTCGATCATCATCGGGCCACGGTCTTCCAGCTTGAACATGGCGTAGGCCACCGCTTCACCCTGGTCGTTGGAGATCAAGACGCCGTTGCGGCGGCCCTGGATCTCGCCCTTGTACGGAGCGTAGCCGTGGAACAGGCGGTTCATGATCGCGGTGCCGCGGGTGTCGGTGAGCAGTTCGCCCTGGTAGCCGATCAGGCCGCGGGTCGGCGCGTAGAACACCAGGCGCTGGCGATTGCCGCCGGACGGCTTCATTTCGACCAGCTCGGACTTGCGCTCGCTCATCTTCTGCACGACGACGCCGGAATGCTCCTCGTCGACGTCGATCACGACCTCCTCGATCGGCTCCATGGTGGCGCCGGTCGCTTCGTCCTTCTGGTAGACGACGCGCGGACGCGACACCGAGAGCTCGAAGCCCTCGCGACGCATGGTCTCGATCAGGATCGCGAGCTGCAATTCGCCGCGGCCCGAGACTTCCATTGCATCCTTGTCGGCGGCTTCGACGACGCGCAGGGCGACGTTGCCTTCGGCCTCGCGCAGCAAACGGTCGCGGATCATGCGGCTCGTCACCTTGTCGCCTTCAGTGCCGGCGAGCGGGGAGTTATTGACGATGAACGACATCGACACGGTCGGCGGATCGATCGGCTGCGCCGGCAGCGGCACTTCCACACTCGGATCGCAGAAGGTGTCGGCGACGGTGCCCTTGGTCAGGCCCGCAATCGCAACGATGTCGCCGGCCTCGGCTTCATCGAGCGGGGTGCGCTCGAGACCGCGGAACGCCAGGATCTTGGTGATGCGGCCGGACTCGACCAGCTTGCCGTCGGCGTTCAGCACCTTGACCTGCTGGTTCGGCTTGAGCACGCCCGACGAGATGCGGCCGGTGATGATGCGGCCGAGATAGGGGTTGGCCTCCAGGATGGTGCCGATCATCCTGAACGGTCCTTCCTCGACCTTCGGCGGCGCGACGTGGCGCAGGATCAGGTCGAACAGCGGCTCCATGCCCTTGTCCTTCGGACCCTCGGGGCTCTCGGCCATCCAGCCCTGCTTGGCCGACCCGTAGAGGATCGGGAAGTCGAGCTGCTCCTCGCTGGCGTCGAGCGCCGCGAACAGGTCGAACACCTCGTTGATGACCTCGGTCGGGCGCGCGTCGGGGCGGTCGACCTTGTTGATGACGACGATCGGCTTGAGGCCGACCTTGAGCGCCTTGGAGACCACGAACTTGGTCTGCGGCAGCGGGCCTTCGGCGGCGTCCACCAGCACCAGCGCGCCGTCCACCATGTTCAGGATGCGCTCGACCTCGCCGCCGAAATCGGCGTGGCCGGGAGTGTCGACGATGTTGACCCGGGTGTCCTTCCACTGCACCGAGGCCGCCTTGGCCAGGATGGTGATGCCGCGCTCGCGCTCCAGGTCGTTGGAGTCCATGGCGCGCTCAGTCACCTTCTGGTTCTCGCGGAACGTGCCGGATTGCTGGAGGAGGCGGTCAACCAGGGTCGTCTTGCCGTGGTCGACGTGGGCGATGATGGCGACGTTGCGAAGGTTCATGTGTGAGCTTCTTTGCGGTCGAACAATGGGTTAAGCGCGATCTCGCCGGTCAGACCGGGACCTCTTCACGGACAACGCTGGAAACGTGGAAAACGGGGCCTGCTTCGCCCAAAAAGGAAGCCCGGTCAGCTCGACCGGGCACCCTACGCGTTTGCGGCGCAATATATGCAAAAACCGCCAAAAAACAATGTGTTCTTTGCTGGTTGGTTGACTGAATTTTGTCCGGGGATTCCCGGGGCTTAGGGCTGGGTTCCGGGATGGGCGGGGGCCTTCGCCGCTTGATCGCGCCCAGATCAGGACGGCGCCTCCAATGCCGACGACCAGCACCAGGAAGACCAGCGGTGCGATGTCGGAATCGATCTTCCCCCCCTCGATCACCGAGGCCCCGCCGAACAGCAGGGCGCAGAGGCCGGGCAGCACTGGCCACAAGCTTATTGGGGTGAGGGGTCTCTCGCGCCAAGGCGAGCTCGCGGACAGAATCCCTCATCCGACGCGCGCACTGCGCGCGCCTCTTCTCCAGCAAGGGGAGAAGGAAGGAAGCAAGAGCCGCTACCCTGCCTCACGTTCTTCGGTCGGATAGACGCCGCGCAGCACCTCCTCGAAATGCATCTTCACGGCATCGTTGCACAGGCAGGCGCGAAGCCTCAGGCCATCGCGGCTGCGAACCAAGATCGAACCGCGCCGTGTGTCGAGAATCCGTTCCGCCTTGAACGACTGAAGCACGCGGCTGGCATAGCTGCGCCCGACCCCGAGCAGCGTCGCGAGTTGTTCGTGGGTCAGCGGCACACTGGTCTCGTCGCCGGTCCGCTCCATCGCCGCCAGGATCCATTTGGCGGTGCGCTGTTCTATCGAATGGATCGCGTTGCAGGCGGTCGACTGGAAGATCTGGGCCAGCAAGCAATCGGCATAGCGGGCGAAGATGTTGCGCAGCGACGCCGAGCGCAGCTTGGCCGCTTCCAGCTTGGCAACGTGAATGCGCGCAAACGGCCCGCCGAACTTCACGCAGATCCGGGTATAGGCCGGCAGGAATCCCTCGCTGACGATGCCGCCCACCGCGCCTTCGCGGCCAACCAGAATGGTTTCGACGTCGCGACCGTCCTCATTGGGGACGAGGAATGTCGCGAGCGACGGCCCGCAGGGGAAGTGGACGACCTGCACGTCGTCGCCGGGATTGTAGAGCAATTGGCCCGCGGCGGAGTCTTCGAAAGTCACGTGCGGCGCAAGGAGGGTGTAGTCGGCCTGGCTCAAACGCCGCAGCAGATTGTTGGCCGGCCGGCTCTCGACCTCGGTGACTTTGCCGATGCGCGCATCCATCGTGAACTCCTGTCCTTCCTCCAGCTTAGCGAGTTCCGTCCATGTCCTGTGTGCACAAGTGGACAGACTGAAGAACGATGATGTGGTGAGTTTCGTTCCGGGAACCCTTCGATGCGCTACGCGCGGGCATCGTGTCGCGGCAGTCCTGATCCTAGAACCCCAACGCAAGATGCGATCATGGCACCCGCACTTTCCA
>NZ_AJQE01000092.1 GCF_000261685.1 Bradyrhizobium genomosp. I (2014) | reverse complement strand
GAGCGGCCCAGCCGATGTTCTGATCGTCGAGGACGATCCGATCATCGCGATCGATTTCGAGGACCGTCTGCTCGGATTTGGTGTGATCGGTGTCCGGACCGTCGGGTCGGTGACCCAGGCGCTGGACGCGATCGCGAAGCGTACGCCCGACTTCGCGCTGCTCGATGTCGAACTGATCCGCGAGACCAGCTTCGCGATCGCCGAACGGCTGATCGCGCTGAAGGTTCCGTTCGTTTTCGTCACCGGCTACGGCGCCGAGGCGCGCATTCCGCCCGAATTGGCAGGCCGGCCGCGGTTGCAGAAGCCGTGTTCGAGCGACGCGCTGGAAGCGGCGCTCAAGATACGGGCCGCCAATTAGCGATCAGCTTTGCTTCGGATCGAGCGTGGTCGACCACAGCGCCACGTCGGCGCGGTCGCGCAGGGTCACCGTCATCCGGCCGGATGCGCCGTCGATCTTGACGTGACCGAAGAACTGCATGCCAGCGGACGGCGGTAGGTTCTGGCTGTCCTTGCCCGGCGCCTTGACGAAGCGCACCTCGGGGCCAAAGGTGTTATCGAGCGCGTTCGGACCGAACGTGCCGGCATGCAGCGGGCCCGAGACGAATTCCCAGAACGGCTCGAACTCCTGGAATTGCGCCTTGTTCGGATCGTAATAATGCGCGGCGGCGTAATGCACATCAGCCGTCAGCCACACCGTGTTGCTGATCGGCGCCATCTTGATGAAGCGCAGGATGTCGGCGATCTCGAACTCGCGGCCACGCACCGGACCGTCGCCCTGCGCAATGGCTTCCGAGCCGCCCTTCGGCGTGTCGGAGACAATCAGGCTGATCGGCATGTCCGACGCGATGACTTTCCATGTCGCGCGCGAATTCAACAGACCGCGCTTGAGCCAGGCGATCTGGTCCGGGCCGAGGAAGTAGCTGGCGGGACCGTAAGCGGTGTCGAGATTGGCGCCGTTCGGGCCGCGATAGCTGCGCTCGTCGAGCATGAACACGTCGAGATGCGGGCCGTAGGCGATCTGGCGATAGACGCGGCCGGGCTCGGTGATGCTCTCGCGCATCGGGTACATCTCGTGAAAGGCGCGACCCGCGCGGGCCGCGAGCAGCGAGATGTCGCGCACCTTGTAGGCGGCCGGCAAGTCCTTCGACAGCGACCAGTTGTTGGTCACCTCGTGGTCGTCCCACTGCACAAAGATCGGCACTTCCGCATTGAAGGCACGGAGATTGTCGTCGGTGAGATTGTATTTGTGCGCGGCGCGGTACTCGTCCAGCGTCTCGGCAACCTTGGCCTTCTCCGGGATGGTCAGATTCTTCCAGATCTTGCCGTCGGCGAGCTTCACCTCCGATTGGATGGGGCCGTCGGCATAGATCGTGTCGCCGGAATGCAGGAAGAAATCCGGCCGGTGCTTGCGCATCGCCGAAAAGGTGAACATGCCGCCGTCGTCCGGATTGATGCCCCAGCCTTGCCCGGCGACGTCTCCGCCCCAGACGAAGCTGACGTCGCGGCGGTCGGCCGGGGCGGTGCGGAAGCGGCCGGTCACCGGCTCCCCCTCGACAGCGCTGTGCGAGAGATCACGGAAGCGGACCCGGTAGAAGATATCCTGTCCGCCCGGCAGGTTCTCAAGCAGCATCTTTGCGGTGAAGTCGGTCTCGGGGAGCGCCGCGATCGGCGGCAGCGCAAGGGCATCCCTGAACGTATCAGTCGTCGCCACCTCGACCAGCATCTGTGCGGGCCGGTCGGCGCGCGCCCACACCACGCCGCCGTCGACGGTGACGTCGCCGGACTGCACGCCATGAGTGACCGCCGGCCGATCTGCCGCACGCGAGAGATACGGCATCGCGATCATGCCGAGCGCACCGGCGCTGGTGGCGAGGAAGCGGCGGCGGGAGAATTTGATGTTCATGGCTGGCTCGCGCACCTCTCGCTGTCATTCCGGAGCGCGCGAGGCGCGAATCCGGAATCTCGAGATTCCCCGGTGCGCAATTGCGCACCTTTGGTCTGGTCCTTCGGACCATCCCGGAATAACGACAAAGCTATATAGAGACAATGTGACGCAGCAATAACGCTGGCAAGCTCTTACGCGTTGCCGGCAGCCCGGAATTGCACGCCTGCGCGCTGCAGGTTCTGCGGCAGGCTTATCAGCACCGCCTTGCGGTCGGCGACCGCGGCGTGGAACTGATCGAGCGCGATGTTGAAGGCGGTGAGCGCGCCTTCCTCGATGGCGCCGTGATCGTAGCAGCGCAGCGTGTCGCGCAGGATATCGTCGGCTTCGGCCTGCATCTGGTCGAGCTCTTCGGTCGTCTCGCTCTTGCGCGCCGCCGGGATCATGTCGAGCAGGCGTTCGCGCAGATGACTGTTGCTGTCGCGCTCGTCCTTCTTCAGATAACCGGCGAACCAGGCGCCGATCGAGCCCATGGCGGAAAGCGCCATCAGGCTCCACCAGATGTAATCGCTGTATTTGTCGAGGAAGGTCTTTTCCTCGCCGTCGACGAAGGCGGCCGCACCCGGATGCACCGGGATCACCGCATCCTTGTCGGTATCGGGCGTTTCGATCTTCGCCGCGAGCGGGAATTCCGTCACCAGTTGCTGCCGCACGGCGAACAGCTGGCGGGTGAACGCCGCGATGGTGGTTTCGGACACGCCTTTGCGCGCCACGATATGGTGCGAAAAGCTGATGGTCTTGACCTCGTCCTCCGGGCGTGCGGGCGAGCCACCATAGGTGCCGGCGGGAATCTCGGACGCTTCGTAGACCGGATGGTTCTGCGCGATCGCGTCCGCCGAATCGATCGCGAGGAAGGTGGGCGCGCCGAAATCCTTGGTGGAGGCGGCGATCGCATCCGCCGTGATCTTGCTGTTGACGGGGCCGGCCGCGAGATAGACCTCCGCCTTCCGCGCCTTGATCGCCTCGGCTGCTTCGTTGGCGGGGAATTGCACGATCTCGACCTTGGCGGGATCGATGCCGTATTGCTGGAGAATCACCTTGAGCAGATTGACGTTGGCCTGGGTGCGGCCAACCACGCCGACGCGATGGCCGGCGAGCTGTGCGATCTTGGTGATCTTCGGGCCCCGCTTCTTGCCTTTGCCCGGCACGGACCAAAGCACCACCACGTTCTTGCGCAGGGTCGCGACCGCCTGCGCGTTCTTGGGCACGTCGACGTCGCCGCGTACGATGGCGAGATCGACCTTGCCTTCCGCAAGCGCATTGGCGCTGGCCGTGGCGCCCTCGGTCGGAAACGGTCGCAGCCGCACTTGGCCCTTGGTCTGCGTGAACGCCTGCGTCAGCGCCTGCACGACCTTGACGTCATCGCTGTTGGCAGGGCCGACTGCGATCCTGAGCGTCACCGGGCGCATCGCGAAGTAATATCCGCCGGCGAGCGCGCCGACGATCGCAAGCACGAGTGCCAGAGACACGAGCGCCGTCTTCCGCGCCGCGGATCGCGGCGAAGGCGGAGGGGGCGCTTCGGCCAGGTCCAATCCCCCGGTCATCGATCTCCCAAACAGGCGCTTCAGGCTCAATTTCATCTTTGGCCGGCGATTTAGTTGGGCAATTGTAGCAAATTTCCTGCCCGGCGGGGTTACATCTCCGTCATGGTTAGCGGATGCAGGAATCCCGTATGAACCCGGGCGCCGGCGCGGTGTTAGAGTAAAGTTCCTCTAAGCATGATCCGGAAAAGTGCGCAGCGGTTTTCCGAAAAGATCATGCTTAAACAACAACCTAAAGCGCGACGACGATTCATCCAAATCTCATCGCGCTTTAAAGGACGGAGAGAACCATGGCAGAACGGCTCGCGGCGGAGGCGCGCAAGCAGGCGCTGGGCGGACTACCGGGCTGGACTGAAGTCCAAGGCCGCGACGCCATCGGGAAGACCTTTGTCTTCAAGGATTTCAACGCTGCGTTCGGCTTCATGACCCGCGCTGCGCTGGCCGCCGAGAAGATGGATCATCACCCCGAATGGCGCAACGTCTACAAGACAGTGGAGGTGGTGCTGTCGACCCACGACGCCGGCGGCGTCACCGCGCTCGACGTCGCGCTGGCCAAGGCGATGAACGCCATCGCGGGCTGACACAAGGCTCGCGTCTTGCGGGGAAGGGCCGGATCCCCATCTTGTGATCAGCCGGGACGGGACGACCCTCCGCCTCCGGCAGAACGGGGAGTTCTTGAGCATGGCTGCCGAGCACAGCGTCGGGTTCGAGCCGGCCGATCGGCTCGCGGAAGATCGCGAGAGCGTGCGCCGTCGCTTCTGGCGCAAGCTGAAGCGTGTCGCCGCGCAGCTGCCGTTCGCGGAAGATTTGCTTGCCGCCTATTACTGCGCGTTCGACCGGCGGACGCCGCGCCACGTCCAGGCCTCGCTGTTAGGAGCGATCGCCTATTTCGTCCTGCCGTTCGACTTCGTCGCGGATGTGATGCCGATCCTCGGCTTCGCCGATGACGCCGCCGTTCTCGCCACCGCCATCCGCATGGTCGCCGGCCACATCACCAACGAGCATCGCGAGGCCGCCCGCGCCGCGCTGAAGCGTGGGGTGGACGAGGGGGAGGCGGCGCAATAGGTGTCTTCGGCGAAGCATGTCGCGGCTACACACTCCGCTGTCATTCCCCGCGAAGGCGGGGAATCCAGTACGCCGCGGCTTTAAGTTCAATCACTGCTGTTTCGGAGTGCTGGATCGCCCGATCAAGCCGGGCGATGACGGCTGAGTGTGGATGGCGCTTGCGACACCATTGCTCGCAGCGACAACCGCTACTTCGGCCCCGCCTGCGCCCGCGCGTTCGCCGCGTCCCACGCCTGGAATTGCTTGAACAGCGCTTCCTTGTCCGCGTCGGACACCTGCGCGGCCGCAGGGCTCTGCTTCAAAAACGCTTCGAAGCGCTGCCGTGTCACCGGCTCGATGCCGTGCTTGTCGAGCCAGTGCTGCGCCACCGGCAATCTGTTCCATCCTGACAGCGGCGCCGCCAGCGAGACCTCCTTCCACTTGGGATGGAAGGGCGGGTTCTGGAGCGCCGTGAATTTCGTGAAGAACGCGTCCACGAACAGCGCGAGCTTGCGATAGCGCTCGGTGTTGGGTGCCCAATTATAGGCCGCGAGCACCGCAGGCACGGCGATCGTGTCCACGCTTTCGCCTTCCCGGATCAGGTTCGGATAATCCTTGGCGGTCAGCGTCGCGGGCAGATAGTCGCTCTGAAGCGGCCTTTCATAGTCGACCTTCGCGAGATGGAAGCGGCCGTCGTTGGCGAAGGTCGAGACCGATTTGTACGGCTTGCCTCCGACCACGATGACGGCGTCGATCGTGCCGGCCTTCAGCTTCTCCATCGCGATGCGCTGTTCGACATAGACGAATTTCGCCTTGATCCCGAGCCGCTCGAACACGGTGAGCGCGGTGACGAAGGTGCCGCCATTCGGCAGGTCGACACTGACGGTCTTGCCTTCGAGGTCCTTCAATGTCGCGACCGATTTCGGCGCGATCACCTGCATCTCCTCGTTGTAGAGCTTGGTCACATAGGTGAACTGCCGCTTGATGTCCTTGGCAAAACCCTTGCGCTCGAGATAGTCGAGCGTGTCTGCGCGGACGATACCGAGATCGACGCCTTGCAGAAACAGGATGTCGGCAACGCTCTGCACCGAGCCGCGGCCGACGATCGGCAGCACGCGGATCTTGTTGCCGTCGTCGAGCACGGAGGCAAGGTCGGCGCCGAACTGCACATAGGTGCCGCCGATCGTGCCCGTTATCAGCGTGACGGTGTTGGCGTTCAGCGCCTGTTTTGTCGAGGTCGAGCCGAACTGGAAGATGGCCTTCAGGCCGTCCGAGACCTTGGCTGGATCGTATTCGGCCTGCTCGGCGCGCGCCGTGAAGGCACAGACGGTCATGAAGGCGGCCAGCGCCATTCCCAAAGCGTTACGCATGATGTCCCCTGAAATGGTCTAGTTCGAGAGCTGGGCGAGGCGCTGTCGCGCCTCCGCCGATCCAAGTATCGCGGCCTTCTGGTACCAGTCGCGCGCGGCGGTCGCGTCAGCGGCGATGCGCCGGGAGTCGCTGGTGCCCAGCACGACCGGGTCATAGCTCTGCGCCAGCATGAACGCAGCCGTCGCGTCCTGTGCATTGGCCGCGCGTTCGAGCAGCAGGCGGGCCGCAACAATATCGCCGACACCGAGCAGGCTCTTCGCGCGCGTCATCAGCCCGGCCAGTGTGTCGGCATCGAGCGTCTTGGCGGGCGGAGGCGGCGCAGGCGGTGCTGGCGGCGCCGCAACGGGCGCGGGCGCCTGGGCTTGCAGCGCCGTCTGATAGGCGGTCGCGATCGCCTCGCGGCTCGGCGTTGCCGGTGCAGGGAGAGCCTGCGTGTCGGCGCTTGCCTGCCTCGTATCGCTCACGCGGACCGCATTCTCGGGCGGGGTCTGCGGTATGGCCGGCGCGCTGGCTGACGCCATGGCCTGGTCAGCCACGATGCGAATCCAGCTACCGGCATTGGCGGCGAAGAGGCCGCGAAAGTCGGATTGAAATAGCGTGATCAGGACTGCAAGGGTGGATGCCGCCAGAACCGCCGCGAGCACACGCGGGACAATTCTGGAGCGCAACTTCACCGGCGCATATTCGCTGGGGTCCGGCGCCCCGAGCGGATCGGACAGGAACAGTGGAACTGCCTCGTCCTGCGAAAGATCCACCCGTGCAGCGCGCGCACGGACAAAGGACGCTGTCTGCGGATGTGATGCGGCTCGATTGGAGTCGAACGCGCTCGATTCCCTCGACAAACGGTGGGCCGTCGTCTCCATGGTGATGCTCCCCATTACTGACGCAACGCAGGGGCATTCCCGGCTTTAGTCTTCTTGTTGTTGTCCAGAAGTGCCCCGCAAACTGGAACCGGTAAATCGCCGTCCGATTCAGCCCAAAAGACGACGGCGGTTTGCGCGAATCTGGAGATATTTGGGTTTGATTACGGCGAGGCGGCGGAATGCACCACAATTTTACCGGTGATGGTTGGCGAGCGATGACGGCTGTGGATGCTGAGCGACGCCCCACATCCTCACGGATGCAGGATCACCTTGCCCATGGCCTGGCGTCCCGCGAGCACCTTCAGCGCTTCCGCTGTCTGGGCCAGCGGGAAGGTGCGGTCGACATGCGATGAAATCTTTCCTTCCGCGGTCCACTTCACGAGCTTTTCGAGATTGGCGCGGTTCTTGGCCGGGTTGAGTCGGGTCCAGGCCCCCCAGAACACGCCGCGGATGTCGCAGCCCTTCAGCAGTGCGAGGTTCAACGGCATTTTTGGAATGTCGCCGGCGGCAAAACCGATGACGAGGAAGCGGCCTTCCCAGGCGATCGAGCGCAGCGCCTGCTCGGCGTAAGTACCACCAACCGGATCGAAGATGATGTCGACGCCCTTGCCGCCGGTGAGCTTGCGCAGGCCTTCCTTCAGATCTTCCCTGGCGTAGTTCAGCGTCAGCTCGGCGCCATGAGCTTTGGCGAATTCGAGCTTCTCGTCCGACGAGGCGCAGGCGATCACCTTCAGGCCCATCAGCTTGCCGAGCTCGCAGGCCGCAAGGCCCGTGCCGCCGGCCGCGCCGAGCACCGCGAGCGTCTCGCCGGGTTTCGGACTGGCGCGATCCTCCAGCGCATGCAGCGCGGTGCCGTAGATGATGATGATGCCGGCAGCGCGGTCGTAGTCGAGATCGTCGGGGATTTTCACGATCGACGCCGCCGGCAGCGCGATCTTCTCGCGTGCGCCGTTGTGGCCGCAGGATGCCACCACGCGGTCGCCGACCTTCAGGTCGGTGACGTCAGGGCCGATGCTCTCGATCACGCCCGCGACTTCCGCCGCCGGCGAGAACGGGAACGGCGGCTTGATCTGGTACTTGCCCTGGATCATCAGGAGATCGAAGAAGTTCAGCGCCGCCGCCTTGATCGCGATCACGGCCTCGCCGGGACCTGCCACCGGATCCGGCACCTCGGCCAGCACGAGATCGTCGGGCTGGCAATATTGCGAGCAGAGGATGGCTTTCATGGCGGCACCTTGGAGTGTTTCGAGTGGAATTATGGTTTGGCCGTTTCTGCCGGATTTGGCGCGGCCCGACAATCGGGATTCTTTGTCTGAGGCTAGGCTCCGGCCTATCCTCGTCATTGCGGGCGAAGCGAAGCAATCCAGAGTCCGCCTCGCGGAAATAGTCTCGCAATGACGGAGCAAGAAGAGGATGGAGGATTCAAACGATGTTTGAAACAAGCCTGCTCGAGAGCAAGCGCATCCTCGTCACCGGCGGCGGCTCGGGCCTCGGCGCTGCGATGGGCCGTCGCTTCCTCGCGCTCGGCGCCGAACTCGTGATCTGCGGCCGCAAGCTCGATCGGCTGGAAGCTGCCGCGCGCGAGATGCGCGCACAGACTGGCGGCAAGGTCACGACCATCGCTTGCGACATTCGCGAGGGCGCCGCCGTGGATGGCATGATGAATGAGATCTGGCGCGAAGCGCCACTCGATGTCCTCGTCAACAATGCTGCCGCGACCTTCATCGCACAGAGCGAGCAGCTCTCCTTCCGTGCCGCGGATGCGATCCTGGCGCCGACGCTGCATGGTGCGATGTATTGCACGCTCGCCGCCGGCAAACGCTGGATCGATGGCAGGCGTGGCGGCGTCGTGCTGTCGATTCTATCGACCTCCACGATCACAGGCCGCGCCTTCACGGTTCCGTCGGCGATGGCGAAGTCCGCCCTGCTGGCGATGACCAGGAGCCTTGCGGTGGAGTGGGGCCCGAAGGGCATCCGCACCATCGCGATCGCGCCGGGTCCGTTTCCGACCGCCGGCGCATCCGGGCAGCTACGTCCCGAAGGCCGCGACGAAAGTTGGACCGCGCGCAACCCGCTCGGACGCACCGGCGAGCACGGCGAGCTTGCCGATCTCGCCAGCTTCCTGGTCTCGGACCGCGCCGGTTACATCAATGGCGAGATGGTGGTGATCGACGGTGGCGCGCATTTGCGCAGTTCCGGCGCCGAGGATTTGCTCGGCTGGACCGAGACGCAGTGGGCCGAGCAACGCGCCGCGCGATCCAAGGCCTAGCCGCCGCGGCTGCCGCTAACTGCCTTCCCAAATTGGACTTTCCCGGCTATCCCTGCCCGGGGACAACGCGCGGTCGGGCCATCTTCCAGTCACAATATTGAGGGAACCACTGCGGCATGTGGCGGGTGCTGATTTTAGCTTTGATGACTGGCGTCATGGCCGGGGGAATCGCCGATTCCGCGCGGGCGCAACCGGCGCACAAGTCTGCTCCAAAAGAGGCGACACCAAAGCCGGCCGCGCCATCGGCCCATACGACTGCGAAGTCGGCTGCAAAGCCCGAGAGCAAGCCGGCAGTCTCGCCCGCGGCGGTTGCGGGCGGTGCCGAGCCGACCCTGATCGGCCAGTTCGGCACCTGGGGCGCCTATTCGGCGACGCCTAACGGCAAGAAGGTCTGCTTCGCACTGGCCAAGCCTTCATCGTCGAAGACCAATCCGCCGAATCGGCCGCGCGATCCCGCCTATGCGTTCGTCTCGACCCGGCCGGCGGAGAAGGTCAACAACGAAGTTTCGGTGATGATCGGCTACGCGCTGAAGCCGGGCTCGGAATCGACCGTCGAAGTCGGCGGCGCCTCCTTCGCGATGTACACGCAGGGCGACGGCCTCTGGATCAAGAACGCGGCCGAGGAGGAGCGGATGGTCGAAGCCATGCGTAAATCCGCCGATCTCGTCGTCAAGGGCGTCTCGGCCAAGGGTACGGAGACGACCGACACGTTTTCGCTGAAGGGCCTGTCCCAGGCGCTCGACAAGATCGCTCAGGACTGCAGACGGTAAGATTTCCGACGTTAAGGCTGCGGCCGATAAGGTCGCAATCGGCGGTTCCGGTTGCTATATAGGGCCGGTTCCAGGCTTTCTTCCGTCATTCCGGGATGGTCCGAAGGACCAGACCCGGAATCTCGAGGTTCTCAGGTGCGCAATTGTGCACCATAGTTCGTCGCTTCGCGTCGTCCCGGAACGACCACAGCAATCAGGCCCATCAATGCAACCGTCGACCCAGCCGCACAACGCAATCCTGGTGGAGAAGACTCCGCTCGAAACCTATGTGCCGCCGGCAAAGCCGTCGCTGATCGGCTTGTCGCGCGCCGAGCTTGCCGAACGCCTCGGCGAGATCGGTGTCGCGCCGGCACAGCGCAAGATGCGCGTGCAGCAGCTATGGCATTGGCTCTATTTCCGTGGCGCCCAAAGCTTCGACGACATGACCTCGATCTCGAAGGGCATTCGCGCTGAGCTCGCGCAGCACTTTACCGTCGACCGTCCCGAAGTCGTGGCCGAGCAGATCTCCA